>JAEZMB010000299.1 GCA_023435825.1 Pseudomonadota bacterium | reverse complement strand
CCCTGGGGCTCACCAGCCGCTTTTCCGGCCGCCTGGACGCCACGGGCGCGGCCGGCTCCTGGACCCTGGCCAGCCCGGACGCGGCGGCCGCGGCCAAGGCCTTGGGCCTGGGCAGCCTGCCGGCCGGGCCGGTGGCGGCCAAGGGCCAGCTCACGCTTCTGGCCGAGCCCTCGGGCAAATGGCAGCTTTCGGGCCTGGAGGCCAAGGCCGGGGGACTCGTCCTTCGCGGCCAGATCGGCCCGGCCCCGGGCGGCGGACCCGGCCTGGGCTTCGATCTGGCCGTGGACCACCTGGACCTCGACCGTCTGGCCGGCCTGGCCGGCCCAGCCGGGCAGCCGGGGCAATCGGGCCAACCGGGACCGGCCGCCTCCCTGCCCCGGGCCAAGGGCAAGCTGCGCCTGGAACAGGTTACCGGGCGGGGCCTGGACCTCAAAAACGCCGTTCTCGACCTTTCCCTGGGCGAAAAAGGGATCACCGCCGTCGTGGAAACCGCCGAGGCCTGGGGCGGGCGGCTCTCCGGCTCCCTGGAGCGCCACGCGTCGGGCCGCCTGACCGGGGCCTTGCAACTGTCCGGGGCCGAAGCCGGCAAGATGCTTCCCAAATCGGGCCTGTCCGGACCCATCGCCGCCAAGCTCGGCCTGGAGGCGGCCGGCGGCCCCAAGGGCCGGCTGGGCGCGGTCAGCGCCGCCGTGGAGGCCGAATCGGCCCGGCTGGCCCTGGGCCGGGCCGGCTCCCGCCAGACCTTGGCCGCGCCGAAACTCAGCCTGACCTTCAAGGGCGCGGAAGGGGCCGACGGCATCGAGGGTGAGGCCAGCGCCACCCTGGCCGCCACGTCTTTTGACGGCGGACCGGACGGGCCGAATCTGCGCGACCTGCGCACGACCCTGGCCGGCCCCCTGGCCCTGGACCGCGAGGGCCGGCTGCGCGAGGTGTTCCAGGGCAAGTTCGAGGCCTCGGCCCTGGCCCGGCTGTCCGGCGGCGGCGAATCCCGGCTGACCCTGGCCGGACCGGTGGCGGCCGATGCCGGCGGCTCCTTTTCCCTGGGCGATGTGGCCCTGGGCTTTGCCGGGGCCTCGGCCACGGCCCGGATCTGGCGCAAGGGCGGCGAGCCCGCCCCGGTGCAGTTCAGCCTGGAGACGGGCACGTTTTCGCCGCGCCAGGTGCTGCCGGCCCTGGGCTTTTCCCTGCCGGCCGAAGCGCCAACCACGCTTTTGGCCAAGGCCTCCCTGGCCGTGGCCGGCGCGGTGGAGGAAAAAGCCGTGGTGGTCTCGAAACTGGCCGCCAGCTTCGACGAGACCCGCCTGACCGGACAGGGCAGCTTCGAGCGGTTCGATCCGGCCCGGGGCAAGTGGGAGATCACGGTGGACCGTCTCGACCTCGACGCCTACGCCCCGCACAAGCCGGCCGCCGGGCCGCCGCCCCTGGCCGAGCGGCGCAAGAAGATCGACTTCAAGGGCCTGCGCGAGGCCGCCCTGGACCTCAAGCTCCATTTCGGCTGGCTCAAGAAAGGCAACGTGACCTTCGACGCCGGCACGGCCTCGTTTAACGCCAAAAACGGGCTTTTCACCTTCCGCCAGGAATCGCCGCGCTTCTACGCCGGCCGGCTGTTCGTGGAGGTGCGCGGCGACGCCCGGGACACGGCGCTCAAAACCGCCATCGAACTCAAGCTCGAAGGCATCGAAATCGCCCGGTTTCTGCACGACTGGGCCGAGGGCGACACCCTGGCCTCCGGGGCCTGCACCTTCGTAGTGGCCGCCCGCACCAGCGGGGCCACCGAGGAGGAACTGCGCGGCAACCTGACCGGCACCGGCCATTTGCAGATCACGCGCGGCGAGATCAAGGTCCGCGACCCGGACAAGCTCGTAAACGGCAAGCCCCAGGAAGAACGCCTGCCCTTCGAGATGTTTTCCTCCAGCTGGAACGCCAAGGGCGGCGTGGCCCACAGCGACGACTTCCGCATCGAAAGCCCGCGCATGTTGGTGGCCGGCCGGGGCGAGTGCGACCTGCGCCACGAGACCATCGATTTGAGCCTCATGGCCACCCTGCCCAGCGGCAGCCAGGTGCCGGCCACCATCGTCGGCCCCCTGGACGGCCCCAAGGTCACCATCGACCGCAGCCGCATCATCGGCGACGTGGTCTACCGGGTGCTCCAGGGCTTTTTCAGCATCCCCGGCCGGGCCGTCACCCGCATCCTCAACCTGCCCGGACGCTGACCCCATGCCGCCCGCGCCGCCCAAGCCCCCGGCCTATCTGGCCACGGCCCTGGCCGACCCGGACGGAACCGTGGCCGACGTGCGCCTGGAGACCGACGGCAAGGTCCGCCATCTGGCCGGCCGGGGCGGCGGCGAGGCCGAAGCCGCACGGGTGCGGGCCGCCCTGGCCGCGACCGATCCGGACGGGACCGACGACCGGCCGCCGGTGGCGGTCCTTTTGGGCGCGGGGTTGGGGCACGGCATCGCGGCCGCTCTTGAGGCCGGCTGTCCGGCCGTTCTGGTCCTTGACCGACAGGCCGCCATCCAGGCGGCCACCGGCGTGCGGGAACGGTTTGCCGATGAAGCGAAGGTCGTCTTCCGGGACGACGCCGATCCCCTGGCTGCGGCCGGGGCCGCCGCCGACGCCGCCCGGGCGGCCGGGTTCGCCCGGCTGCAGCTCATCGTCCACCCGGCCTATCCGCGCCTGGACCCGGACTGGCAGGCCGGCGTGGCGGCCGGCTGCGCCCGCTACGAAGCCCTGCGCCGGGAAATCGGCTACAAGAAATTCGCCTCGCCCAAGCCGCGCGTGCTGCTCCTGTGGCGGCCCTATTTCCTCTACCGCGAGATCGAAACGGCGCTTGACCGCCTGGACATGCCCCACCAGCGCCTGGACATGGGCCGGGGGGAGCGCGGCGAGACTGCCGTGGTCGAGGGGCTGCTCGCCGCCGTGGCCCGGTTTCGGCCGGACTTCGCGCTCACCGTCAACCATCTGGGCCTGGACCGGGAAGGCCGGCTCACCGCCCTTCTGGCCGAGATCGGGCTGCCTCTGGCCTCCTGGTTCGTGGACAGCCCGCGCCTGGTGCTCCACGATTTCGCCGGGCTGGCCGGCCCCGGGGTCATGCTCTTTTCCTACGACGCCGACATGGCCCAGGCCATGGCCGGCCAGGGATTCGCCCACACGGCCTGGCTGCCCCTGGCCACGGACCCGGTCCGTTTCGCGCCGCGCGCCCCTACTCCCGGCCATCCCTGGCAGGCGGCGGCGTCTTTCGTCGGCGCGTCCATGAACGATCAAGCGGCCCAGTCCCTGGCCCGGCTGTCCCCGGCCCTGGCCCGGGGGGTTACGGCGGCGGCCGACGCCTTTGCCGCCTCGCCCGAACGCGACGCCGGCCGGTTCCTGGCCGGCCATCCGGCCACGGCCGCCCTGTTCGCCCGTCTGGAAAACGGCGAAAAACGCCTGGAGGCCGAACTGGCCCTGACCTGGGAGGCCACAAGGCGCTACCGCCAGGACTGCGTGTCGCGCCTGCTGCCGCTGGCACCGCTCATTGCCGGCGACGACGGCTGGGAAGCGGTCTATCCGGGCTGCGGCACGGCCTGGAAGCGGTTGCCGCCCCTGGATTATTACGACGATTTGCCGCTATTTTACCCCCAAAGCGACGTCAGCCTCAACGCCACCAGCCTGCAGATGAAAGGCGCGGTCAACCAGCGGGTGTTCGACGTGCCGGCGGCCGGCGGCTTTGTCCTCACCGACGCCCGGGAGCAACTGGCGGCGCTTTTTGAACCGGGCCGCGAGGCGGCCGTCTACGCCGAACCCGGCGAGATCGAGGCCTTGGCCCGGCATTACCTGGCCCACCCGGCCGAGCGAGCACGCGTGAGCCAAGCGGCCCGGGAACGCATCCTGGCCGAGCACACCTACGAGCACCGTCTGGCCACCCTGGCCTTGGCCATGAAAAAGGCCTTCGGCGGATAACCGAAGGCCTTGATTGCACCAAAGAAGCCGAAGCCGTTCAGGGGGCCGGGATGGTCAGGGCCTTGCCCACGGCGACCTTCGTCGGATCGGTGATGCCGTTGGCCTCGGCCAGGCGTTTTTCACTCAGGCCATGGCGCTTGGCGATGGAATGCAGGGTGTCCCCGGGCTGAATGATGTAGGAGCCCGGTCCGGCCGGCACGACCTTGGCCTTGCCCGAGGCCGCGACAGCGTCGGGCTTCGCGGCCGAAGCCGAAGTCGCGGGCACCACGGCGGCCGGCGTCGGGGCGGACTTGGCCGCGGACCCGGCCAGCGGACGGGTCGGGGTCGTGTCGCCCAGGTCGCGGCCGGCCGTGCCCAGCTCCGGGGCCGCAGCCGGCCCGGTGGAGGCGGACGGCACGGACACGCCCGGCGGCGATGGCGGCAGGGTGTCGGTGGGGCTGCGCAAACGGCTGGAAAAACCGCCGGGCGCGTTGGAACGGTCCAGCAACTCGTTGTAGATCACGGCATAGCGGGCGTAGGCGTCCTGGTAGGCGGCAAAGGCGGCGTCGGCCGGATCGTGGCTCTGGCCGGCCTTTTGCCAGGCGGCGTGGGCGGCCGTGACCTGTTGCCAGGCTATGGCCGCGTCCTTGCGCACCAGGTCGTCGGACACGTACTGCATATTGCGTTCAAGCCCGTCGTATTTGCTGCACCCGGCCGTCAGGCCAAGGGCCGCGCCCATCAGGGCGACCAGCAGGAAAACAGTGGGTGTTCCTCGAAACATCTCGGGTCCTCATGCCCTGGCGCGTCCGTTTCCGGGCCAGGCCTTTTCATGTCGGGAGGCGAGCGTTACATGCCCTGTAACGCGCCGTTCGTCAAACCGCCAACCCTCGCCCGAGCCTGACGCATGAAGCACCGCCTCGCGCCCCATCCGCCCGCCGCCGGCCTGCGGCCCCATCTGCCGTTGTGGGCTTACGGTTTGGAAGGGGACTGGCTCCTGCGCCATCAGGCCGCCGGACTGGCCGCCCTGGCCGTGGGCGCGCCCAAATTTTCGCCCCTCTCCGCCAGACTGGCCGCCTGGGCCTTCGAGCGCGCTCCCCTGGACCCGGCCCTGGCCGCCGCCGCCCGCGAGGCCGGCCGCCACCTGGACGACGCCCCGGCCCGCCGGGCGCTCACCCGGGAACTGGCCCGGCGTCTGGTCCGCCCGGCCAACGCCCCGGCTTTGGCCCCGCT
>JAEZMB010000265.1 GCA_023435825.1 Pseudomonadota bacterium | reverse complement strand
GGGGCGCTGGGGGGGGGGAAAGGGGGGGCATTCCCGCGGGGGGGGGGGGGCGTGCGCCCCCCAGGCCCCCCATCCGGGAAGACAGGGGGCAAAGGCAAGGGGTTTTTCCGACGGCCGCGCTCCGTTTTCTTGGTTGTCACGAGATTGTCACACGGCTAGGGCCTTGCCCCCGACCGGCTTGCCGCCTATACCTTGCCCGTCACGAAACCGTCTCGGTTTCGTCACGCTTTGGCCATGTCGGGAGGGGAAATGTCGCGGCGCTCCATTACGCTGAGCCACCTGCTGTGGACCTGGGGTTTTTTTCTCCTGGTCTTAAGCGGCGTTTTCGTCTTCGCCGCCGGCCGGGCCGAGCGGGCCGCCCTCACCGAGGCCGAGGAACGCGCCCGCCGCTCCCTGGATCTGGCCCAATATCTCCTGCGCGCCCATCCGACCTTCGGCGGCGACGCCGACCTGGCCGCCTATGTGGACAGCCTGGGACCGCACCTGGGCTTTCGCCTGACCTACATCGCCGCCGGCCGCGTGCTGGCCGATTCCGACGTGGGCGCGGCCGGAGTCGGGGTCATGGAAAACCACGCCGACCGGCCCGAGGTCAAAAAGGCCCTGGAAGGCGGCTTCGGCCAGGACCTGCGCCTCAGCCGCACCCTGGGACGGGACATGCTCTACGTGGCCCAGGCCATCCCGGCCGAACCCGGGCTGCCGGCCGGCATCGTGCGCCTGGCCCTGCCCGTGTCGTCCCTGCGGGCCGAGATCGGGCGCTTCCGGGAAACCCTGCTCGCCGTCCTGGCCCTGGTCTTCGTGGCCGGCGGGGCGGCCTCGGCCATCCTGGCCCGCCGCCTGTCGCGCACCGTGGGCGAGATGGCCGCCGTGGCCCGGGACATCGGCCACGGCCACTTCGACCGGCGCATCCACCTCGTGCCGGCCGCCGATTTCACCCCCCTGGCCGAGGCCATAAACGCCTTGGCCGGCCGCATCGGCGCTCACGTGGGCGAGATCGAGGCCCGGCGCGCCCGCCAGGACGCCATCTTTGACGGCATGGCCGAAGGGCTGGCCATCCTCGACGCCTCCGGCCGCATCACCGCCGCCAACCAGGCCTTTCGCGCCATGTTCCCCAAGTTCGACGATCCCACCGGCCGCATCCCCCTGGAGGCCGGCGCGCCCCTTTGCGTGCAGCGCGCCCTTGGCGAAGCCGGCGCGCCCCCCGGCGGCGTGCGGGCCGTGGGCCGCTTCGAACTGCCCAGCGGGCGCGTGGTGGACGTGGTCGAGGCCGTGCCGGCCACTCCGGAAGTGGGGCGCATCCTCACCTTCCACGACGTCACCGAAGCCGCCGCCATGGAACGCATCTTCCGCGACTTCGTCATCGACGCCTCCCACAACCTGCGCACCCCCCTGACCAAGGTCCTGGGCTACGCCGAAACCGCCCGGGGAATGCTGGCCGCCGCGCCCCCGGACACCACCGGGGCCGACGCGGCCCTGACCGTGGTCGAGCGCGCCGCCACGGCCATGAAGGGCGTCATCGACGAACTTCTCGCCGCCGCCCGGGACCGCTTCGCCGCCGCCAAGGCCAAGGCCCCGGCCACCGACCTCCTAGCCGCCCTCAAACAGGCCCTGGCCGCCGTGTCGCCTGTTCTTGGAGCCAAGGGCGTCACCGCCCGGCTGGTCGAGGCCCCGGACGGCCCGGCCGGCGTGGCCGTGCCCCATGAAACCCTGGTCCAGGCCTTCTCGGCCATCCTGGTCCAGACCCCGGACGCCGCCTCCACGGCCGTGCGGCTGCTGCGCGAGGCGGGCGGGACCTATGCCGTGCGCTTCGAGGGGCCGGCCCGCCTGGACGTAGCCCTGCCCGTGGCCGATCTGGCCGCGGCCGGCGGCGAAGTCGCTTTCGACGGAGCAACCCGGGTGGTGCGGCTGCCCGCCGCCTGAGCCCGACACACCGAAAAACCTTGGCCGGCAAACGTCCGCCAAGGCCAATCATCAACCCGCGGAGACGCGCATGGGTTTTAGCCTCTTCCCCAGGTCGGTCAAATTCTACGACCTCTTCAAGGAACAGCACCGCAAGCTGATCAAGGCCGCCGTCATTCTCGACGAGCTTTTCACCGACTTCACCGACGTCGAGGAACGCTGCAAACGCATCAACATCATCGAATCCGAAGGCAACGCCATCAGCCGGCGCATCGCCAAGGAACTGTCGCTGACCTTCATCACGCCCATCGACCGCGAGGACATCCACGAGATCAACCTCACCCAGGAAGACATCCTCAATCTCATCAAGGCCATCGCCTCGCGCATCGGGCTTTTTGGCTTCGACCGCATCCGCTATCCGGCCCGGCGCATCGTCAGCAACCTGCGGGCCATGATCGAGGAACTCGGGAACGTCCTGACCAAGATGAGCGAGAACAAACGCTCCGAGGACAGTTTCCACAAGATCGAGAACCTCAAGCACGAATGCGAGACCCTGCTCATGGTCGGCATCGGCGAACTCTACGACGGCGGCGACGAGACCGCGGACTATGCGGCCATCCTCGACATCGTCAAATGGAAGCACATCTTCGACCGCATCGAGGCGGCGGTGAACCGCGCCGAATCGCTCTCGGACGTCCTGGAAGGCGTGGTGCTCAAAAATGCCTGATCTGCCCATTCTCCTCGTGGCCGTGGTGACCATCGCGCTCATCTTCGACTTCACCAACGGCGCCCACGACAGCGCCAACGCCATCGCCACCATCGTCTCCACCAAGGTGCTCTCGCCCCTGACCGCCGTGGTCATGGCCGGAGCCCTCAATCTGTTCGGCGCGTTTCTGGGCACCTCGGTGGCCCACACCATCGGCAGCGGCATCATCCGGCCCGAACTGGTCACCGGCAGCCAATGCCTGGTGCTGGCCGCTCTTCTGGGCGCGATCTTCTGGAACCTCCTCACCTGGTACCTGGGCCTGCCCTCGTCGTCGTCCCACGCGCTCATCGGCGGGCTCATCGGTTCGGGCGTCGCCTTCGGCGGCTGGTCGGCCCCAAGCTACGGCTCCATCGTGAGCAAGGTCATCATTCCGCTGTTTCTCTCGCCCCTGGCCGGCTTCGCCTCGGGCTACCTGCTCATGGTGCTGCTGTCCTGGATGGTGATGCGGGCCTCGCCGGGACGGGTCAACTTCCTGTTCAAAAAGCTCCAAATCCTGTCCTCGGCCTTCATGGCCACCAGCCATGGCTTAAACGACGCCCAGAAAACCATGGGCATCATCACCCTGGCCCTGTTCAGCTTCCACCAGATCCCGGAAATGACCGTGCCCTTCTGGGTCAAGCTCTCCTGCGCCCTGGCCATGGGCATCGGCACGGCCTCGGGCGGCTGGAAGATCGTCAAGACCATGGGCCACAAGATCTTCAAGCTCGAACCCATCCACGGGTTCGCCGCCGAAACCGCCGCCGCCGCCGTGATCAGCGGCGCTTCGGCCCTGGGCGCGCCCATCTCCACCACCCACATCATCTCCACCACCGTCATCGGCGTCGGCGCGTCAAAACGCCTGTCCGCCGTGCGCTGGGGCGTGGCCGGCCGGCTGGTCGTCGCCTGGGTGCTCACCATCCCGGCCTCGGCCATCGTGGCCGCGCTGTGCTACTGGGCGCTTGAGATGGTCGGATTGGCCGCCTAGATTCGGACGATATGGGGAGAATGCCTCCGGCGGCCGGGGGCCTCAGGCCCCCGGAC
>JAEZMB010000215.1 GCA_023435825.1 Pseudomonadota bacterium | reverse complement strand
CCCCCCCCCCCCCCCCCCCCCCCCCCCCCCCCCCCCCCCCCCCCCCCCCCCCCCCCCCCCCCCCCCCCCCCCCCCCCCCCCCCCCCCCCCCCCCCCCCCCCCCCCCCCCCGCCGGAGGCATCTTCTTTTCGCATTTCTCCCCTTACTTCCTTAATAACCGCAACCCATTGGCAATGACCAGCAAGCTTGTGCCCATGTCGGCGAAGACGGCCAGCAGCATGGAGCCGTAGCCGAGGACGGTCAGCGCCAGCACCAGCCCCTTGAGGCCCAGGGCCAGGCCGATGTTCTGCTTGAGGGTGGCGACGGTGGCCCGGGACAGGCGCACGAAGGCCGCCACCTTGCGCAGGTCGTCGTCCATGATGGCCACGTCGGCCGTTTCGATGGCCGCGTCGGTGCCGGCGGCGGCCATGGCGAAGCCGATGTCGGCCCGGGCCAGGGCCGGGGCGTCGTTGATGCCGTCGCCGACCATGCCGACGAGTCCGCTGCCGTCGCCCGTCAGCGCGTCCACAGCGGCGGCCTTGTCTTCGGGCAGTTGGTCGCCGCGCGCCTCGTCGATGCCGGCTTGCGCCGCGATGACCCCGGCCGTGCGGCTGTTGTCGCCGGAGAGCAGCACGGTGCGGATGCCGAGGCTGTGCAGTTCGGCCACGGCCTCCCGGCTGTGGGGCTTTATCACGTCGGCGGCGGCGTAGATGGCCAGCACCATGTCCGGGCCGGCGAGCAGGGCGGCTGTTTGCCCCTGGGCTTCCAGGGTTTCCAGCCGGGCTTCGATGGCCGGGCCGCACAGGCCCAGTTCCTCGATGAGCCGGTGGTTGCCGAGGTGGTACGCTATGCCGTCCACGACGCCGCGCACGCCGCGTCCGGGCAGGGCGGCGAAGTCGGCCACGGGCAGGGCGGCCACGCCGTCCTCGCGTCCGGCCCGGGCCAGGGCCTTGGACACGGGATGGTCCGATCGGGCGGCCAGGCTGACGGCGACGGCCCGGTTGGCGGCGGCGTCGCCGGCCAGATCAACGGTTTCGGCGGCGCTGGGCTTGCCGGTGGTCAGGGTGCCGGTCTTGTCGAGGACCATGGTTGTCAGCGCGTGGCCTTGTTCCAGGAACAGGCCGCCCTTGACCAGGATGCCGCGCCGGGCGGCGGCGGCCAGGCCGCTGACCATGGACACCGGGGTGGAGATGACCAGGGCGCAGGGACAGGCGATGACCAGGATTACCAACCCCTTATAGAGCCATTCGGCGAAGGACGCGCCGGCAAGAAGCGGCGGCAGCACGGCCACGGCCAGGGCCACGGCTAACACGGCCGGGGTGTAGACGGCGGCGAAGCGGTCCACGAACCGTTCGGTGCGGGCTTTCTTGCCGGGCGAGGCGACCACGGCCCGGGTGATGCGGGCCAGGGTGGAGTCGTCGGCCAGGGCGGTGGTGCGGTAGATCAGCTCGCCTTCCTGATTGACCGTGCCGGCAAAAAGCTGATCGCCCGGGCCTTTTTCCACGGGCAGGGACTCGCCGGTGACGGCCGACTGGTCCAGGGCCGACCGGCCGGCCTCGACCGCGCCGTCCAGGGCCACGCGTTCGCCCGGGCGCAGGCGCACCCGGGCCCCGATGGGCACGGCCCCGGCCGCGACCACGGCCTCGGACCCGTCGTCGCCGATGACCGTGGCTTCCTGGGGAGCCAGGGCGAGCAGGGCGGCCACGGCGTTTTTCGCCCGGGTGAGCGAGGCGGCTTCGAGCTTTTCGGCCATGGCAAACAGCGACATGACCATGGCCGCCTCGGGGAACTGGCCCAGCAGCACCGCGCCGGCGGCGGCCACGCTCATGAGCGCGTTGATGTTGAGGTCGCGGCGCAGCACGGCCAGCCAGCCCTTTTTGAAGACCGGCAGGCCGGACAGGGCGATGGCAACGACGGCGCAGATGGCCGGCAGCCAGGGCGAGGCCACGTGTTGCCATTCGAGGAGTTCGGCGGCCAGGGCCAGGGCCAGGGATGCGGCCAGTTTCGGCGTCATCCAGACCGGGGCCGGCTCGGGGCCGGCCGGCCGGGTGCGGTCCACGGGCACGGCTTCCATGCCCAGGGCGGCGATGGCGGCGGTGATGGCGTCGGCCGAGGGCAGGTCGTGGCTGACGGTCAGCTCCCGGCCGAGCAGGTTGAAGGCCAGGCCGTTGACGCCGGCCATGGGTTCCAGGGCCTTGCGGATCATGCGCTCCTCGGTGGGGCAGTCCATGGCCTCGATGCGAAACACGTCGACGCTTTTGCCCGGCGGCAGATCGGCCGGGGCCTGGGGCTTGGCGGCGCTGTCGCCACAGGCCCCGCCGCAGCAGCAGGGGAAGATGTCGGCCTGGTCCAGGCGGCCAAGGAGCGGCCCGGGGGCGTGGTGGTGATCGTGTGCGTGGGCATGGCCGTGCCCGTTGCCGGGCGCGGAGCCGGACAGCCCGGAATCGGGGCCGTCGCAACGGCAGGGTTCGTGGTCATGGCCGTGGTCATGGGCATGTTCGTGGGACATACAACAACTCCTTGCCTCATCCGCGATCATGAGACACCTTGGAGCAACTCCAGGGTCAAGCGTTTTTCTCACGCGCCCTGAAAAACCACTGCCTCACCCTCGTCCCCCCTTTCGGGAGGGTCCGGGAGGGGCCGAGCCCCTCCCGGCCGCCGGAGGCATCTTTTCCCTCTAACCACCCAATAACCGGAGACATCCCATTCATGCGCATAGGCAAACTCGCCCAAATGGCAGGCTGCGGGGCGGATACGGTGCGGTATTACGAGCGCGAGGGCTTGTTGCCGCCGCCGGGTCGCAGCGAGGGCAATTACCGGCTGTATGACGCCGGGCATCTGGCCCGGTTGGCGTTCATTCGTAACTGCCGGGCCTTGGAGATGAGCCTGGGGGAGATCCGCACGCTGCTTGGGGTCAAGGACGGCGGCGGGGCGGACTGTTCCGGGGTGACGGCGCTACTTGACGCCCACATCGGCCATGTGGACGAGCGCATCGCCCGGCTGGCCGCCTTGCGGGAGCAGTTGGCCGGGCTGCGGGAGCGGTGTTGCGGCGTGACGCCGGTGGCCGACTGCGGCATTTTGCAGGGTTTGGCCGAGGGCGGCGGCCAGGCGGCCGGCGGCGGCGGCAAATGTCTGGGCGACGCCGGCAGTTTGTGCGGCCGGGAGGCGGGCTGAGGCCGTTGGGCGTTGCCGCGTGAGGCAAGCCGCGCTTGGTCTGAGTATTGCGAGACCGGCCCATTGGCGGCCCGACGCGGCGGCAGCTCCTAGTGTCGCGTCCTTTAAAAAAGGAAAAGTATTTTTTAAGAAAAATAAATGGTTTTAGGTTGTTGACTACAAAACACCATATGCGCATTTCGCGGACGCGACACTAGGCCGGCCGGGGTGTCCGCTCGGCTGTCGTCAGTGGGTGACGCTTTTGGAAAAGACGTTGACCACCACCACGCCGGCGATGATGAGGCCCAGGCCGATGAGGGCAGGCGCGTCCAGGCGCTGGCCGTGGAGCAGCCAGCCGGCGGCGGAGACGAGGATGATGCCCACCCCGGACCAGATGGCGTAGGCGATGCCCGTGGGGATGACGGTCAGGGCGAAGGTCAGCATGTAAAAGGAGAAGCCGTAGCCCACGACCACCGTGAGGCTCGGCCAGAGCCGGGTGAAGTTCTCGGTGGTCTTGAGTGTGGTCGTGGCCACGACTTCGGCCACGATGGCCGCGCCCAGGCAGAGATAGGTTTGGGTCAGCGTCATAAGTGGGCCTCCGGGCTGTGGGGATGGTGGAGCGCTCGCGCGCGCCATGTAATAGCGGCATCGGCTGGTTGGTTGTCAATCGGGGCGAGGCGGCGGTTGCCCTGGCCCAGGATCTCGATGCGAGCAATTGTTGACATTGAATTTCAATTTCAATAAAGCGGGGAAAACGCCCACAGGGCGCAACCTCAACCACGAGGCGTTTTCATGTTTCGTCCAGAGCAGTATGCCCCGGGAGCGGGCGTCGGCGAGGAGTCTGTTTTTCTCAACGGCCGGCCGGCCAATGTGATTCGGTTGCAGTCGGTGCGGTTTTCGGCCGCCGGCATGCGGATGATCGGGGAGGCGATTTTGGCCGTGGCGCGGGAGTACGGCCTGCCCGAGGGGCTCATTCGCCAGCGCATGGCCGGGCGGCTTTACAGCGTGCCGCCGAGTCCGTCGCTGTATTTCCTTTTTCACATGCCCGAGATCGAGGCCGACATGCACATTGAGGTTCCGCCGGCCTATTGGCGCTGGACCGGGCTTGGGCCGGACCTCGCTTGAGTCCGGGCGGGGCGTGATACCCTTGCGCCGCGTCCCTGGACTCCGCCGTGGGCGGTGTTTCAGGGACGCGGCTCCCGGCTCCGGCGAGCGGCCGGGCGGCCGGGACAACGCCGAGGACTAGTCGCCCAGGGCCTTTTTCACGGCCGTGAGCACCGCTTCGGGTTCAAAGGGCTTGCGGATGGCGGCCACGGCCTTGCGGATGGACTGGTCATGGCCGTCCAGGCCGCTGATGACGATGACCGGCGTGTTTTTGAACGCTTCTTTCTGGCTGTATTTGCGGTAGAAGCGCGGCCCCCATTCGTTGGGCATCTCCAGGTCCAGGGTGATGCAGTCGGGATGTTCCTTTTCAAGGACCGAAAGCGCGACCTCGCCGTCGGACGCGCTGCACACGTCATAGCCGTTGTCGGCGAAAAGGGTCGTCAGGTACGAAATGATCTGCGGATCGTCGTCGACCACCATGATTTTCTTGGCCATGCCCGTCTCCTTGTGGCTTGGCCCGGGTGATGGCTTACCCGGGCGCGCTGCGTCGCATCCTGGCGTTTTGTAACGCGAATTGCTTCCTCTGCCAACCGTGAATTGAACATTGGCCGAAAACGGCCTGTCCTGGGCTTTTTCAGCTGTCGTCCTGTCCGAGAATATCACGAAGCGCGGCGAGCAGGGCCAGCCGATCGATGGGTTTGTCGAACACGGCCCGGGCGCCGGGGATCACGTATTTGAGGCCGGGATGGCCGGTGATGACCAGGATGGGGATGTCGCGGCCGGATTTTTCCAGGGCGCGGTTGAACTTGGGGCCGGTCATGTCCGGCATTTCCAGGTCCAGGGTGATGGCGTCGGGGCGCTCGGTTTCGATGGCGGCCAGGGCCTGCTTGCCGTTTCGGGCGGAGACCGTGCGATAGCCTTCGTCGGTGAAGACGTCCTCGAGGTAGGCGACAATATCCGGATCGTCGTCCACGATCAGGATGGTATGGGCCATGGGGGCCTCCGGCTGCGTTGGTGTCGGCCATCGTTATGAAACGGATGGGCCGGGGCAGGCAAGAAAAAACGTCAGTTGCGGGGAGGGAATGCCTCGCCCGCGGGCGGCCCTCCGGCCTCGGGCCAGACCGGCAGCCGGATGGTGAAGCGCGCGCCGCCGCCCGCCGGCATGTCGGCAATAATTTCTCCGCCGTAATCCTTGACGATTCCGTAGCTGATGGACAGCCCAAGCCCGGTTCCCTTGCCCACTTCCTTGGTGGTGAAAAACGGTTCGAAGATGCGTCCAAGCACCTCCGGGGCGATGCCCGGGCCGTTGTCGGCCACGCTGGCGGTCACGAATTGCCTGCCCTCCACGGTTTCCCGGCCGGCGGCGATGGCGATGCGCTTGACCCCGGGCACGGACTGTTGGCCGTAGCGTTCGTCCACGGCGTCCCGGGCGTTAAGCAGCAGGTTCATGAACACCTGCTCCAGGGGGTTGGCCTGGCCGGCCACGTCGGGCAGGTCGTCCGGCAGATCGAAGGTCACCTCGATGTTGCGGACCTTGAGCTGCTGGGAAAAGAGTTCAAAGGTGCGCCGGATGACCGCGCTTAGGGACACGGCGGCGACGTTGCGGTCGGATTTGCGGCCAAATTCCCGCATATGGTTGATGATGCCGGTGGCCCGGGCGATGTGGCGGCTAATACCCTCGGCCATTTCGGTCAGCGTGTCCTGGTCCACGCACTGGCCCCGGCGCACCCGGCGCACGAGCAGGTCGGCGATGGTCTGGATGACGGTCATGGGCTGGTTGAGTTCGTGGGCCACGCTGGTGGACATCTCGCCCAGTGTCGCCATCTTGCTGGCCTGGATGAGCTGCTGCTCGGTTTCAAGCCGGCTGGTGATGTCGGTGACCGAGGCCAGGAAGACTTGCGCTCCGGGGTAGGCGGCCGAGGAGGTGCGCACGGCGGCGAAGAAGTCCGTGCCGTCCTTGCGGCGGTGGCGCACCCGGTCGATATGGCGCTGCGCCCGTATGGCCTCCTCGAAGGGCGCGACGTCGGGTTCGTCGAACAGCGAGAGAAACGGCCGGCCAAGCAGTTCCGTCGGCTCGTAGCCGTAGAGGGTCTCGGGCCGGGCGTTGCATTCGAGGATGGTCAGGTCCTCGGGGGAAAGCACGAACAGCGCCGAAGGGATGCAGCTGAAGATGGCCTGGTATTTCTTGCGGGAACGCTCCAGTTCCTCTTCCAGGAATTTGCTCTCGGAAATGTCCAGGCTGATCTCCATGACCGAGGCGACGGCCCCGGATTCGTCGGTCATGGGCGAGGTGCTGACGAAAAAGGTGCGCCGGCAGCCGTCGCGGTCCACGGTGATTTCCTCGGTGACGTGGGGCAGGCCGTCCTCGAAGGTGCGGATGACCGGGCAGTGGACGCAGGGCTCGTCGCGGCCCTTGTAGACCTTGTAGCAGTACTCCCCGGGCCGGGCGTGGAATTCGTCGGCAAAGGCCTGGTTGTAGCTGAGAAGCCGCAGGTTCTTGTCCTGGACGGTGATGGTGCAGGGCACGTGCTCGAACAGGTCCTGGTAGCGGTTTTTCTGGCGCACCAGTTCGTACTGCTTGGCGAACACCTCCCGGCCCATGGTGTCGATGGCCCGGCCGAGTTCTCCCAGTTCGTCGGACTGCTTGAGGTCAAGACCCGTGAACCCCCGGCCCGAGGCGATGGCCCGCGTGGCCCGGATCATGGCCCGCACCGGGCGGTTGACCAAAAGGTGGGTGCACAAAAACAGCACCAGGAAAGTGCCGGCGGCCGCGCCCAGGGCGGCCAGGAAATTGCGCTCGGCGTAGCCGGCCAGCATGGCCTCGCTGCTGGCCTGGGATACGGTGATGTCGAGCAGCCCGAGGATCTTCTTGTCGGCCGGATGGACGTGGCAGGAATCGCTGATGCACGAGGGTTCGTTTTCGATGGGCCGCAGGATGCCGATGCAGGGATGGCCCGAGTCGTCGGTGAAAAAGCGGGTGCGCTCGCGCCGGGGGATGTGGACCTGGGGCGGGCTGGTGCGGTGGCAGACGTAGCAGGCCTCTTCCTTGATGTCGGTGGTGTCGTCGATCTCGGAGAGGAGGTTGGAATACTTGATCTGACCCTTTTTATTGTAGACGCGGATGGAGATGATGCCCTGCTGGGTGCTGATGCTCTTGATGATCTCCCGGATGGTGTCCGGGGCGTAGGTGAGCATGGCGTAGTGCAGGCCGAGGTTGATGGTGTTGCCCAGGCGGTCCATGTCCGACATGGCTGCCTCGGTGGCCAAGGTCTTCATGGCGTTGATGTTCAGCGACGACCACAGGAAGAAAAAGAGCATCAAGGCCGCGCCCGAGGCGATGGCCAGCTTGGTGATGAGCGAGCAGCGGATGGTGCGCAAAAGCCGCGGCAGGGCGGCGGCGAGGTCGGCGAGCTTGGGCAGGGCCAGGCGGGGCGTCATGGCGGACCCTCCGGGTACGGCGCGGCCAGACGGCCTGCCGCGAGAACCGATGTGGACGTTCGCCGTAGCCTAGACCACATTTCCCCCAAAAACCAGCGTCATTACACCCGGCCTGCGGACTCGTGGCGGCCGGGCCGGCCGGGGCCGGTCAACCGGCTGAAACGATGACGGAAAAGGCGCTGATAAGGACCGTGACGCCGTCGCCCTGGCTGAAACGCAGCTCGGACAGGGCGTCCAGGCCCAGGGTGGCGGAAACGCGGGTGCCGTCGGCCAGGGCGGCCACCACCTCGGCGGCGTCGGCTCCCCGGGTGACCCGTTCGATGACGCCGCGAAACCGGTTCTCGGCCGGGTGGGTGTCCGGGTCGAAGCCTGCTTCGTCCGCGTCGGCCAGGGCGAGCAGGGCGCCCTTGACCCGCACCGTGGCCAGCCCGCCCAGGCGCAGGCCCAGGGCCTCCAGGCTCTTGGTGGAAATGACCGCCGTGAGGTCGTGGCCGCCCAGGGTGCGCACGGTCAGGCGGGACTGGATCTCGCCGGCCTCGATGGCGGCGATCTTGCCGAAAAAGGTGTTGTGCTGTCCGGCCGTCCGGCGGTTTTCCCGGTCGAGGAAGTGTTTTTCCAGGCGCTTTTGCTCCTCTTCGGGCAGGTCGAGGAAGGCGGCGGTGGAATTGGCGGTCAGGTGTCCCAGGATGCGCTGGACCACGGTCAGGGGCACGCCGTTTTGCAGCAGTTCCACGGCCCGGGAGCGGCGCAGGGTGTTGGGGTTGGCCAGGTTCTTGGGGATGCCGGATTCGCCGGCCCGGTCGTAGATGACCCGGCGGACGTAGCCCTGGTCGAGATGGAAAATCCCCCCCCGGTGCGGGGTGTAATCCGGGTCGCGCAGGAGCTGCTTGAGTTCGGCATGGAGCTCGCCGGGCAGATAGACCTCGCGCCGGGGCTTGGCGTCGGTGTCGCGGCCGCCGCCGAGCAGCACCTTGCGGCAGGCCAGGACGAAGTCCTTCTGGTCGTCGATGGCCAGTATTTCCCCCAATTTTGCTCCGGTATACCGCAACAGCAAAAAGACCAGTCGCGTGCGGTTGCGGGAAACCACCGACCGTTTGCCCTTGGCCTTGGCCACCCAGGCGGCAAAGGCGGCGTCCAGGCGTCGCATCTGCTCGACCGTGAGGAAATTGGGTTCGTTCGCCTCGGCGGGGGGCGTGGTGTCGTGGTCGTGCATGGGCTGTCCCATATCCCCCAGGACGTGCTCCAGGTCAATGCCGCTCAACGTGGCCTCCGGGTTTCGTTTATCACGAAAAGAAAAAATGAGGTGACAATTTTCACAAAAGCGGCTAACTTTATTGTCACGCAAGTTTTGCAACTCGTGACAAACTTGGCGGACACTGTCAATAGGCAGTATTCGCCAAGCCTGTCGCCGGGTTGCGTTCTGGATCGCAAGTCCATGTTTTGACCACGGGCCAAGGGAGGTGCGAGGGCAGGAGCAGTACGTCTATTGCCAACCTGGGGAAGGGCGAATGCAACACGTAAGCAGAGGGTCGAAGAAGGTATGAAAAACGGAAAACGGCGCATGAGACAGCTGCTGGCCGTCCTGGCCATTTGCGGCATGGGCGGCTTGTCCGCGTTGCCGGCAGGCCGGGCCACCGCCGCCCAGCCGGCCAGCGACAAGCAGCGGGCCGACATCGTCACCATTGACGAGATGAAGGCCTACGGCAAATTGTCGCAACCCACCGTGGCTTTCCTCCACGACAAGCACACCACGGCTTTGGGCAAGCAGAAGGACTTCTACAAGAAAGAGTGCGGCACCTGCCACCTGTCCAACAAGGACGGCGTGATGCAGCTCGGATACATGAGCGAGGGCAAGCCTGTATCCGGTGAGAAGCTGCGCGACAACTTCCACAACAACTGCATCAGCTGTCACAAGGACATGGCGGCCGCCGGCCAGAAATCCGGCCCCACCGACGTCCAGTGCAAAGGCTGCCACACCGCCACCCCTGACGTGGCCTCCAACTGGCAGCCCATCGTCGTGGACAAGCGGCTGCACTACCGCCACGCCGCCACCCAGGAAAAAGCCGACAACAAGTGCGGCGCCTGCCACCACATCTTCAGCGAGAAGACCGGCAAGACCGCTCCCGCGCCCAAGCCGGAAGAAGTCCCCGGTTCCTGCTCGTACTGCCACGGCGAGAAGACCACCGTGGTGGAAAACCGCCAGCCCAAGGAGATCCGCTCCCTGCGCCTGGCCGCCCACGGCGAATGCGTGACCTGCCATAAGGCCACCGCCGCCGCCGGCAAGGACGTCCCCACCGGCCCGGTCACCTGCGCCGGCTGCCATGGCCCCCTCGACCAGAAGGCCATCGCCGAGACGTCCTTAAAGAAAGTTCCCCAGGGCGCGGACCTGCGCATCAAGCGCGGCCAGCCCGACTACGCCATGGTGCGTCCGGCCGAGGTCCAGACCTCCCAGGCCGTGGCCGGCAAGCCCTATGCCGGCATGCCCGCCGTGCCCTTTGACCACAAGTACCATGAAGCCAAGAGCGAGACCTGCGTTTCCTGCCACCACGCCGCTCTGTCCTCCTGCTCGGCCAAGTGCCACACCCCGGCCGGCGTGAAGGAAGGCGGATTCGTGACCCTGGAAGGCGCCATGCACAAGGTCGGCGCCACCCAGAGCTGCGCCGGCTGCCACGCCGTGGCCCAGAAGAAGCCCGAATGCGCCGGCTGCCACGACGCCATGCCGAAGGGCGTCGGCGGAGTCGACAAGTGCGGTTCCTGCCACGTGCCCGGCGACGCCGCCCTGCAGGAAGCCATGACTTCCATGATGTCCAAGCCGGCCAGCGCCGACACCGCCGCCGCCGAAGCCGACCTGGCCAAGAAGCTGCTGGCCGGCAAGCGCGACGCCACCACGACCTTCCCGGCCGAGGACATCCCCCAGACCGTGACCATCGGGTCCCTGTCCAAGGATTACGAGCCGTCGGTCCTGCCCCACCGCCAGATCGTCCAGGCCATGCTTGACGGCATGAAGGACAGCAAACTGGCCGGGGCCTTCCACGCCACCGACGCCGCCGTGTGCCAGGGCTGCCACCACAACAGCCCGGCCTCGAAGACGCCGCCGCGTTGCGGCAACTGCCACCAGGCCGTCGAAACGACCGCCGCCTCCGCCCGTCCGGCCCTGAAGGCCGCCTACCACAACCAGTGCATGGGCTGTCACAAGGCAATGGGCATCGAGGGCAAGGTCGTCAGCAAGGCTCCGGGCGCCAAGCCCGTGCCTGCCGCCACGGACTGCGCCGGTTGCCACAAGGAAAAGAAGAAATAGGACCCAAACCAGCAGAGGTCTCGCTACAATGAAACGTAGACACTTTCTGGGCCTTCTGGGCGCGGCCGGCGTCACCCTGGGCTCCGGCGCGACGGCCAAGGCCGCGTCGCTTGGCGACGTCAAGGGACTGCCCAACGCGGGCGGCGTGCTCTTCGACGCCTCGCGCTGCATCGGCTGCCGCAAATGCGAAGCGGCCTGCAACCAGGTCAACGACCTGCCCAAGCCCGCCAAGGCCTTTGACGATCTCACGGTGCTTGACGTCAAGCGCCGCACCGACGGCAAAACCTACACCATCGTCAACAAGTACGTCCCGGATGCCGGCAAGCCGCCGGTCTTCCGCAAGATCCAGTGCAACCACTGCATGGAGCCGGCCTGCGCCTCGGCCTGCTTCGTGGCGGCGTTCAAGAAGTCCGAAACCGGCGCGGTGGTCTACGACCCCGACGTCTGCGTCGGCTGCCGCTACTGCATGGTGGCCTGCCCGTTCAACATCCCGGCTTACGAGTACGACAAGGCCTTCACTCCCCGGGTCATGAAATGCACCATGTGTCAGCCGCGCCTGCTCGAAGGCAAGCTGCCCGGCTGCGTCGAGGCCTGCCCCAAGGAAGCGCTCGTCTTCGGCAAGCGCCGCGAACTGCTCAACCTGGCCTGGGACCGCATCGGCGGCAACCCCGGACGCTACGTCGAGCATGTCTACGGCGAGCGGGAGATGGGCGGCACGAGTTGGCTGACCATCGCGCCCAAGCCGTCCTTTGCCGCCATCGGCATGGATGAAAACCTCGGCACCACCTCCGCGCCGGAACTGACCTCCGGGGCCCTGGCCGCCGTGCCCGCCGTGGCCGGCATCTGGCCGGTGCTGCTGACCGGCCTGTACGCCATCAGCAAGCGCAAGGAAAAGATCGCCGAGTCCGAGAAGCAGGCCGCCGTGTCGGCCGCCATCGCCAAGGCCAGCGCCGACGCCGAAGCCAAGCTCTCCGAGGAACTGGCCAAGGCCGAGGTCGCCAATAAGCGGCGCATCGAGGTCGAGGTCAAAAAGGCCCTGGAAGCCGCCGCCAAGGCCGGTGAAGAAGGGGAGGACGCGTAATGACGACGGAAACTCAGAAAGGGACGCTTTTCACTCCCTGGAACATCGTCGCCGGCATCATCCTGGCCGCCGGCGTCGTGGTCACCATCATGCGCTTCACCATGGGCCTGGGCGCGGTGACCAACCTCTCCGACAACAACCCCTGGGGCATCTGGATCGGCTTCGATCTCCTGTGCGGCGTCGCCCTGGCCGCCGGCGGCTACACCACTTCGGCCGCCTGCTACATCTTCGGGTTCAAGCGCTTTCACGGCGCGGTGCGCCCGGCCATCCTGACGGCCTTTTTGGGCTACGCCCTGGTAGTCTTTGCCCTCAACTACGACGTCGGCCGCCCCTGGCGTCTGCCGTACCCGATCTTCTACCAGCAGGGGACCACGTCCATCCTGTTCGAAGTCGGTCTGTGCGTGTTCATCTACTTAACGGTGCTGTTCCTCGAATACCTGCCGGCCGCTCTCGAGTGGAAGCGGGGCTTTGACAAGTACCGCGACATCCTGGTCAAGCTGACCATGGGCCTGACCATCCTGGGCGTCATCCTCTCGACCCTGCACCAGAGCTCGCTGGGCGCGCTGTACCTCATCGCCCCCTCCAAGCTGCACCCCCTGTGGTACACGCCGTACCTGCCGGTCATGTTCTTCATGTCCAGCATGTTCGCCGGCATGTCCATGGTCATCTTCGAGGGAACGCTGTCCCACAAGCACTTCCATCACAAGATGGACGACGAATACAACCTTGGCTACGAAGACCTGCAGATGGCCTTCTCCAAGGCGGCCGCCTGGATCATGGCCGGCTACCTGGCCATGAAGGTCTTCGGCCTGGCCATGGACAACCGCTGGCAGTTCCTGGGCACCGGTTACGGCGCCTGGTGGCTGGTCGAGGTCGTCGGCTTCGTGGCCCTGCCGTGCTACGCCTACGCCGTGGCTTATCGCGACCGCAACCTGAAGCTCGCCCGGTTCACCGCCCTGTGGACGGTGCTCGGCATCGTGCTCAACCGGTTCAACATCAGCCTGGTGGCCTTCAACTGGCAGCTGCCCAGCGTTGACCGCTACTTCCCGAGCGCGGGCGAGATCATCATCTCCTTGTTCGTGGTCACCATCGGCGTCATCGCCTTCCGGTTCATCGTCACTCGGATGCCCATCTTCTACGTGCATCCGGCCTACAAAGACTCGTCCCACTAGGACAGGGGAATAGCCATGTTCAATACGTTGCAAGACCTGATGCTCCACAACAAGAGCATCACCTACGTCCTCATGGGCGTCGTGCTGATCTGCTTCGTCGGATTCTGGCACTTCCTCACGGACAAGGAAGAGCGTAAACGCCGCTACTAGGCTGATCGGACCGCGATCGCCAAGGAGAACACCAATGTATGCATTCCTGACGGGTCCGATGCTGTGGCTGTCGTTCGCCATATGCATCCTCGGCTGCGCCTGGCGCGCCTATATGTACGTCAAGGGCCTGAGCTGGCAGCTCGACCGGGTGGCTTACGGCCACAACACCGATCTGGCCGTCAAAGGAGCCCTCAAGTCCATCTTCCACTGGCTGGTGCCTTTCGCTTCTTGCAGCTGGCGGGCCAAGCCGGTCTTTGCCACGGCCTTCTTCCTGCTGCACATCGGCTTGGTCATTGTGCCGATCTTCCTCTACGCCCACGTCATGATCGTGGCCGAGCGCTTCGGCGTCTCCTGGCCGACCATGCCCGACGGCTTGGCCGACATCCTGACCATCCTGGCCGTTTTGGCCGGCGTGTTCATTCTGCTGCGCCGCTTTGGCTTAAGCGAAGTGCGCATCATCACCACCCGCCAGGATCTGGGGATCATGGCGATCAGCCTCGCCCCCCTGGTCACCGGCTTCGTGGCCGCCCACCAGGGCGGAGAGGGCAACGGTTGGCTTCTGGCCCACATCATCACCGGCGAAATCTGGCTCATCGCCGTGCCGTTCACCAAGCTGTCCCACGCCGTGCTGTTCTTCTGCTCCCGGGCCCAGATCGGGATCGACTTCGGCACCAAGCGCGGCGGTCAGCGCGGCAGCGGCATCGTCTGGTAAACCGGCCGGCGGGATATCGCCAAGGAGTGACACGTCATGCCTGAAGGGATTTATTGTAATAAGCGGCCGATCACGACGGAGGAGGAGCTCAAGGCTCTGCTCTCCGATACGCGCGGCACGAAATACTACGAGGAAATGCTGTCGCTGGAGGTTGACCGCGAGAAACTGTGGGCAACCATCCAGAAAACCTGCAAATCGCGCACGCAGACCTGGCTCGACGTCTGTGCCCGGTGCGGCCTGTGCGCCGACTCCTGCTTCCTGTATCTGGTCAACGACTGCAAGCCCGAGCAGGTGCCGTCGTACAAGATCCAGTCCACCCTGGGCGAAATGGTTCGCCGCAAGGGCGATGTGGACAACGCGTTCATGCGCCATGCCATGGAAGTGGCCTGGTCCCAGTGCACCTGCTGCAACCGCTGCGCCATGTATTGCCCCCACGGCATCGATATGGGCGTCATGATGGGCTACACCCGCGGTCTGCTCTATTCCCAGGGATTCGTGCCTTGGGAGCTCAAGATCGGCGCGGGCATGCACCGGGTCTACCGGGCCCAGATGGACGTCACCACCGAGGATTGGGTCGAGACGTGCGAATGGATGGCCGAGGAGCAGCAGGACGATTGGCCGGGTCTTGAGATCCCCGTCGACAAGGAAGACGCGGACATCATGTACACCTGCAACGCCCGCGAGCCCAAACACTATCCCGAGGATCTGGCCGAGGCGGCCATCCTGTTCCACATCGCTGGCGAGAATTGGACCGTGCCCAGCGAAGGTTGGGAGCAGACCAGCCTGTCGATGTTCGCCGGCGACTGGGAAGCCTGCAAGCTGCAGGTGGAAAACGTCTACGCCGCCATCGATCGCCTCAAGCCCAAGCGGGTCATCGGCACCGAGTGCGGCCACGCCCACCGGGCCACGGTCATCGAAGGCCCCTTCTGGGCCGGTCGTCCCGACGGCCAGCCGCCCGCGCCCTACATCCACTACGTCCAGTGGGTGGCCGAGGCGCTTCGCGAAGGCAAGCTCAAGATCGATCCGGCCAAGCGGATCAAGCAGCCCGTCACCTACCAGGATTCCTGCAACTATATCCGCAACTGGGGCCTGGCCGAGACCGCCCGCGAGATCCTGTCGTATCTCGTCGAACCGGGCTATCTCATTGAAATGACCCCGAACAAAGAGCATAACTACTGCTGCGGCGGCGGCGGCGGCTTCAACGGCATCGGCAAGTTCCGGCCCCAGCGCAACAAGGCGCTTTTGACCAAGCGCGACCAGATCCTGGCCACCGGGGCCAAGTTGGTCATCGCGCCCTGCCACAACTGCTGGGACGCCATCCGCGACCTCGAGGAAGAGTACCACATCCACATCGACTGGAGCTTCCTCAAGCCGCTGCTGCTGAAAATGGTCATCGTGCCCGAACACCTCAAGCCCAAGGACGAGGACGACGGCGACGAGGAATAGGGAAGAGGTGCGCCTAACCGCACGCAACCTCCACCTCTAACACGAAATAGGGGTTTGGAATGTTCAATAAGATCCTGTTTGCGACAACCGGTTCGCCGGAATGCGACAGCGCCGCCCGCGTGGCCTTCGACATGGCCCGCCAGTACGGCTCCAAGCTGACGCTTTTCCATGTGCTCGGCATCCCGGGCAAGGGCGACAGCAATCTCGTCATCGACACCCGCACCGGCGAGGAAGTCGATGCCGACGCTGAATACCTGGAAGGCGTGGCCGAAGAGCTGCGCACCACCTACGCCAACCAGCTCGAAGCCCTGCCGGGCGTCGAGATCGAAGTGGCCGTGGGCGTTCCCTCCCGTGAGGTGCTGCGCATCGCCCGGGCCAAGGACGTGGACATGATCGTCCTGTGCGGCCCGTCCGAAGGCCAGCAGTCCGGCTTCTACAAGCGCGGCGTGGTCGGCGACAACCTGCGCAAGGTGGCCAAGGCCGCCCGCTGCCCGGTGCTGACCGTCAGCCGTCCGTCCGCGTCCTTCTGGGGCGGTTTCTCCAACATCGTCTTCGCCACGGACTTCTCCAAGGCCTCCGAGTCGGCCTTCCAGTTCGCCAAGACCGTGGTCAAGGCCGTGGACGGGGAACTCCACCTGTTCCATTGCGTGGACCTCAGCCGCTTCCAGTCGCCCATCGCCCTGACCCAGGACGGCATCGAAGCCAAGCTGGCCGAGTCCCGCCGTCGGCTGCACCACGAATACGCCACCCAACTCGGGGATTTCAAAAGATATACTTCCGAGGTATGGGAGGGCACGCCCTACGTCGAAATCGTCAAGTTCGCCCGTGAACGCCAGGCCGATCTCATCGTCATGGCCCACCACGCCCGCGACGTCGATCCCGACGAACGGCCCTTCGGCAGCACCCTGGAACAGGTCATCGTGCGGGCCTCCTGCCCCGTGGTGAGCGTCAACCGTCCCGACAAGCTGCCCCAGGCGGCCGAGGCGTAAGCCCCCACAACCTCCCGGGGACGCAAAAGGAGAAAGGGAAACATGCCCAAGACCATCCTTATCGTGGACGACGATCCCAATATCCGGGAATACCTGGAGACTCTGCTCACCGACAACGGCTACGAAACCATCGTCGCCGAAAACGGGGAAAAGGCCCTGGAAGTGCTGGCCGCCCATTCGCCCGATCTGATCACGCTCGACATCGAGATGCCGGACAAGACCGGACCGTGGTTCAACCGGGCGCTCCAGCGGGGCAAGACCTACGCCAACATCCCCATCATCGTCATCACCGGCCACACGGGGCTCAAGTACGTGATCCCCAACGCCGTGGGGTCCTTGAGCAAGCCCTTTGAACAAAAGGAACTGCTCGATCTCGTGCGCGAAACCATAGGCTCCTAAACCCGTCCCCCGGGGCGCGGCCATCCGC
>JAEZMB010000182.1 GCA_023435825.1 Pseudomonadota bacterium | reverse complement strand
TTCATCTTTTTCTGAGGCTAAATATACTTTATCTTTTGGATTGTTTGTTAGGAAATTTATAGTATATGATCGGTTATCGTTATGCCTCTATGAACATAATCTCTCCCATGATGAGTATGAACTATTTTGTAAAGAACGTAATCGTCTATATATTCCTCGAAACAACGATTATGATAAATGCAGAATAGAATATGGTATACTTTTTCATTATCTTATATGCAAACCAACTCTCGCTGACTATATTGTTACAAAAACAGAACGTCCCGACTTTGAATTAAAAAAGGGAGAGCATTCTATAGGCATTGAAATTACGCAGCTCACAACACCATATGAAAAAGTTATGGATAGAATTGTTTCAATGTCGGGAAAAGGAATTTCAGTAGATGAATTAAAAACAAAAGCTGAGGCTCGGCATGGAAAAAAGGCTAATGATTATAACTATCATAATATTAATGGAACCTCTGTTGTTGGAACGAAAACCTTACGCCCTGATAATATTAGAGAAATGTTCGTCCAACAGATACTTAATAAATATGGTTTATATGAAACAAAAATAGAGGAATATAACGATTTTGTTATCCTCTGCAACGCTCAACAAGGCATAACTATAACCGAAGCATGGGAGGCCGATGAGATTCACGATATGTTATTGCAATATTCTTTTGATAAGTCTTTCTGTCTGGCGATTCTGTGGCATGCTTCTCAATTAATGTGTTCTGAATATCAATTTTGCGGTTCAAAGTAAAGATATATATTGTTTTGAAAAACAGCCTACTATCTAATATCATCTAAAAGATATTATTAAATGCTATTACTGACCGTTAGTAAACCTTTATTTAATCATACTTTCACTAATGCTCCTTTATAAACACCCGACAACATAAAAAGCCGTAAATTTAAATCGACGGCTTTTTTGTACTAGATTGTCAAAAGAATTGGACAGGCCCAAATCAAAGTAGTTTAAGATAAGGTAACATGCTATAATTATCATGCTAATATATTCCACGGACAGGTATATGAGGTGATTGTTTTGTTTGACATTACTAAAGAAGATATTAAGCTGCTTGATGATTCTGATTTACGTGAACTGATCGGCAAGCTTTGCGAAGCAACACTTAAAAAACAACACCATTCTCCATCTTGTGTTACATACGGAGGTAGTCAAGATGCAAAAGACGGAGGTGTTGACGTTAGGGTTTGTCTAGAAAATGGAAAAGTGGTAGGATTTATTCCTCGTAGCAATACTGTTTTTCAAGTGAAACTATACGATCTAGTAGGAGAAAAAATAATACAAGAGATGAAACCACGAGGCATCCTTAGAGACTGTATTAAGGATCTTTCGGACATAGGTGGAGCCTATATTATTGCATGTGGGAAAGCGGATACAACAGACTCCATGATGATGGCTCGTAAAACTAAAATGATAGAAGCAGTAAAAGATCAAGCAACTGCCAGAAGGTTAAAGTGTGACTTTTATGATAGCCAACGAATAGCAACTTGGGTTAATGAATTTCCGTCTGTTATTATATGGATACGAAATAAGATTGGAAAACAATTATACGGATGGCAACCTTATGCTAATTGGTCAAACTCAAAAGAAGGCCTAGAAGATAAATATCTGATTGATGGAGTAAGGATTCTTAATCTAGCAGAAACAAATAGTCTTGAATCATCTCCTGCCGAGGCAATAAATAAGATTCGGCAGACGTTAAGTATGCCAGCTTCATGTGTTAGACTTGTGGGTTTGTCCGGAGTAGGAAAAACAAGGCTCGCACAAGCTCTTTTTGATGAACGGGTTGGTTTATATGCATTAAATTCTGATGAAGCCATTTATACTGATATGAGCAAATTACCAGATCCAATCCCTACGACAATGGCGGAAGATTTATGCGCTAGAAATGAAAAAACGATATTAATAATTGATAACTGCGAGCCGGAACTACACCGAAAATTAGCAAAGATTTGTTTGCGGCCAAATAGCTGTATTAGTTTACTCACAATAGAGTATGACATTCAGACAGATCAAACAGAGGAAGTCGAAGTCTTTAAAATTGAGCCTTCTACGCAAGAACTAATAGGAGAAATGCTTACGAACCGGTTTCCCGACATAGGTCAATTGAATGCTTTTAGGATTGCCAAGTTTTCAGGAGGCAATGCTCGGATAGCTATTGCTTTGGCCAATACAATAAAACTCAGTGATGATATTTCAACTTTCAATGATAGTCAATTGTTTGATAGATTGTTTTGGCAAAATCAATCCTTAGATCGGAATTTGTTAATCGCCGCGAAAGCTTGTGCTTTGGTATACTCTTTCAATTCTGAAGATATGAAAGAAATGGAGTTAATTGAAAAGATATCAGGATTGTCGCAAACCGAAATTCATAGGCACATCGCGGAATTATTGAGACGTAACCTGATGCAAAAAAGAGGTAAATGGAGAGCTGTTCTTCCACACGCACTAGCAAACTGGTTAGCTCATCGTATACTTGAAGAGATCCCAGTTTATCGCTTGAAAAGCATTTTTACTAACGATTGCCCAAGGATGTTGTTTTCATTTTCACATAGGCTTAAGTATATGCATAATAGCGATGTGGCTAAAAAGATAGTTATCGATTGGCTATCGCCAAATGGAATGCTAGCCGATATAACTAATCTTGAATATAGTAATATTGGAATCTTTCAGAATATTGCTCCAGTATTGCCACCAATAACACTTCAGGCTATTGAGGACATAGTTCATAGCGAGGATGCTGACAAGTTTTTTTCGCGGCAAAATCCTCATCATATTATCTTCACCAATATTTTATGTTCAATTGCTTATGATGAACAGCTTTTCAAAAGATGTGTATTGCTCTTAATTCTATTCGCTCAAAAAGAAAAAACCAATGAAAACAGAGAACCAGTGATTAGGAAGCTGACAACCTTGTTTCAAATGAAGTTATCAG
>JAEZMB010000058.1 GCA_023435825.1 Pseudomonadota bacterium | reverse complement strand
TTTCTGAAGAAAGGTTTTCCCCCAAACCCCCTTTCCAAAGACTTTTAACGGGGGGCTGGCGCGGGCGGCGGGAGAGCGTCGTTTGGCGTGAGGAAGTAAGGGATATGATGACGGCGACCGAGAGCGTTTGTCCGGTGTGTCTGGCCCGGTTGCCGGCATATCGCGAACAGGACGGCGACGACGGCTGGCTGGTGCGGACCTGCCCGGAGCACGGCCTGTTTCGTACGCGCTACTGGCACGGCCCACCGGGGCCGCACGGCTGGGACCGGCCGAAGATCCCCAGACCCGGAACCGAACCCCGGGGCGCGGCCCCGGAGCCGGGCTGCCCCTACGTCTGCGGCCTGTGCCCGGAGCACCACCAGCGCACCTGCACCGTGGTTCTGGAAGTGACTGGCCGCTGCAACCTCGGCTGCCCGGTCTGCTTTGCCGACGCCGGCGACGACGCGCCCGATCCGGGGTTGGCCTCCATCGGGGCACGGTTGATCCAGGCCCGCCACCAGGCCGGACCGGCCAATCTGCAACTGTCCGGCGGCGAACCCACCATGCGCGCTGATCTGCCGGACATCGTGGCCGCCGCCAAGGCCGCCGGGTTTCCCTTTGTCCAGCTCAACACCAACGGCCTGGCCCTGGCCGCCGACGCCGCCCTGGCCCCGCGTCTGGCGGCGGCCGGCCTGGATTCGGTCTTTTTGCAGTGTGACGGGTTTTCCGACGCGGTCCATACGGCCCTTCGCGGCCGGCGGCTTGCCCGGGAGAAGCGCGCGGCCATGGCGGCGTGCGCCGCCGCCGGGATTGGCGTGGTGCTGGTGGCGACCTTGGTCCCGGGCGTCAATGTCGGCGAGGTCGGGGAACTGGTGCGGCTGGCCGCGACGCTGGCCCCGGGCGTGCGCGGGGTCCATTTTCAGCCGGCCGCCTGCTTTGGCCGCTATCCCGGCGACGGGGCCAGCGCCCCGCGTCTGACCCTGCCCGAACTCCTGGCCGCCCTGGAGGCGCAAACCGACGGCGAACTGCGCGCCGCCGACTTCCATGCCCCATGCTGCGAGCATTCCCTGTGCTCCTTTTCCGCCTCCTTCGTCGTGGCCTCGGAAGGCCGGCTGGCCGTTTCCGGCGGCGGGGGCTGCTGCGACACGGGCGCGGCTCCCATCCCGGCCGAGGACGGGGCGCGCCAGTCCATGGCTTTTGTTGCCCGCCAGTGGGGGCCGGCCAAGGCCGCGCCCGAGCCGTCGGCCATCCGTGACGACTTCGACCGCTTCCTGGCCGCCGCCGCCAGCCGGCCCAAACTGAGCGTCTCGGCCATGGCCTTCATGGACGCCTGGACCCTGGACCTGGAACGGGCGCGCGGCTGCTGCATCCACGTGGCCGTGCCGGACGGCCGGCTCATTCCCTTTTGCCTCTACAACCTGACCGCCGCCGACGGGACGGCGCTGTATCGCCCAAAACCATGCGCGTAACCCCTTTTGACGCCTGGATCGCCGCCGCCATCGGCCAGGACGGCGACACCCCGGACCCGGCCCGGCTGGCCGGCTGGCAGCTTTCCGCCCTGGGCCGCGCCCTGGACCACGCCCGCAAGGCCCCGTTCTACCGCGACCGGCTGGCCCAGCTGCCGCCCGGGTTCCCCGACAGCTTCGAGGCCTTCGCCACGTTGCCGACCACCACGCCGGCCGATCTGGCCGCCCAGTTTCCGCGTTTCCTGGCCGTGCCCCAGGACGAGGTCGCCCGCATGGTGACCGTGGCCACCTCCGGCACCACCGGAGCGCCCAAGCGCATGGGCCTCACCGACGCCGACATCGCCGAAACCTTGGAATGCTTCCAGGTGGTTATGGCCGTGACGCTCAATCCCGGCGAGACCGTGCTGATCCTGTTTCCGGCCGACAAGCCCGACAGCGTGGGCGACCTCATCGGCCGGGGCATGCGCCGGCTGGGCGCGGCTCCGGTTTTCGGCGATCCGTCCGGCAACCCGGCCCGGTTGGCCGAGGCCTTGCGCGCCCATCGGCCGGCCAGCCTCATCGCCGCGCCGTCGCAACTGCGCGCCGCCCTGGACGACATGACCGTCATGCAGGCCGCCCGGGAGACGCTTCGCTCGGTGGTCTACGCCTCGGACTACCTCTCCCCGGAACTGCGGGAGCGCACGGCGGCGCGGTTCGGCTGCCGCGTTTTGGATTATTACAGCGCCACGGAGATGGCCTACGGCGGCGGCATGGAATGTCTGGCCGGGGCCGGTTATCATCTGCGCGAGGCGCAGCTCTATTTCGAGGTGCTTGATCCGTGCTCCGACGCCCCCCTGGCCGAAGGCGAAGTGGGGGAGGTGGCCTTCACCACGCTGACCCCGCGCGGCGTGCCGCTTCTGCGCTACCGCACCGGCGATGCGGCGGCCATGCTGCCCGGGCCGTGCCCGTGCGGCAGCCCGCTGCGGCGTCTGGGGCCGATTCTTGGGCGCATCGAAAAAACTTCCGACGGCTTTGCCGTCGTCACCCCCGACAAGGGAAAGGGCAGGGCATGATCGAACTTGTGGCCGCCATAAACGACCGTTTGTCCCGGGGCGAGGCCCTGGCCGCCGTCACCATCGTCACCAACGAAGGCTCCACCCCGCGCACGGCCGGCTCCAAGATGCTGGTCTTCGCCGACGGCTCCATCGCCGGCACCGTGGGCGGCGGCCTGGGCGAGGGCATGGCCATCGCCGCCGCCCGGGAGACGCTCTCCGCCGGTCCGTCGCGGCTGCTCGGCATCGACATGACCGGCCAGGCCTCGGCCGGGGCCGATCTCATCTGCGGCGGCCGGATGCGCGTTTTTATCGAACGCATCGACCCCGACGATGCCACCAAGGCGCTTTTTACCGCCCTGGCCGGCCATCTGGCCGCCGGACGCAGCTGTCTCATCGTGGCCCGCATCGGCGACGGGACCAGCGGCCGAGCGCTCATTGCCCCGGACGGCGTGACTGGCGACGCCTTGCCGCCCGAGGTGCTGGATGCCGCCCGCAAACAGGGGCGGGGCATCGCCGCGCCCATCTGTTTCGAGGCGGCCGGTGTGCAATGGATGCTGGAGCCGGCCCTGGCCCGCGATCCGCTCTATATTTTCGGCGGCGGCCATGTGTCGCGGCCGACCTGCCATATGGCGGCCCTGGTGGGCTTTGGCGTCACGGTCTTCGACGACCGCCCGGAATTCGCCAATCCCGAGCGTTTTCCCGACGCCCGGGAGACCATGGCCTACAAGGATTTGGCCGATTGTTTCGCGGCCCGTCCTTACGAAGAAAACGCCTCGGTGGTCATCGTCACGCGCGGCCACGCCCAGGACAAGGACGCCCTGGCCCTGTCGCTGCGCACGCGCGCCGGCTACATCGGCATGATCGGCAGCGTGGGCAAGCGGGATTCGGTGTACGAACGGCTTCGTGCCGAGGGCTTCACCGCCGCCGATATCGCGCGCTGCCATTCGCCCATCGGCCTGGAAATCGAAGCCGAGACGCCGGAGGAAATCGCGGTCAGCATCGTGGCCGAGCTGATCGCCTGCCGGGCGGCGCGCCGGGGGTAGGCGTCGTCAGCCGGGCTTTGCGCCTGGACCGCCGTCCGCCCTTGCGACGTTGCAGCTCCCGGGGTAGACCACTCCAGCGAAGCGGCAGATTGCGGCATGGTTGCGGCTTGTCTGTCGCGCCCGGCGACCGTGCGCCCGGCGCGGTTGGGATGCCGCGCGTTTTGGCCGGGAAGCACCAGCCATGTCAGGCGAGAGCGCTTTTCAGGACCCCCTCATGAAGATCGATATTGCTGCAACTGGCCGTCTTCTCGACGTGTCGATAGGCGTTGATGCAAGGCGGTCCTTCTCCTGCGTCCTGTCTCCGCCTGACGGGGATGTGACGTTTGTGGACGTGTTGCCTGAAATCTATGAGATTTACAGCTATATCCTCGGCGTCAATTTCGAGGAAAGCGAGCAGAACGGAAAACCGGTCCGATGCGGCAAGGGCTGCGTCAGCTGCTGCCATCAGCTGATCACGGTGTCCGTTCATGAAGCGCTGTTGCTGGCCCATATCGTGGGCTTGCTGGGTCAGGAAGAGCAGCAGCGAATACGCTCAGCTTTTGACGAGAGCTTCAGTCGCCTGGAAGAGGCCGGTTTGCTGCGCGATCTGTTGCATTCGCATGTGAATGCGTTTGAGAACCGGGAGCTGGTTAAGGATACGCAAAGGCGGTACTGGGCGCTCGGGCTGGCCTGTCCGTTCTTGCTTGGCGACGCCTGCGCCATTTATCCCTACAGGCCATTTATTTGCCGGCAGTATTGCGTCAGTTCCGACCCGGAGCATTGCGGGAAGGTTTTTGAGAAGGACCACCTTATCGAAAGGATCAGGCTGTCCCACGACTTCGGCAGCGCGGCGGCTTCCTTCGACGGGCTTGAGGCGATAAAGACCCGGACAATACCGTTGCCGGCGATTTTTCTGGTTCATGGGATACTGCATTGCTTTGAGCGCCCCAAAGCGACGGCGGAAGTCGTGATTACGCGGTTCTTGCGTCACGGGGACAAGCATTTCAGCAGATAAGTTTACGATCTTTAGCTGGAGAGCGACTCCACCGTCCCCAAGTGGGGTTTCCAAAGGGGCTCAGCCCCTTTGGCCGCCGGAGGCATCTCTTCGCTTGTTCTTCCTCACTCCTTCGAAAACTCCCCCACAACCACTTCCCCCATCCCTTCCGCCGCCGCGACCAAATCCTTAGGCGCGATTTCCAGCGTCCTGTCCGAGCGCCCCAGGCCGCAATAGAGCGTGGGGGTGATGGTCAATACGTCCGCATCCACCAAGAGCTTCCCCCGCCCTTCGGCCAGCAGCGGCGACACGCTGCCCGGCGCGACGCCAAGGCGCGCCAAGACTTCCTCGGGCGACAGCGCCGCCAAGTCCCTTCTCCCTACGCCCAGCAGCCCGGCCAGGGCCGGATAGGTCACCCGGCGCGTGCCGCGAAGGGCGGCCAGCACCAGTCCGCCGCCGCGCAGGGCAAAGGCGATGGTCTTCACAATGCGGGAAGTGTCAAAGTCAAGATTGGCCTCGGCTTCGGCCACGGTGCGGGTGGGGGCGTGGACGTGGATAACGTGGGGCAAGCCGGTTTGGGCGATGCGCTCGGCCAGATGGCGGAAAACGTCCTGCGACGGGTCGGGATGTGGTGCGTGCGTCATGGCCGGGGTTGTGCCCCGTTGCGTCGCGGGATGCAAGAAAATGCGCCTGTTCCCTTTACGCATCCGTGCCAAGACGCTAGTGGTGCTATGACGCAAAAGGGTTTTGCGGAAGGAGGACGAACATGGCGCGACAGGCAAAAGGCTGGAGCCCGTATCTGGCCGGGGCGCTTTCGGGGCTGGTGTCGGTGGGGTCGGTGTGGGTCGCCGGCAAATATCTGGGCGCGTCCACCACCTTCGTTCGCGGCGCGGGCATGGCCGAGCGGCTCTACGCCCCGGACGTGGTGACGACGTTGGCCTACTATCTCAAGGAAAAACCGGTCGTCGACTGGCAGTTTCTGTTTGTGCTCGGCATCGCCTTGGGGGCTTTCATCGCCGCCAAGGCCACAGGCGATTTCAAGGTGCAGCTCGTGCCGGACACCTGGCGGGCGCGCTTTGGCGACGGGGTCGGGCTGCGGGCCTTGGCCGCCTTTGTGGGCGGAGCCGTGGCCATGTTCGGGGCGCGGCTGGCCGACGGCTGCCCCAGCGGGCACGGGCTTTCCGGCATGTCGCAGTTGGCGGTCTCGGGCTATCTGGCCGGAGCGGGCTTTTTCGCCGGGGGCATCCTCATGGCCCGGCTGCTCTATCGGGGGAAATGACATGGACCTGCTGTTTGGCCTGCTCACCGGCGTGCTGTTCGGGTTTCTGCTCCAGCGGGGGCAAGTGCTGCGCTACGACGTGCAACTCGGGGCGCTGCGGCTTAAAGACATGACTATCGTCAAGTTCATGCTCTCCCATATCATGGTGGCCATGGTGGGGATTTATCTTTTGAACGATCTGGGGCTGGTGAAGCTCTCGCTCAAGGCCACCGTTGTCGGGGCCAACGCCATCGGCGGGCTGGTTTTCGGCCTGGGCTGGGGGCTGGTCGGCTACTGCCCGGGCACGTCGCTGGGGGCCGTGGGCGAAGGGCGGCTTGACGCCCTGGCCGCCATCGCCGGGATGCTCGTGGGCGCGGGCGTTTTCGCCCGGGCCTACGACGGGCTGCTGCCCACGGTCTACACCTGGGGCGACTACGGCAAGATCACCCTGGCCGGCGTCCTTGGCGTCAACCACTGGCTGGTCATCGCCGGGCTCATCGTCGCCTTCGCGGCCATTTTGCGGTTTATTGAGCGCAAGGGGTTGTAGCGGCGCGGCCGCGCAAGGCGGCTTGGCGTTTCGCGCCGCCGGCTTTGTGGCGGGCGGCGGGCTGCAGGGGCCGCCCGTCCCTTGATTTGGCGGGCCAACTCGGCCAGAATAGGAGACTTTCCCGCCCCGGTCGCGCCCGCCTTGGCGGGATGTCCGCGCCCGTGGCGCGCGTCCTTTGGAAGGGCGTCGGTATTTTCAGCAATACGTTTATAAACGGCCTCGGTTGAGGCCGCTTGCTTCGCAACCCGCAAACGGAGGACAGGCCGATGGCGGTTTTCAACTGCAAAAACGCCGACGACGTGCTGCGCGCCGTCAAGGATTACAACGTCTCCTTCATCCAGTTCTGGTTCATCGACGTGCTGGGGGTGCTCAAAAGCTTCCAGATCACGCCCCGGGAGCTGGAAAACGCCTTTGAAGAGGGCATGGGCTTCGACGGCTCGTCCATCACCGGTTTTACCAAGATCCAGGAATCGGACATGGTGGCCTTCCCGGACCCGGCCACCTTCCAGCTGGTGGCCTGGCGGCCGTCCGACCGGCCGGTGGCCCGGCTCTTTTGCGACGTGAAAAACCCGGACGGCACGCCGTTCGCGGCCGATTCGCGCTACGTTCTCAAGCGGATGCTCAAGAAGGCCGCCGACCTGGGCTACACCTACTATGTCGGCCCGGAGCTGGAGTTCTTCCTGTTCGCCAACTCCACTGAGCCCAAGATCCTCGACCACGGCGGCTATTTCGATGCGCCGCCGCGCGATCTGGCCAACGACGTGCGCCGCGACATCAACTTCGCCCTGGAATCCATGGGCGTGGCCGTGGAATACAGCCACCACGAGGTCGCCCCCAGCCAGCACGAGATCGACCTGCGCTACCAGGAAGGCCTCATCATGGCCGACTACGCCCAGACCTACCGGGTGGTGGTCAAGGAAGTGGCCCGCAAGCACGGCTGCTACGCCACCTTCATGCCCAAGCCCCTTTTCGGCGAAAACGGCTCGGGCATGCATTGCCACCAGTCGCTGTTTCGGGGAGCCAAAAACGCCTTCTACGACGCCTCCGACCCCTACCATCTGTCCACCGAGGCCAAGGGATTTATCGCCGGCCTGTTGCGCCACGCCCCGGAATTCACGCTCATCACCAACCAGTGGGTCAATTCCTACAAGCGGCTGGTGCCGGGCTATGAAGCGCCGGTCTACATCGCCTGGGCCCGGCGCAACCGGTCGGCCCTGGTGCGGGTGCCCATGTACAAGCCCGGCAAGGAGTCGGCCACGCGCATCGAACTGCGCAGCCCGGACCCGGCCTGCAACCTCTACCTGTCCTTTGCCGCCATGCTCGGCGCGGGGCTTAAGGGCATCGAGGAAGGCTACACCCTCTCCGACCCCATTGAGGAGAACATCTTCAAGATGACCGACGAGGAGATGGAGGAAAAGGGCGTGACCTCGCTGCCGGGCAGCCTGCGCGAGGCCGTGGACAATCTGGAGAAGAGCGAACTCATGCGCGAGGTGCTGGGCGACCATTTGCACGCCGCGCTGGTGGAAAATAAGAAAGCGGAGTGGGACGCTTACCGTACCCAGGTCACGGAGTGGGAGATCGAGCGGTATCTGCCGATTTTGTAGCTGTCGCCGACAACGACCAAGGCCGCCTTCGGGCGGCCTTTTGCATGGATTTTCCGGGAAAACCGGTTTTTATCTTGCCACAGGCCAGGGCCTGTGCAAAACACAAGCGTTCGTTTGCAACACGGTAGCGTCGTGCCTGTCGTCACGACGGCTATTTTCGAGGGGGGCCGGCCGCCAGGCGGCAGGAGGGCCGGCCGCGCTTGCTGTCCGGGGACGGATGGGCGCGGCTTACGACCTGCCATGTTCATGGACCGGGCACGCCCGGTTCCAGGGGCGACAAACGCCCCGTCCGGCACTGCCGGGCGGGGCGTTTGTCTTTTGGCCGGATCGGCCTTTTTCTCTTGCGCCCTTCACCTGCTCCTCCCGCTTGTGGTCCTCCCGCCCGCCACAGACAGCCAGGGGGTCCGGGGGGATTATCCCCCCGGCGGGT
>JAEZMB010000020.1 GCA_023435825.1 Pseudomonadota bacterium | reverse complement strand
AACCCCCCCCCCCCCCCCCCCCCCCGCCCCCGGGCCGGGGCCGCTTGACGTTGCAGCCAGGCAATGGCCCCTCTAGACGCAGCCGCAGGTCTTGAGGAAAAAGCGCAAGGCAGGGAACAGATACCGCTTGGCGTGGTGCACGACATAGAAGCTGCGTCGCATGTCCAGATGCGGCACGTCCAGGGCCGTAACACTCCCCCGCTCCAGATAGGAACGGGCGGCCAAGGTGGACACGGCGGCCACTCCCAGACCGGCATCCACGCATTCGAGCACGGCCAGGGAGGAATGGACGGCCAGCACCGGATGTATGGCGCGGATGTCCAGGCCGGCTTTAGCAAAAGACGCCTCCAGGGTCTGGCGCGTGCCGGAGCCTTGCTCCCGCATGATCCAGGGAAGCCCGGCCAGACGATCCTGCCAGCCGCTGCCGGTCAGATCCGGCAGCGCCAGCGCGGCCGGCGCGACCACCACCAGGGCGTCATCAAGATACGGCAGACTCACCAGTTCGGGATAGGGCGCGGGCGCTCCGATGATGCCGACATGCACCGTGCCCTCGGCCACTTTCTGCGCGATCTCGCTGGTGTCGCCGCCGGTCAGGTCCACCCGGACCTCGGGATAGGCGGCCACGTAGCGGGCCACCAGCCGGGGGATGATGTAGTGGGCCGGAATGGTGCTGCCGCCAATGACCAGTTCGCCGGCGACACGGGCGGACAGGGCCATGATGTCGGCCTTGGCATGGTCGAGCTGGGTGAAGATCGTGGTGCAGTAGCGGTACAGGACGTCGCCGGCCTGGGTCGGCAACACGGACCGCCCGAGGCGGTCGAAGAGCTGGGTCTCAAGTTCCTCTTCGAGGGCCGCGATATGGGCGCTGATGGTGGGCTGTGACAGCAACAGTTCTTCGCCGGCGCGGGAAAAGCTGCGCAGTTCGTAAACTTTGGCAAAGGCTTGAAGCCGGCGAACATCCATAAGCGCCATACCCCCTATCGAAAAATCCGATCCATCAGGTCAAAAAAAAGCAGGGCCCTTGGGCCCTGCTTTGAAGAGATCGCGTTTAAGCCTCGGAAGAAGCGTCCTTGGGAGCCTGTTCCTGGGCGGCGGGGGCGGCCCCGGCCATCTTGGTCAGCTCGATGACGGCCATGGCGGCGCAGTCGCCGGCACGGGGGATGCTCATCTTGACCACGCGGGTGTAGCCGCCGGGCTGGCCGGTGAAGCGCGGGCCGATCTCGTTGAAGAGCCGGGCCACGAGCTGGTGGTTCTCGAGCACCTTGTAGGCCATGCGACGGGCGTGAACGCTGTCGGTCTGGGCCAGGGTGACGAGCTGTTCAACAACGCCGCGAAGTTCCTTGGCCTTGTGTTCGGTGGTGCGGATCCGCTCGTGGATCAGCAGCGAACGAGCCATATTGCGCAGCATGGCCTTGCGGTGCGCGGCGGTCCTGCCAAGTTTGCGTCCGGATTTGTTATGCCTCATCGGTCTGCTTCCTCTTGAGCCATTCCTGGTATTTTTGGTCGAAGTTCTCGATGCGCATACCGAATTCGAGACCCATATCCTCGAGAACACGGCGGATTTCCTCAAGGGATTTCTTGCCGAAGTTCTTGGTCTTGAGCATCTCGTGTTCGGTTTTCTGCATGAGCTCGCCAACGGTCTGGATGTTGGCGGACTTCAGGCAGTTGGTGGCGCGCACGGAGAGCTCAAGTTCGTCGATGCTTTTAAAGAGGCTGGGGTTGAGCTCGATGTCGTCACGACGCCGATTCTTCTCCGCCTCGGATTCCTTCTCGTCGAAATTGATGAAAACCGTGAGTTGATCCTTGAGGATCTTGGCGCTGTAGGAAATGGCGTCCTCGGGAGCGATGGAGCCGTCGGTGGTGACTTCCAACACGAGCTTGTCGTAGTTGGTCATCTGGCCGACACGGGCCTGTTCGATGGTGTAGGCCACCTTCTTGACAGGCGAGAAGCTCGCATCCAGGAGGATCAGGCCGATTTCGGATTCGAGCCCCTCGTGCATGTCGGCCGGGACATAGCCCTTGCCCATGCGCACTTCGAGGTCGATGCGGAAATCGCGGTCTTCGGAAAGGGTGGCGATCAAGACGTCTTCGGACAGCACCGAGACGTTGTGATTGCCCTGAATGGCGCTGGCCCGAACTTCGCCCTTTTCCTTGGCGAGCAGGGTGAGCCGCTGGGGCTCGTCGGTGGCCATGGCCAGCCGCACCTGCTTGAGATTGAGGATGATCTCGGTGACATCCTCAATGACTCCCGGAATAGTGGAGAATTCGTGCTGCACCCCTTCGATGCGGGCGGCGACGATGGCCGCGCCCTGCAGGGACGACAGGAGCACGCGACGCAGGGCGTTGCCGAGCGTGGTGCCGAACCCGCGTTCCAGGGGCTCGCACACGAACCGTCCGAACATCTCGGTGGAGCTCGGGTCCTTTTCCAGGACTTCGGGCTTGACGAGTTCGGTCCAGTTGCGGGAGTTGATGAGCCTTTGGCCGTTACGAGTCAACATGGCGTCACCTTAGGCAAAGGGTCTTTGCCGATTACTTGGAGTAAAGCTCGACGATGAGCTGCTCGTTGATCGGGAACTGCACGTCCTCGCGGGTGGGCAGCGCGATGACCTTGCCTTTGAGCTTTTCGCCTTCAACCTCGAGCCAGGCCGGGGTGCCGCGGCGGGCAATGACCTGCTGGGCTTCCAGGATGATGGGCGACTGCCGGTTGCGTTCACGGACTTCGACGACGTCGCCGACCTTGACCTGCAAGGACGGGATGTTCACGCGGCGGCCGTTGAGGGTAAAAAGGCCGTGCCGCACGAGCTGCCGGGCCTGGTTGCGCGAGGACGCGAAACCAAGGCGGTAGATCGTGTTGTCCAGGCGACGCTCCAGGGCGGAAAGCAGGTTTTCGCCCGTGACGCCCTTTTGCATGTCCGCGCGCTTGAAGTAGTCGCGGAACTGCTCTTCCAGAATGCCGTACATCTTGCGGGTCTTCTGCTTCTCGCGCAGCTGGACGGCGTAATCGCTCATTTTTTTGCGGATGCGGCCATGCTGGCCAGGGGCGTAGGGGCGGCGCTCATGAGCGCACTTGTCGGTGTAGCACCGATCGCCCTTCAAAAACAGCTTGGCCCCTTCCCGGCGGCAAATCCGGCATTTCGCTTCAGTATAACGTGCCAAGGTCGTTCCTCCTCGATGTGCCGCGGGGCGGTCTTCTTAACCTGATCCCCGCGTGTGTCGGTCCTCCGAGGCTTTGGTGCGCCGGGTGGGACCGAATAATGAGCCAGGCCCCGGTCTGGAGGCCTGGTCGTATAAAATACCGCTGTGCCGCCGAGGGAACCGTGCCCTCGGCCATCCGCTCCAAACTAGACGCGACGCCGCTTGGGCGGACGGCAGCCGTTGTGGGGGATGGGCGTAATATCGCGGATGTAGCTGATCTTGAATCCGGCGTTGTGAATGGCGCGCATGGCGGCCTCACGTCCGGACCCCGGCCCCTTGACCAGAACGCCGACGGTGCGCATGCCGTTTTCCTGGGCCTTGCGCGCGGCGTTCTCGGCGGCGACCTGGGCGGCGAACGGGGTGGACTTGCGCGACCCCTTGAAACCAGCCCCACCGGAGGTGGCCCAGCTGACCACGTTGCCCTTCTGATCGGTGAAGGTCACGATGGTATTGTTGAACGTGGCCTGAATGTGGGCCACGCCCACGGGAATGTTCTTGCGTTCCTTTTTGCCGGTGCGGCGCGGTTTCGCCATACGCGTATCTCCAAAAAGCCCGTCTGGGGCGTGTTGCCGTGTTGCAGCGGACGCCAAAAAACGCGTCCGCGAAAGGTTACTTCTTCTTCTTGGCCATCACGCCGCGACGCGGTCCCTTGCGGGTACGCGAATTGGTGTGGGTGCGCTGTCCGCGACAGGGCAGGCCCCGGCGGTGGCGCAGGCCACGATAGCAGCCGATGTCCATGAGGCGCTTGATGCCGGCGGTGATTTCACGCCGCAAATCGCCCTCGACCTTGTAGTTGGCTTCGAGTTCCTTGCGGATGTTGTTGGTTTCCTCGGAAGTCAGGGCGTCGGAATTTTTCGTCCAATCGACGCCGGTGGCTTCAAGGATGCGCAGGGCCGTGGTGCGGCCGATGCCGTAGATATAGGTCAGCGCTATGTCCATCCGCTTGTTCTTGGGAAGGTCGACTCCCGCGATTCTGGCCACGACGTTCCTCCGTTATCCCTGACGTTGCTTGTGCCGGGGGTTATCGCAGATCACCCGCACAACGCCGTGACGCCGGATGATTTTGCACTTGGGACAAAGTTTTTTAACCGAAGGTCTCACTTTCATGCCGTCTCTCCGTCTCCTGGCGACGGAAACGACCGAGGCCGCGCGGGCGTCGGTCGCGTCAATCAGCCAGGCTTAAAATCCGAGGACCGTTTTTGGTCACAGCCACCGTATGCTCGAAATGCGCGGACAGGCTGCGATCTTTCGTCACGGCCGTCCAGTTGTCGGACAACACTTCGACGTCGGGTCCCCCCGCCGTCACCATGGGTTCGATGGCGAGCACCATCCCGGGAAGAAGCGGAACGCGGGGCGCGTCCTTGGGCTCGAAATTCGGAATTTCGGGCTTTTCGTGGAGCTTCCTCCCGATGCCGTGACCAACGAACCGTCTTACAACACTTAGGCCATGGCCTTCAACATGTTTTTGCACGGCCCGCGAAATGTCATACAGGTCATTGCCGGATCTGGCCTCGGCGACGCCCTTTTCCAAACTTTCCCGAGTCACCTGCAAAAGCTTGGCTTTCTCGGGACTTATCTCGCCAACCGGGACCGTGGTCGCGGCGTCTCCGTAAAACCCGTCGTAGACCACGCCCATGTCGAAGCTGACCAGGTCTCCTTCCTTGAGCACCCGGTCGGACGGAAAGCCGTGAACGACTTCCTCGTTGACCGAGCAGCACAGGGCAAAGGGAAACCCGTACATGCCCAGGAACCCGGGCTTGACCTTGAAATCCGCGCAGCGCTTCAGCGCCAGCTGTTCGAAGGTCATGGTGGTCACGCCCGGCTTCACCGCTTCGGACAGATCCCTCAGGATCACGGCCACGATGCGGCAGGCTTCCCGCATGGAGGCCAGTTCAAGGTCGTTTTTGAGGTAGATTCCCCTGACCTTTTTCAAACCTACTGCCTGCCCTTGATTCTCCCCTTCTGCATGAGGCCTTCATACTGACGGGAGATAAGATACGACTCGATCTGGGACATGAAGTCCATGGCCACGCCGACCACGATCAGCAGCGAGGTGCCGCCGAAATAAAACGGCACGTTGAACTGCTGGATGAGCATCATGGGCAGCACGCAAACCGCGGAGATGTACATCGACCCCCACAGGGTGATGCGAACCAGCACCTTGTCGATGTATTCCTTGGTCTTGGCCCCAGGCCGGATGCCGGGAATGAATCCGCCCTGCTTGCGGATGTTCTCGGCGATGTCGGCCGGATCGAAGATGATGGCCGTGTAGAAATAGCAGAAGAAGACGATCAGCGCGATGAAGATCACGTTGTAGGTCATCGTCTGCGGCGAGAAGAACGAGGCCACGGTCTTGAGCCAAGGCACGCTGGAGAATTCGCCCAAGGTCGCCGGAAACAGCAGGATCGAGGAGGCGAAAATGGGCGGAATGACGCCGGCCGTGTTGACGCGCAGCGGCAGATGGGTGGTCTGGCCGCCGTACATCTTCCGTCCGACCATACGCTTGGCGTATTGGATGGGAATGCGCCGCTGCCCTCGCTCCATGAACACGATGGCGACCAGGACGGCCAGCATCAGGGCCACGATGAGGATAAGCATGAGCGGCGAGAGTTCCCCGGCCTTGAGCAGATCGAAGGTGGAGAGCACGGCGCGCGGCAATCCGGCCACGATGCCGGAATAGATGATCAGCGAAATGCCGTTGCCGATGCCCTTTTCCGTCAGCTGCTCACCAAGCCACATGAGAAACACCGTGCCGGCGCACAGCGTGATGATGGTCATGAGGCGAAAGCCCCAGCCAGGCATGAGCACCACCGGCGCCCCCGTAGGGCTGGCCATGCTCTCCAGGCCCACGGCGATGCCGAAGCCCTGGATGCAGGTGATGAGCACCGTGCCGTAGCGGGTGTACTGGGTGATCTTTTTCTTCCCGGCGGCGCCCTCCTCCTTCTGCATCTTGGCCAGCTCGGGGCTGACCACGGTCAGCAGCTGGATGATGATGGAGGCGGAGATGTAGGGCATGATCCCCAGGGCGAAGATGGAGAGGTTGCGCAGCCCTCCGCCGGAGAACATGTCGAACAGGCCAAAAAGGGTGTTCTTGGCGCTTTCGAAGAAATCCGCCAGCGCGGCCGAATCCACGCCCGGCACCGGGACATGGACGCCGATGCGGTAGACGGCCACAAGCAGGAAGGTCCAAAGGAGCTTTTTTTTCAGCTCCGGCAGACGGGCAAGATTCTCGACTCCGGTAAGGGCCACGGCAACTTCCGTTTATTCAGTAGGGGTTTCGGTCAGCGCCTCGGGCGTTCCCAGGGCGATGACCTTGCCGCCGGCGGCGGTGATTTTCTCAGCCGCCTTGGCGCTGAACTTGTGGGCCTCGACGGTGACGGCGGCGGCGACTTCGCCGTCGCTCAAGATCTTGACCAGGGCGCCGGCCGGGGCCAGACCGCGATCATAGATGTCGTCGAGGGTGATGGCGTCCTTGCCGTCAAAGGAAGCCAGCAGCCGATCGAGATTGATGGGCTGGAAGACGACCTTGAACGGGTAGTTCTTGAAGCCGCGCTTGGGCAGACGGCGGGCGATGGGCATCTGGCCGCCTTCGAACCAGGCGCGGTGCTTGGCGCCGGCCCGGGAATTCTGGCCCTTGTTGCCGCGACCGGAGGTGCAGCCCCAGCCGGTGGCCCGGCCACGGCCGACGCGCTTGCGGCTGGCCCGCTCCTCGGGGAAGGGATAGAGCTCGTGGAGCTTCATGACTCGGTCACCTCAACGAGATGTTGGACCTTCGCGATCATGCCGACCAGGGTGTCGGTTTTCTCGAAGGAGCGTTCCTGGCGAATTTTCTTCAGGCCAAGGGAAGCCAGGGTGGCACGCTGTTTGGGCGTGTTGCCGTAGCGGCTTCTCACCAGCTTGACGGTAATGTTTGCCATGGCTTGCGTCCTTACTTGCGGGGCGTGGACAGGGCCTTGCCGCGCATGGCGCTGACGGAGTCGGCGCTGCGCAGCGAAGCCAAGCCTTCCATGGTGGCCCGCAAGACGTTGTGCGGATTGTTGGTGCCGATGGCCTTGGTCAGGATGTCATGGACGCCGCAGGCTTCCATGATGGCGCGCACCGGGCCGCCGGCGATGATGCCGGTACCTTTGGAAGCGGGCTTGAGCATGACGCGGCCGGCGCCGAACTGGCCGAGGATCTCGTAGGGCAGGGTTCCGTCCAGCAGGGGCACCCGGATCATGGCCTTGCGGGCCTGTTCCGTGGCCTTGCGGATAGCTTCGGGCACTTCGTTGGCCTTGCCAAGTCCGTAGCCCACAGAGCCCTTGCCGTCGCCGACGACGACCAGGGCGCTGAAGCTGAACCGACGGCCGCCCTTGACGACCTTGGCGACGCGATTGAGGTAAACGATCTTTTCGATCTGGGAAAGATCGGATTGCTGTTCCATGCCGTCTTCCTTCGCGCGTTTAGAATTTGAGGCCGCCATCCCGCGCTCCGTCGGCCAGGGCCTGCACCCTGCCGTGGTAGATGTAGCCGTTGCGGTCAAACACAACGGCCTGGATGTTGCGTTCAAGGGCCTTGGCGGCCAGGTCTTTACCGACCATGGTCGCAGCTTCCTTGTCGGCCTTGACCGCCTCGCCGGCCCTCAAAAGCGTCAGGCTGGAGGAGGACACCAGGGTCTGTCCGGTGAGATCGTCGATCACCTGGGCGTAGATGTGCCGGTTGGACCGGTACACCACAAGCCTGGGGCGTTCGGCGGTGCCAGACAGTTTCTTGCGGATGCGGACTTTCCGGCGCGCTCGCGCCAGGGTCTTGGTCATCTTCATGCTGCTAGCCCCTATTTCTTGCCGCCGGACTTACCGGCCTTGCGGCGAATGACTTCGTTTTCGTACTTGATGCCCTTGCCCTTGAAGGGTTCGGGCGGCCGCACGCGACGGATGCGGGCGGCGGTTTCGCCAAGAAGCACCTTGTCGATGCCCGACAACGTCAGCTTGTTGCCTTCCACCTTGGCTTCGATGCCTTCGGGCAACTTGAAGTCCACGGGGTGGGAAAAACCCACGGCCAGGGACACGGTGTTGCCGGTGGTGGCGACCTTGTAGCCGACGCCGATGACTTCCAGCGTCTTGGTGAAGCCCTTGCTCACGCCCTCGACGAGGTTGGCAAGCAGGGTGCGGCGCAGGCCGTGCTGGGCCCGGGCCACGCGGGTGTCGTCGGTGCGGCTGACCTGGACCTTGCCGTCGGCGACGGCATAGGCGATCTTGGGATGCGTGGGGGTGGACAACTGGCCCTTGGGGCCCTTGACCACCACCGCATCGGAAGCCAGCTCAACGGACACGCCGGCGGGCAGCTCGATTTCGCGTTTTCCTATCCTGGACATGACATCTTCTCCGCGGTGGATCTTTTTACCAGATTTCGCACAGGAGCTCGCCGCCGACATTGAGCTCGCGAGCCTTGGCTCCTTCCAGGATGCCCCGGGAAGTGGACAGGATGCTGATGCCCAGGCCGTTTTGGACCTTGGGGATGGCCTCGGCCGGCACGTAGACGCGCCGTCCGGGCTTGCTCACCCTTTTGAGCCCCGAAATGATCGGTTTGCCGCTCTGATATTTGAGGTTGATGGTCAGCGCTTGCCCGTCCACGGCGAAGTCCCCGATGTAGCCTTCCTCTTTGAGGATGGCGGCAATGGCGGCCTTCAGTTTGGAAGTGGGAAGCGACAGGTCCGCGTGCAACGCCCGGTGGGCATTGCGGATGCGGGTCAGCATATCGGAAATGGGATCGGTCACCGACATGGCGTCCTTCTCCTTACCAGCTCGACTTGCGCACGCCGGGCATTTCGCCGGTCAGCGACATGTTACGGAAACAAATACGGCAGACGCCGAACTTGCGCAGATACGCCCGGGGACGACCACAGATGGGGCAACGATTGTACGCCCTGGTGGAAAACTTCGGTTTGCGGCTGGCTTTCACCATCAAAGATTTACGGGCCACGTCCGTTCTCCTTACTTTTTAAACGGCATGCCGAGCAGGTCCAGCAACATCTTGCCTTCCTTGTCGGCGGTGGCCGTAGTGACGATGGTGACGTTCATGCCCTTGACGTGCTCGACGCGATCCACGTTGATTTCCGGGAAAATGCTGTGCTCCCGGATACCGAGGGTGAAATTGCCGCGTCCGTCGAATCCACGGTCAGGCACGCCGCGAAAGTCGCGAACCCGAGGCAGGGCAAAATTCATGAGTTTGTCGAGATAATCCCACATCCGATCCCGGCGAAGGGTCACACGGCACCCCACCGGCATGCCCTCCCGGAGCTTAAATGCCGCGATGGACTTTCTGGCGCGCGTTATTACGGCCTTTTGTCCAGCGATGGCGGTCAGCTCGACCACGGCTTCCTCGATGAGCTTATTGTTGTTGCTCGCTTCGCCCAAACCCATGTTGAGCGAGACAAAGGAAAGCCGGGGGATTTGCATGCTGGAAGTGTACCCGAACTCTTTCTTCAGCTCCGGGGCTACCTTCTCGGCATAGATTTGTTCCAGGCGGGTCATACCGTTTCCTTTTGACGCTAGGCGATTTCGTGGTTGCACTTCTTGCAGAAGCGAACCTTCTTGCCATCAGCGGTGTATTTGTAGCCGACCTTGGCCGGCTTGGCGCAACCTTCGCACAAGAGAGCCACGTTGGAGATATCCAACGGCGCTTCCTTCTCGATGATTCCGCCGGGGGTCTTGGCGTAGGGATTGGCCTTGGTGTGGCGCTTGACCTGGTTCACCTTTTCCACCAGCACGGCGTTGCGCTTGGGCAGGATCTTGAGGATCTTGCCCACTTTGCCCTTGTCCTTGCCGGCGATGACCATCACCTTGTCGTCTTTACGAATCCGATAGGTTTTCATGTCGTCCTCGATGCGCGTGGGAAGCCCTAGAGGACTTCAGGAGCCAGCGACACGATTTTCATGAAGTTTTTCTGCCGCAGCTCACGCGCGACCGGTCCGAAGATACGGGTTCCAACCGGCTCGCCCTGGTTGGACAGCAGCACGGCGGAGTTGGAGTCGAACTTGATGTAGGAACCGTCGGCCCGGCCGACTTCCTTTTTGGTCCGAACAACAACGGCCTTCATCACGGCGCCCTTCTTCACCTTGGAATTGGGCAGGGCGTCCTTGACGGACACGACGATGATGTCGCCCACCGTGGCGTAACGGCGACGGGAGCCGCCGAGCACCTTGATGCAGCACACTCGTTTCGCGCCGGAATTGTCCGCCACATCGAGATTGGATTCAACCTGAATCATGTCGAGCTCCTAGACCGCTTTTTCCATGATTTTTTCAAGATGCCACCGCTTACGGGCGGACAGCGGCCGATGCTCGATGATGCTCACGGTATCCCCGATGCCGCAGTCGTTTTGCGGATCGTGGGCCATGAACTTTTTCCGGCGGCGGATGTACTTCTTGTACAACGGATGCTTCACCAGGGTCTCGACCATGACCACGATGGTCTTGTCGGCCTTGTCGGAGACCACGACGCCGGTCAGCACCCGGCGATTGCTTTTCTGTTCTTCCATGGTGATCCCCGATTAGCCTTGACGCTTCTTTTCATTTTGCACCGTCATGATGCGCGCGATGTCCTTGCGGACTTCACGCAGACGGTGGGTCTTTTCCAGCTGGGCCGTGGCGTGCTGGAAGCGCAGCTTGAAGAGTTCCTCGCGGGACTCGCCCAGCTTCTTGCCCAGGGCCTCGACGTCGAGATCGCGCAGTTCGGCGGTCTTCATGGCTACAAGCCCTCCTTGACCACAATCTTGGTCTTGATCGGCAGCTTGTGCTGGGCCCGGGTCAGCGCTTCCTTGGCGGTCTCGATGTCCACGCCCTTGATCTCGTAAAGCACGCGACCGGGCTTGACCGGAGCAAACCAGCCCACCGGGGAGCCTTTGCCTTTGCCCTGACGGACTTCAGCCGGCTTTTCCGTGCGCACGCGGTCCGGGAAGACGCGAATCCAGACTTTGCCGCCGCGCTTGATGTGGCGCATGATGGCGATACGGGCGGATTCGATCTGCTGGCTGGTGAGCTTGCCGTGCTCCAGAGCCTTGATGCCGATTTCACCGAAGTCGATGCTGGCGCCGCGAAGGGCGGGACCGCGCAGGCGGCCCTTTTGCATCTTCCGGAATTTGGTTTTCTTGGGAGCCAACATTACGCTTCCACCTCATGATCCAAAATCTCGCCTTTGAAAATCCAGACCTTGACCCCGATGACGCCGTAGGTGGTCTTGGCGATGGCGTAGCCGTAGTCGATGTCGGCGCGCAGGGTCTGCAGGGGCACCCGGCCGTCGCGGTACCATTCGGAGCGGGCGATTTCCGCTCCCGCCAGGCGGCCGGCGCAGGAGACCTTGATGCCCTCGGCGCCGAACTTGCGCGACAGACCGACGGTGCGCTTCATGGCCCGGCGGAAGGCCACGCGGCGCTCGAGCTGCAGCGCGATGTTCTCGGCGACGAGCTGGGCGTCGATTTCGGGACGGCGGATTTCGTTGACCTCCACCGTGAATTCCCGACCGAAGCGCTGCTTGAGATCACCGCGAACCTTTTCGATCTCCGTGCCCTTGCGGCCGATGACGATGCCGGGCCGGGCGGTGTGGATGATCAGGCGAATCTTGCCGCCGGCGCGTTCGATCTCGATCTTCGAGATGCCGGCGTGATACAGGCTCTTTTTGACGAACTTACGGATCTTATTGTCCTCGAAAACGAACTCCGGGTAATCCTTCTTGGAAAACCAACGCGAGAGCCAGTTCTTGTTGTATCCGAGGCGAAATCCGTAGGGATGAACTTTCTGTCCCATGTGTCGCTCCTAGTTCTCGGCCACAACGACGGTGATATGGCTCGTGCGCTTGACGATCCGGAAGGCGCGCCCCATGGAGCGGGTCATGATCCGCTTGTGGGTAGGCCCGGGATTGATGATCACCTGCTTGACCGTAAGGTTGTCGATATCCACCCCGGAAATCTGCTCGGCGTTGGCCACGGCCGAGTGGAGCACCTTGCCGATGATCTTGGCCGATTTCTTGGGGGTGAATTTCAGTATGTTCATGGCCTCCTCGACCGGCCGGCCGAGGATGTTGGCGGCGACGAGCCGCGCCTTCTGGGGCGACAGGCGAATGTACTTGGCGATGGCTTTGGCTTCCATGGTTTTGTCCCGACGGGGTGGTCGCCCCGACTACTTTTTCACTTTGCTTTTCTTGTCCGCGGCATGGCCGTGGAAGGTCCGCGTAGGGGCAAACTCGCCGAGTTTGTGCCCGACCATGTTCTCGGAGACAAAAACCGGAATGAACTTTTTCCCGTTGTGCACGGCAAAGGTCAGACCAACCATCTCGGGCAGGATCATGGAGCGGCGGGACCAGGTCTTGATCACGCGGCGATCCTTGTTCTCCAGGGCGTAGGCGACCTTCTTTTCCAAGTGATCGTCCACGAACGGACCTTTTTTGAGTGAACGAGGCATAGGCGTTTCCTCTTACTTTTGTCCGCGCCGCTTGACGATAAGCTTGGACGAGGGCTTTTTCTTGTTGCGGGTCTTGTAGCCCTTGGTCGGCTTGCCCCACGGGGTGACCGGGTGACGACCGCCGGAGCTCTTGCCCTCGCCGCCGCCGAGGGGATGGTCAACCGGGTTCATGGCCACGCCGCGAACTTCGGGGCGCTTGCCAAGCCAGCGGTTACGCCCGGCCTTGCCGATGGAGATGTTCTCGTGCATCACGTTGCCGACCTGGCCGACGGTGGCCAGACAGGTGGACAGGACGTTGCGCACTTCGCCCGAAGGCAGCCGCAGCAGGGCGTACTTGCCTTCCTTGGCCACGAGCTGGGCGTAGGTGCCGGCGGCGCGGCACATCTGGCCGCCGCGGCCCGGGTTCAGCTCGATGTTGTGCAGCAGCGTGCCGACCGGGATCTTCTTGAGCTGCAGGGCGTTGCCCGGCTTGATGTCGGCGGCGTCGCCGGCGGTGATCATGTCACCGACCTTGATGCCAACCGGCGCCAAAATGTAACGTTTCTCGCCGTCAGCGTAATGCAAAAGCGCAATACGGGCGCTACGGTTGGGGTCATACTCGATGGAGAAGACCTTGGCCGGAACCCCAAACTTGTCGCGCTTGAAGTCGATGATGCGGTACAGGCGCTTGTTGCCGCCGCCGCGACGACGCGAAGTGATGCGGCCGTAGCAGTTGCGGCCGCAAGAGGAGGTAATGCCCTCGGTAAGGGACTTCTCCGGCTCGCTGCGGGTGATCTCCTCGAAGGTAGACACCGTCTGGAACCGGCGGCCGGCCGAGGTCGGCTTAAGCTTGCGGATGGACATGTCTACACCCCTTCGAAGAACTCGATTTTATCGCCCTGGGCCAGGGTCACGTAGGCTTTCTTGTAGCCCGGGATCCGGCCGGTCACGCGTCCCATGCGGGAACGGGCGAGGCTTTTGTGCTTGACCACGCGCACGCCCTTGACCGTGACGGAGAAGGCCTTTTCCACAGCCTTGGCGATCTCGATCTTGTTGGCGGCGGGATGGACGAAAAACACCACCTGGTTGGCGGCGTCCTTCACCATCGTGGCCTTCTCGGAAATAACCGGCTTCAAAAGGATGTTAGCGTATTCCATGACCGAGCCTCTCCTGGACCTTGATCGCCGCGTCCTTCATCATGACAACATGATCGTGCAGGAGGACGTCATACACATTGAGCATGTCCTGCCGCACGACCTTGATGCCAGGAAGGTTTCTGGCGGAAAGCTCGAGATTGTTATCCGACTCGGGCAGAACAATCAAGGCTTTTTTCCAGCTGAAGTCGGAAACGACCTGGGCCATGAGCTTGGTCTTGACTTCCGGCAGGGCAATGGTGTCCAGCAGGACCAGCTGGTCTTCCACGACCTTGGCCGAAAGGGCCATGCGCAGAGCCAGTTGGCGGACCTTGCGGTTCACCTTGAAGGTGTAGTCCCGGGGCTGGGGCCCGTGGACGACGGCGCCGCCGCGCCACAGGGGCGAACGGGTGGAGCCGGCGCGGGCGCGGCCGGTGCCCTTCTGGCGCCAGGGCTTCTTGCCGCCGCCGCTGACGAAGGCGCGGGTCTTGACGCTGTGGGTGCCGGCGCGCTTGGCGGCCAGCTGGGCGCGGACAACGAGGTGCAGCAGTTCGGGCTGCACTTCGACTTCAAAAACCTCGGGGGCCAGATCGACGGTGCCGATTTCCTGGCAGCCCTGGTTGAACAATTTGACGTTTGCCATGGCTTGCCCCCGTTACCCCTGCTTACGAACCACGACCACGCCGTTGCGCGGGCCGGGAATCTGTCCCTTGACCAGGATCAGGTTCATTTCGGGGCGGACGTCGACCACGGTGATGCTCGGCACGGTCACCGTGCGCGCGCCCATGTGGCCGGCCATCTTCTTGCCCTTCATGACCTTGCCGGGCTCGGTGTTGTTGCCGATGGAACCGCCGGAGCGATGGGCCTTCTCGGTGCCGTGGGTCTTCTTGAGACCGGCGAAGTTCCAGCGCTTCATGACGCCGGCAAAGCCCTTGCCGATGGAGGTGCCCGTGACCTTGACGATCTCGCCCGGGGCGAAGATGTCCACGGTCACGTCCATGCCCTGTTCAAAGGGCACGGGACCGTCCAGGCGGATTTCCTTAAGCACCCGGAAGTAGCCGCGGGCGGCCTTGTCCAGATGGCCCTTCTCGGGCTTGTTGACCTTGCGTTCCGGGATCTCGTCGAACCCGATCTGCATGGCGTTGTACCCGTCTTTTTCCAGGTTCTTGACCTGGGTGACGGGGCAGGGTCCGGCCTGAATAACAGTGACCGGAATGATTGAGCCGTCGTCGCCGAAGACCCGGGTCATGCCCAGTTTTCGGCCAAGAATTCCAAGCGTGGCAGCCATGCCAACCCTTCCTTAGAGCTTAATTTCCACGTCAACACCGGCAGGAAGGCTCAGTTTCCCGAGCGCGTCCACGGTCTGCTGCGTGGGCTCCATAATGTCCAGGAGACGTTTGTGAACCCGCATCTCAAACTGTTCACGGGACTTCTTGTCGACGTGAACCGAGCGGTTGACCGTGACCTTGTGGATGTCCGTGGGCAACGGGATGGGACCGGCAACGCCGGCTCCGGTGTTGCGGGCGGTATCCACGATCTCGGCCACCGCCTTGTCGAGGATGCGGTAGTCGTAGGCCTTCAATTTGATACGGATGCGATCGTTTTGCATGGAAACCATGATATTACTCCACAATCTCCGACACGACGCCAGCGCCGACGGTGCGGCCGCCTTCGCGGATGGCGAAGCGCAGGCCCTTTTCCATGGCGATGGGGGCGATCAGTTCCACGTTGAACGTGGCGTTGTCGCCCGGCATGACCATTTCAACACCTTCGTTGAGGGTCACCACGCCGGTGATGTCCGTGGTCCGGAAATAGAATTGGGGACGGTAGCCCGTGAAAAACGGGGTGTGGCGGCCGCCCTCTTCCTTGTTGAGGACGTACACTTCGGCCTTGAACTTGCGGTGCGGCGTGATGGAGCCGGGCTTGGCCAGAACCTGGCCGCGCTCGACGTCGTCGCGCTTGACGCCGCGCAGGAGCACGCCGACGTTGTCGCCAGCCTGGCCCTGATCGAGGATCTTGCGGAACATCTCGACGCCGGTGCAGGTCGTCTTGACCGTGTCCTTGATGCCGATGATGGCCACTTCGTCGCCCACGGTGACGATGCCGCGCTCGACACGACCGGTCACGACGGTGCCGCGGCCGGAGATGGAGAACACGTCTTCGATGGGCATGAGGAAGGGCT
>JAEZMB010000328.1 GCA_023435825.1 Pseudomonadota bacterium | reverse complement strand
CCTGAGGCCCCCGGACCCCCCAAATGGGAAAAGGGGGAAGGGGGCTGCGTCGGAGAGCCAGGATTTTGCCACGGGGCGTACGCCCCAAAAGAAACGCCGCCCCTGGCACGCGCTGGAGATTTCCGGGGCGCGCCAGGGGCGGCGTTGACGTTTCGGGGAACGGTCGGCCTAGGCTTCGCATCCCCCAAAAATACGATAGTATTTTTAACAAACCATGGCTTCAGCCTGTTGTCTGCGAAATGTCCTTTGCGCTGTCCGTGGGCACGACCTAGGCTTCGCCGTCCGGGAACGTCACTTCGACCTGCTCGGCCCCGTCCTTGCGGATGTCGATGCGGCCGATGACCCGGGCGTACTCGCCAAGGGCCTTTAACCGCTGCATCACGTCGTCGGCGATCTCCGGGGCCACAACGAGCATGTACCCCACACCGCAGTTGAAGATCTGCAGCATCTCCGGCCAGGTCAGGTTGCCCTGGGCCTTGAGCCAGTCGAACACCGGCGGCACATGCCAGGAGCCGAAACGGATGTTGGCGGCCACGCCCTTGGGCAGGACGCGGTTGACGTTGTCGTAGAAGCCGCCGCCCGTGATGTGGACCATGCCGCGAATCTCGAAGTCGCGCAGCAAATTGAGCACGGTCTTGACGTAGATGCGGGTGGGGGCGAGCAGCGCCTCGGCCATGGTCTGGGTGGAATTGGGCAGGGGATCGCCGCCGGTAAGCCCCGAGGCGGCGAAAATCTTGCGGATCAGGGAATAGCCGTTGGAGTGCGGCCCGGACGAGTTGATGCCGATGACCACGTCGCCGACGCCGATGGACGAACCGTCCACGATCTTGGGATAGTCCACCAGCCCCACGCAAAAGCCGGCCAGGTCGTATTCCTCGTCGGCGTAGAAGCCGGGCATCTCGGCCGTCTCGCCGCCTAAAAGCGCGCAGCCGGCCTCTTTGCAGCCGTTCGCGATGCCGGTGATGACCTGCTCGGCCAGCCCCACGGACAGCTTGCCCGTGGCGAAGTAGTCGAGGAAGAAAAGGGGCTTCGCGCCCTGGACCAGGATGTCGTTGACACACATGGCCACAAGGTCGATACCGATGGTATCGTGCTTGGCGAACTCGTGGGCCAGCTTGAGCTTGGTGCCCACCCCGTCGGTGCCGGAGACCAGCACCGGTTCCGCGCAGGTCTCGGTGTCGAGCTTGAAAAGCCCGCCGAAACCGCCGATATCCGAAAGAACGCCCTTGCCGTACGTGCCGGCCACAAGGGACTTGATGCGCGAAACCAGGGTATTGCCGGCGTCGATGTCGACGCCCGCCGCCTTGTAGGCTGCCGCTCTGTCGGCCATGATGGGTCGCTCCTTGGGGGAAATGCCGTATGAAAACGCGCCATGCTAGCCGCTTTGCCGACGGAGTTCAAGGGAACGCGGCCCCGGGCCGAACCCCGGCGATGCTCTTGGCCGCCGCCCTGGCTCTCGCCCTGCCCTGCCCGGCCCTGGCTGACGGCGGTCCCGGGCCGTCCGGCCAGTCCCAGGCCTACGGCCCGCCGCCCGAGCCTCCTTCGGCCAGCGACTGGGACCGCGACGACGCCCCCCGGCGCGATACGCGCCTCGGGACCATCGACCACGGCAAGCTCGGCCGCGACGACGACGGCAACGTCACCATGCAGGTCGGCCCGCGCCCCAAGAAGGACCAGGGCCAGTCCCAGGCCGGACCGTTCTACATCTATCCGCAAATCGGCATGCCCCCCGGCCCCTACGGCCAGCAAGGCCAACAAGGGCAACCGGGACAATCCGGCCGTCCCGGCGGCCAACAGCCCGGCCAGCAAGGCCAACAGACGCCTGGCCGGCAGGGCCAACCCGGGCAATACGGACAATACGGCCAGCCGGGCCAGGGGCAACACCCCGGCGGCCCCGGCCAGGGCGGCCAGCCGCCCCAAGGGCAACCCGGCGGACCCGGCAACCAGGGCAATCCCTGGAACCAGTGGAATCAGGCCGGCCAACCCCAGGGTCAAGTTCCTCCGGCCGCCGGCAACGGCTCCTGAGGGCATTGCCGTCGCTCCCAAGGCGGGCGGGGAAACTCCCGTAGCCCGTCTGCCGCTCCCCCAGGTCAGCCGACAAGAGCGCCGCGAGGCATTCACGGCGTGACAAAACGCGGCAAACATGCTGTATATTGCCCAATCTCCGCCAGTTTCAAGGGCGTATGCCGTGCCGCCGCTCCAACGCCGCCAACGTCAAGCAAGGAAGGTCGCCATGCATCCCGCCGCGCTGTGGAAAGCCCTGCCCGACGGCCGCGTGTCCTGCCGGCTGTGTTCCCATTTCTGCCGCATAGCCCCTGGCCGGCGCGGATTGTGCGGCGTGCGCGAAAATCGGGACGGTGCGCTTTTCACCCTGGTCCATGACCGGGTGGCGGCGGTCAACCTCGATCCGGTGGAAAAAAAGCCGCTCTACCATTTCCTGCCGGGCACGACGACCTTTTCCTTCGGGACCATGGGCTGCAACCTGTCCTGCGCCTTTTGCCAGAACGCCGGCCTGTCCCAGCCGCCGCGCCAGGGCAAGGCCATTGCCGGCGAGACGGTCGATCCGGCCGGGCTGGTGGCCGCCGCCAAACGCAGCGGCGCGGCCTCGGTGTCCTACACCTATTCCGAACCCACGGTGTTTTACGAGCTCATGGCCGACACGGCCGATCTGGCCCAGGCCGAGGGGCTTAAAAACATCATGGTTTCCAACGGCTTCATGAGCCGGGCCTGTCTGGACGCCCTGGGGGGGCGCATCGACGCGGCCAACATCGACCTCAAGGCCATGCGTGACGACTTCTACCACCGCGTCTGCGGCGCGCGCCTGCGGCCGGTGCTGCAAAATCTCGTCACCATCCGCAAGCTGGGCTGGTGGCTGGAGGTGACCACGCTCATCATCCCGGGCCTCAACGACACGCCCGAGGAGCTGCGCGAGCTGGCCGATTTCCTGGTCAAGGAGCTCGGGCCGGACACGCCCTGGCACATCTCGCGCTTCCATCCCGATTTCGCCATGCGCGACCGGCCGCCCACGCCCACGCGCACCCTGGCCCTGGCCTGGGACATCGGCCGCGAGGCCGGGCTACGCTACGTCTACGTGGGCAACGTCCACGACGCGGTCCGCAGCGCCACCTACTGTACCGGCTGCGGCGAGCGGCTGATCGAACGCGAGGGCCTGGGGCTGGCGGCGGCGCGCACGGTGGACGGGCATTGCGGCGCTTGCGGCGCGGCCATCGCCGGGGTCGGACTGCCCTAGGGTCACGTCCGCGAAAAGCGCATCTGGTGTTTTGCAGTCAAAAAGCTAAAATCATTTATTTTTCTTAAAAAATACTCTCGTATTGTTTAAGGGACGCGACACGAGCAGGCCGGGGGCGGGCAATGCCTGCCTCCTGCCGGCCGTGACGGCGGCCAGCGCCGACAGCCGCCGAAAATTGGGAGTCCGGCCGGATGCCTGCTTGCCTTGGGCGGAGAGTTGCAGTAACGAGAACCCTCTTCGTCGGGGCGTGGCGCAGACTGGTAGCGCGCCTGCTTTGGGAGCAGGATGCCGGGTGTTCAAATCACCTCGCCCCGACCATTTTTCAAGGGGATAGGACTTCGTTTCCTGTCCCCTTTCGCTTTTGGATAACCTGGCTGAATACTCTTTTGGCCAACCACCCGCTTTTCCTCGTAAAAAATAAGATAACATTTGGCAGGAATGCTGCTAACTTTTGACAAGGTGCGGTCTCGCCCACTGCGTCAGGCGTGGCCTCATTATGGCGGGTCTCGCCCTTTGCGCCGCATCTTTTGCGATGGTGCCGTTGTTTCAGGGATTCTTGACGCTCATGGCTGCCTGCCTTGTCTATGGTCTGGGAGAGGCGCTTGTCACGTCGTCCTTCGCCGCCTTGGTCGCCGACATGTGCCGGGAGCGTCATTTCGGCTCAGCCAGGGGAGCGTTCGGCACGATTTTCGACGTCGGACACGCTTCGGGACCGATACTGTCCGGCCGGCTGGTCGGCTGGGTGGGATATCAGGTCCGTTTCCCGCTGTTGGCAGTCATCTTGTTTCTGGCGATTCCCAGGTTTCTGCGAAACGTTCCAGGGCATGAATAGGCCCAAAAACAGAAAGACTCCCTACGCACCAGGCGCTTTGCAACGTCAACACTTGCACGGAGGGCACGGCGATGAACAGGCAGAAAGCAGTATTGCGCATCGTGTTTGTGATTTGTATGGCGATCATGGCGGTCCCCCAGGCGCAGGCGGATTCCATCGGGGACTTTTCTCCCGTGGTCGGGCAATGGAAGGCGGATACCCCGGGCGGCGGCATTGTCGTCGACGGCAGCACACATGCGGTCTCAGCCGATGAGCATTTTCCCATTGCCGTATATGTGCCCACAAAGGACTTTCAGGAGGGAACCCTCGCTGTCCAATTCAAGCCGATTGCCGGTCGTTCGGATCAGGCCGGCGGCATTTTCTTCGATCGCAAGGACAACGGAGACTACCTCGTCGTCCGAGCCAACGCCCTGGAAAACAACCTCAATCTGTACCGGTATGCGTCGGGGCGTCGTACGCCCATCAAGGAAGTGGAAGGCGCTCCTGCCCAGGCTGGCGTCTGGCATGCACTGAAGGTGGTTGTTTCGGGAAGTCGTGTCGCGGGTTACTTGGACGGGAAACTGCTGTTGCAATATGATCTCGGGAGGAAAATTGCAGGCGGCGTTGGTTTGTGGTCAAAGGACGACAGCGTGACGGCATTCAAGGATTTTCAAGTGATGGGGAAGCAATAGATACAGCAATACGGACAATTGAGGGTGCCCCATGAACGAAAAGGACATGCCGTCGCAAGTCTCGCTGAAGCAAGCGTTTGCTTATTGGTTCAAGCTTGGGTTCATCAACTTCGGCGGTCCCGCCGGCCAGATCGCCATGATGCACAAGGACATCGTGGAAAGCCGCAAGTGGATCGACGAAAGCATGTTCCTTCGCGCCCTCAACTTCTGCATGTTGCTACCCGGCCCGGAGGCGCACCAACTGGCGGTGTACATCGGCTGGCGGCTCAACGGTTACCTGGGTGGCTTCATCGCGGGGATGTGCTTCCTGCTGCCGTCGATCGTCCTGATGCTCATTCTTGCATGGCTGGCCGCCGCCAAGGGGCAGGTCCCCGTCGTTTCCGGGATCTTCCACGGCATCTCCGCCGCCGTCGTCGCCATCGTGGTCGAAGCGCTCTTCCGCCTTTCCAAGAAATCCCTCAAACACGGCGCGTTGTATGTTTTCGCGGGCGCCGCGTTCATCCTGGGGCAGTTTTTCAATGTCCCGTTCCCGGCCATCGTGCTGCTGTCCGGGATTGCCGGGACGCTGCTGGCTAAAACCCGCCCCGAGATATTCTGCCATCGAGCCACCGGCAGCAAGGCATGCGCCATGGAGGAGCCTTCGCCCGCTCGGGAGCTGCCCTCCTTGAAGCATGTCGTCAAGGTCGTCGGCCTTTTCTCTGCCATTTGGGGCGTGGTGGTGCTGCCTGTGCTCGCCTGGCGGGGGCTGGGCGACGCCTTGTCCGAGGTGTCCCTGTTTTTCACCAAAGCGGCTTTCGTCACCTTCGGCGGAGCCTACGCCGTGCTGGCCTACATCGCCGACAACGCCGTCAGCCTGGGCTGGCTCGCGGAGAAGGACATGCTTCTGGGGCTCGGGCTGGCAGAGACCACACCCGGCCCGCTCATCATGGTGACGCAATTCGTCGGCTTCTTCGCCGCCTGGAACAACCCCGGATCACTTGCGCCGTTGCAGGCTGGCGTGCTGGGGGGCCTTCTCACCACGTTCGCCACGTTCCTGCCGAGCTTCATGTTCATCTTTGCCGGGGCTCCCTATATCGAGGCCATCACGGCAAACAAGAAATTCGCTGCCGCCCTGACGGGCATTTCGGCGGCCGTTGTCGGTGTGGTGCTCAAACTCGGTGTGTTTTTCGCCTGGCACACGTTTCTGCCCGGAGGAAAACCAGATATCTTCGCAATGGTTATTACATCGGGCGCACTCTACGCGCTGCTCCGGCTCAAGATGTCCATGCATGCCCTGGTCGGTTACAGCGGCATAGTGGGATTGCTATGGCAATTCATCAAATAACTTCATGAAAAACCAACATCGGTTGACAGGTTGGGGCAGGGTCCGGCCAAAGCAAAAGTACCTGTAGCTCAAGAGTTCCACTTTGCCGGAGTCCGTGGCATTATTTTCGGGGGACAATCTGGGGTACAACGAGTGCTTCCGTTGGGCGCGGACCATACATCGGCGTCCATCCCGCCGAGGGCCAAACGCCATGACGCCGGCAGCGTGCCCGGCCGCTTCGACCGCGACGGCGACACGGAAGGCGAAACGTCACAGCGAGGACAGATCTCAAGATCTTCAAACACGACAGACGTAAAGGACTTTCATGAAAATTGGCGATGCGAAACGGGCAACCCTGGCGGACAAGATGGCTGATGCAAAAGAGCTGTGCATGACCCGCCTTCGATCCGTGCCACGCGAAAAAAGGGACGCCGTCGCCGACGCGATTCTCGCCCTTGCCGACCCTGAATGGTGGGACCGGCGACACAAGGGCTCGGATGTTTTCCTGCTTATCCTGGAGTCGCGCAAGACCGAGGCCATGAAGATCATCCAGGAGGCCACCAGATAGCTCGGACGGCCACTGGACTATCCTGTGAGAGCATCCCGAAGATTTGGGATTCGAGCGCCCCTCGGCCGCAGGCTGCTGGCCTGGCTCCAGCAGGACGGATGGCCGCGCGCAAGACCATGCGCTTGGGCGGCCTCGTGCACCTGGGGAAGAGAGGGAGGCGACCTTGAGGGCGCGCTCCCCGTCGGCACGTCCATCCCGGGTTGACCTTTGGCTCCCGGACACCTCCCGTATCCCCCCTGCCGCCTGAACTGGTGCAGCTTGCACCAGTATCATCCCCCGTCAGCTCCACCCATTGGGCTCCCAGCCTATCCCGCTCCAACGCGATCAGTTCCGCCCGGTGCAGGTTCTCGCCGAGCTTGTTGCGCTCGCCAGGACGCAGTCAATGCTTCCGGGAGACTACGGCCAGCACGCCCTCCTTGGCGGTCAGGTACTGCGCTTCCAGCCCCAGTTCCTCCAGGACGCCGGCAAACCAGCGGGGAACGTGGGCGCACAGGATTTCCAACTGCGAAAACGCTCCCTCGGACAGGATGGGCCAGAGCACATCCCGGGAATTGCGGGACGCGTCATTTTCCAGCGCCTCGATGAGATTGACGCGGGAGCTGCCGTCCGCGTTGCGCGTCAGGGAAATCGGGGCGGCGGGCGACTGTTTCGAGGACGGCCTCTCGGAACCCGAGCCGCAGCATCTTTTCCGACCGAGGAATGGCGTTTCGAGAGGGACCGGAACTGGCGGCGTCGCGGCCAGTTCCGCCTCCTTGGCGGCGACCACATCCAGCTGTTCCAGACACGCCCCGTGCGACTTCCAGGTGTGGAAGCCAAGCTCCTCCTGCAGCACGACGTTGACCAGGCCGGTGGTGGTGGCGGACACGAAAACGGTGCAGCCGTCCATCTCGGCCACGGCCTGGCGCACGGCCGTCTTGACCTCGGCCAGGCGCATGTCGGCGCGGATGGCCAGGGCGATGTCCTTGATGGGCGTCCAGTTTCCCGATTCGCTTTCGTACAGGGTGATGTTGCCGTCGTTGTAGGGCGAGGCGAGTTGTCCGTTGTCATCGATGTAGGCTGCGATCTTCACGGGGAACCTCCAAGAGGATTTGAAGCGCATGTGCTTAATTGGGACGTGGCGCTATTCGATCTGATCGGCCCGCCGGAATTCCCGGTAATCCAGGCGGTGCCGCTTCATGCGAAGCCCCATGGTGCGGCGGGTGAGCCCCAGCTCCCGGGCCGCCTCGGTGGAGTTGCCGTGGTGCTGGCGCAGGGCTTCCACGAGCATCTCGTATTCCACGGCGGCCAGCCGCGCCTCCAGTCCCTCGCCCGGGGCCGGGCCGGACAGGTTCGGGGTTTGCAGGGACAGCGGCAGGTTGTAGGCGTGGATGGCGTCGTCCTCGGTGAGGATCACGGCCCGGTGCATGACGTTTTCCAGCTCCCGGACGTTGCCGGGCCAGTGGTAGGCCATGAGCATGGACAGGGCCGGGGCGGCGATGCGGTTGATCGTCTTGCCGTTTTCCTTGGCGTAGCGGGCGACGAAGTGCTCGGCCAGGGTGACGATGTCGCTGCCGCGTTCACGCAGCGGCGGCACGCGCAGCGGAAAGACGTTCAGGCGAAAGTACAGGTCCTGGCGAAACTCCCCCCGGGCGGCCATGGCGGCCAGATCCTTGTTGGTGGCGGCCACCACCCGGATGTTGACGGTGATGGTCTTGTTGCCGCCCACCCGCTCGAAGGCCCGTTCCTGGAGCACGCGCAGGAGCTTGGCCTGGACCCCCAGCGACAGTTCCCCCACCTCGTCGAGAAAGATGACCCCGCCGTCGGCGTCCTCGAACCGGCCGCGCCGCAGTCCCGACGCGCCGGTAAACGAGCCCTTCTCGTGGCCGAAAAGCTCGCTCTCCAGGATGCTCTCGGCCAGGGCGGCGCAGTTGAACTTGACCATGGGCCCGTCCGGGTTGGGGCCGGCGGCGTGGATGGCGTCGGCCAGCATCTCCTTGCCCACGCCGGATTCGCCTAAAAGCAGCACCGTGGTGCGGGTAGGAGCGGCCTTGTAGAGCAGGGCCAGGGTCTCCCGCATGGCCTTGGACGAGCCGACAAACGTCGAGGGCCGCCTGGCCCGCAGCTCGCCGAGGAGTTCCCGGTTGCGTTCCTCCAGCCGGGCCTTGTCCACGGTCTCGACCAGATGGAGTTCCACGGCCTGGGCCAGCAGGGAGGCCACCACCTCCAGGGCTTCCACGTGCTTTTGGAGCAGCTCCGGGTTGTCGTAGGCGCGCACGGCGCTGATGGTCCCCAGCACCTTGCCCCCGCGCAGGATCGGCACGCACACGAAGGCGCTGTCGCGGTCCTCGGGCCGCGACAGGCTGCCGGTGCGGTTGAGGATGGCCGGTTCGTCGCCGATGCGCGGCACGACGATGGGCGCGGCCAGATCCACCACCTGGCCGGTGATGCCTTCGCCCGGCAGGTAGACCCCGCGCGCGGCCTCGTCCTCGGTGAGGCCCAGGCTCTTGTGGATGATGATGGGGCCAAATTCCCGGTGATGCAGGCTCACCATGGCCCGGGACACGCCCATGTCGTCGCGCAGATAGGCGAGCAGGCGGTCCAGGGCCTGCTCCAGTCCGTCCGACCCGCCAAGGGCCTGCCCCATTTCCCGCAACAGCGGCACGATGCGGCCCCGGCACACGCCGGCGTGGCATTCCTTGACGCGCGGATCGCCGGGCCGGCCGGTCCCGGCCGGGCATGTCCGGGCCGGGCTGCCGGGGGCTGCGGCAAAAGGCCGCGACACGTCGATCTCCATGTTTCCCGTCAACTCCCAGGTGTCGCGCCAGACGAAGGCGAGCACGCGTTTCGCCGTCAATGCGCTTGATTGTTGATCGTTTCCCAAGGCCTGCCGTCGTGTCTCGCCGAAGGCGCGAATCGGGAGCATGGCGGCCGGCTCGCGGCGTTGCCCGCGTTGTCCGACGACGCGGCCAGGGCTCGTGTCGCTTCCGCGAGAATTTCGCCGCCAACACCGAGGGCCATTGTCTTTCCTGAAAAATACCCGCGTATTCTCAAGGGAGGCGACACGAGGACAGCAAGACCCGCGCCAACAGCACGGCAAGGCCGGCCTGCGGCGTTATTTATGTTAATTATGACATAAAAAGCAAGACTCGCCGTCGCTCCCCGAGAACCGAGGCGACCGCAAGGGTTGTGTCGGGAAGCGCGGCCTCAGGCGCGACCCGTGTCGCGGCGTTTAAGGAATGGGCGGTAGCGCTTTGTAAAAACCAATAATTTCAGCGCACTGATTTCGCAGTGCCCTGTGCGTTTTCCCCTGATGCGCCACAATCTCGCGTGCCGGGCGGCGGGGCGCGACGCGTGGCGAACCGGCCGGGCGCGGCGCGCGGCAGGGGCGCGAAGCCGGCCTCGACCCCGGTCACGCTGGCCGCACCGGCGCGTGAGACCGTACAACCCCGTGGCCTTTGACCGACAAACCGGCCAATTTTGGCGTCTTGGCATTTTACGTCGCCGGCACGGAGGCTATCGCTCCTATACCATTGTGTTGATGCCGACAATGCTTTGGGAAAAAGACGTGGCAAATACCGATTCCGGCAGCCTTTCGTGACTGTTAAATAAAATGATTTATTCTGAATAGTTATTGAAAATAGCGGGGTTTTCTGGCCAAGGCTTGGCCACTCGGCAGGGTTCTCCACTGCTGCTGGCACGCAAATGGCTAAATGCCCAAACAACAGGGCGAAGCCATTCCGGGAACGCCTGTTGCTTGCAAGGAGAACGCATATGACCCGCAAGATCGCCATTTACGGCAAGGGCGGCATCGGCAAGTCGACCACCACCCAGAACACCGCCGCCGCCATGGCCCACTTCCACAACAAGAAGGTCTTCATCCACGGCTGCGATCCCAAGGCCGACTCCACCCGCCTGATCCTGGGCGGCAAGCCCCAGGAAACGCTCATGGACGTGCTGCGCGACCATGGCGCGGAAAAGGTCACCAACGACAAGGTCATCAAGCAGGGCTACATGGGCATCAACTGCGTGGAGTCCGGCGGCCCCGAACCGGGCGTGGGCTGCGCCGGTCGCGGCGTCATCACCGCCATCGACCTCATGGAGGCCAACGGGGCCTACACCGACGACCTCGATTTCGTCTTCTTCGACGTCCTGGGCGACGTGGTGTGCGGCGGCTTCGCCATGCCCATCCGCGACGGCAAGGCCCAGGAGGTCTACATCGTGGCCTCGGGCGAGATGATGGCCATCTACGCCGCCAACAACATCTGCAAGGGCCTGGTCAAGTACGCCAAGCAGTCCGGCGTCCGCCTGGGCGGCGTGATCTGCAACAGCCGCAAGGTCGACGGCGAGCGCGAGTTCCTGGAGGAATTCACCTCGGCCATCGGCACCCAGATGATCCACTTCGTGCCCCGCGACAACATCGTGCAGAAGGCGGAATTCAACAAGAAGACCGTCACCGAATGGGACCCCAAGGAAAACCAGGCCCTGGAATACAGCGAGCTTGCCGACAAGATCATCCACAACGAGATGTTCGTCATCCCCAAGCCCCTGACCATGGACGAACTCGAAGCCATGGTCGTCAAGTACGGCATCGCCGACTAGGGCCGGCAGTCCTTCCACACCGTCAGCAACAATCCGGCCCGTGCCGTCCGCGCCAGGACGGCCGTTTCCGCCCCGGCGGCGGAAAGCGGACGCGCGGCCAGGCCGGAACCAGGAGCAGCCGCATATGAAGATGATCAAGGCGATTGTCCGGCCCGAAGCGGCCGAGACCGTGACCGAGGGACTGGCCGAGGCAGGCTTTTTCACCATGACCAAGATCAATGCCTACGGCCGGGGCAAGCAAAAGGGCGTCACCATGGGCGACGTCCACTACGACGAACTGCCCAAGACCATGATCATGATGGTGGTGGACGACAAAAACGTCGAGGAAGTGCTCAAGATCATCAAGTACAAGGCCTACACCGGCAATTTCGGCGACGGCAAGGTGTTCGTGCTGCCCGTGGAGCAGGTGTTCACGGTGCGCACCGGCCAGATGGGGCTCTAGTGTCGCGTCCCTAAACAACACGCTCGTATTGTTTAATAAAAATCAATGGTTTTAGTTTGTTGCCTGTGAAATGCCCCATGGGCTTTCGCGGACGCGACACAAGGAGGCGGGCCATGAAAGAGATCATCGCCATCATCCGGCCCAAGAAGGTCGGCCCCACCCGCGACGCCCTGGACAAGCTGGGCCTGCCGAGCTTCATGGCCGTGCGCGTGCTCGGCCGGGGCCACCAGCGGGGCATCGCCGGCGAGGTCGCCTGCGACATCCCCGAGGAACTCAAGGGCCAGGGCAAGTCCGGGGGCATGAAGTACATCCCCAAACGCATGCTCTCCGTCGTCGTGCCCAGCGCCGACGCCGACGCCGTGGTGCGGGAAATCATCAAGGTCAACCAGACCGCCCAGATCGGCGACGGCAAGATCTTCGTCCTGCCCGTGGACGACGCCCTGCGCCTGCGCACCGACGAAACCGGCGACGCGGCCATCATGTAGAGGGAACGTGGAAGGGTTGGGAAGGGGAGAAGCCTCCGGCGGCCAAAGGGCTGCCGCCCTTTGGAATCCCATTAACGTGAGACGCTTCAGGGTCCGCAGTCTCTAGCCGACGCCTGACGTCACGAGGACCATATGCCGTACCATCTGTTTAAGTGCAGCGAGTGCATCCCCGAACGCAAGGAGCACGCCGTCATCAAGGGGCCGGGCGAAACCCTGGCCGACGCCCTGCCGCTGGGCTACCTCAACACCATCCCGGGCACCATTTCCGAGCGCGGCTGCGCCTACTGCGGGGCCAAGCACGTCATCGGCACGCCCATGAAGGACGTCATCCACATCAGCCACGGTCCTGTGGGCTGCACCTACGACACCTGGCAGACCAAGCGCTACATCAGCGACAACGACAATTTCCAGATCAAGTACACCTTCGCCACGGACATGAAGGAAAAGCACATCGTGTTCGGGGCCGAGAAGATGCTCAAGCAGAACATCATCGAAGCCTTCACGGCCATGCCGCACATCAAGCACATGACCATCTACCAGACCTGCGCCTCGGCCCTTATCGGCGACGACATCAACGCCGTGGCCCAGGAGGTCATGGAAGAAATGCCCGATGTCGACATCTTCGTGTGCAACTCGCCGGGCTTTGGCGGCCCCAGCCAGTCCGGCGGCCACCACAAGATCAACATCGCCTGGATCAACCAGAAGGTCGGCACCTTCGAGCCCAAGATCACCAGCGACTACGTCATCAACTATGTGGGCGAGTACAATATCCAGGGCGATCAGGTCGTCATGGACGACTACTTCAAGCGCATGGGCATCCAGGTGCTGTCCACGTTTACCGGCAACGGCGGCTACGACGACTTGCGCGCCATGCACCGCGCCCATTTGAACGTCCTGGAATGCGCCCGCTCGGCCGAATACATCTGCAACGAACTGCGCAAGCGCTACGGCACGCCGCGCCTGGACATCGACGGCTTCGGCTTTGGCCCCCTGGCCGCGTCCCTGCGCAAGGTGGCCCTGTTTTTCGGCATCGAGGACCGGGCCAAGAAGGTCATCGAGGAAGAAACCGCCCGCTGGAAGCCTGAACTCGACTGGTACGCCGCCCGGCTCAAGGGCAAGCGTGTCTGCCTGTGGCCCGGCGGCTCCAAGCTGTGGCACTGGGCGCACTGCATCCACGACGAAATGCAGGTGGACGTGGTCTCGGTCTACACCAAGTTCGGCCACCAGGGCGACATGGAAAAGGGCATCGCCCGCTGCGAGGAAGGGGCGCTGGCCATCGACGATCCCAACGAACTGGAAGGCCTTGAGGCCATGGACATGGTCCAGCCCGACATCATCTTCACCGGCAAGCGGCCGGGCGAGGTGGCCAAGAAGGTGCGCGTGCCCTACTTAAACGCCCACGCCTACCACAACGGCCCCTGGAAGGGCTTCGAAGGCTGGGTCCGGTTCGCCCGCGACATCTACAACGCCGTCTACTCGCCCATCCTGGAGCTGGCCAAGCGCGACATCAGTAAGGACGAAATCCCCACCGACCAGGGATTCGTCACCCGGCGGATGCTCTCCGACGTGAACCTGCCCGAGGAGGTGCGCAACTCCACCGAGATGCGTCCCTACACCGGCGAATTCGACAACCTGGCCTGCTACAAGGACAAGACCTACCCCCTCATGGAAAAGCGGCCGGCCCCGGGCGCGGCGGCCTAAAGGACAGCCGACATGGAAGCACTGCGCAAGGAGCGTGTCGAGCAGCTCGTCGACTACATCATGAAGAAGTGCCTGTGGCAGTTCCACTCCCGGGCCTGGGACCGGCGCAACCAGAACGAGGGCATCCTCACCAAGACCCGGCAGATCCTGTGCGACGAGCCGGTCAACCTGGAGACCCCGGCCGAGCGTTGCTACTGGGTGGACGCCGTGCTGCTGGCCGAGGGCTTCAAGGAAAAATACGCCTGGCTGGACGGCCTGCCCAAGGATGAGATCGCCGCCGTCATGAAGGGCCTGCATGAGCGCATGGACTTTCTGACCATCGACGGCTCACTCAACAAGGAACTCACCGACCAGCACTACTAGCCGGCTGTTGCTCCGGCTGTCTCTCGGAACAAAGGCTCCCGCCCGGCCCGGCCCGGCCGGCCGGCGGGGGACCAAGGGGCGCGGCCCGTCGGCCGCCGGCCTTTCTCCCGACCGGCATCGAACATCTTTTGAGAAGGAACGGCATATGACTTGCGAACTCATGGAACGGCCCCGGGCCGGCGTCATCAATCCCATCTTCACCTGCCAGCCGGCCGGGGCGCAGTTCGTCAGCATCGGCATCAAGGACTGCATCGGCATCGTCCATGGCGGCCAGGGCTGCGTCATGTTCGTGCGGCTCATCTTCTCCCAGCATTTCAAGGAGAGCTTCGAGCTGGCCTCGTCCTCGGTCCATGAGGACGGCGCGGTGTTCGGGGCCTGCGGCCGGGTGGAGCAGGCCGTGGACGTGCTCCTCATGCGCTATCCCCACGTCAAGGTGGTGCCCATCATCTCCACCTGCTCCACCGAAGTCATCGGCGACGACATCGACGGCGTGGTCACCAAGCTCAACAACGGCCTTCTCAAGGAGAAGTACCCCGGCCGCGAGGTCCACCTCATCCCCATCCACACCCCGAGCTTCGTCGGCAGCATGATCACCGGCTACGACGTGGCCATGCGCGACATCGTGGCCTATTTCGCCAAGAAGACCGAACCCAGCGGCAAGCTCAACGTCTTCACCGGCTGGGTCAACCCCGGCGACGTCACGGCCATCAAGCACCTGCTTGCAGCCATGGACATCGAGGCCACGGTGCTGTTCGAGATCGAGGCCTTTGACGCGCCCATGATGCCTTCGGGCAACCATGTCGCCCATGGCGAGACCACCATCGAGGATATCGAAGGCACGGCCAACGCCGTGGGCACCATTGCGCTGAGCCGCTACGAGGGCGGCAAGGCCGCCACCTATCTGGAAAAGGAATTCGAGCTGCCGACCATCATCGGCCCCACGCCCATCGGCATCCGCAACACCGACACCTTTCTGGCCCACCTCCGGACGCTGACCGGCAAGCCCATTCCCGAGTCCCTGGTGCGTGAGCGCGGCGTGGCCATTGATGCGCTCACCGACCTGACCCACATGTTTTTCGCCGACAAGAAGGTGGCCATCTACGGCAACCCGGATCTGGTCATCGGCCTGGCCGAATTCTGCATCGACCTGGAGATGCAGCCGGCCCTGCTGCTGCTTGGCGACGACAACACCAACTACGAAAAGGACCCGCGCATCAAGGCGCTCAAGGAAAAGGTCGACTGGGACATGGAAATTGTCACCAACGCCGATTTCTGGGAACTGGAAGACCGGGTCAAGAACAAGGGCCTCAAGCTCGACCTGATCCTGGGCCACTCCAAGGGGCGGTTTATTTCCATCGACTACAACATCCCCATGGTGCGGGTGGGTTTCCCCACCTACGACCGGGCCGGCATGTTCCGCCATCCGGTGGTCGGCTACGCCGGCGCCATCTGGCTGGCCGAACAGATGGCCAACGCGCTGTTTGCCGACATGGAATACAAGCATGTCCGGGAATGGAGCCTCAACATGTGGTAGGCGGCGCGGGGGCCCCAGGCCGCCCCCGGCCCGGGGGCGGAGGCGGGT
>JAEZMB010000308.1 GCA_023435825.1 Pseudomonadota bacterium | reverse complement strand
TGGCCGCGGGCGGCGGGGGGCCGGCGCCCCCGGCACCCCCCGAAAGGGTGAAAGGGGGGCTGGTAGGCATCACCGAGCACGTGGATAGCGTCGGTGGAGGTGTCTCCGCCGGCGAACGGCCGGGGCCGCGATCTGGAACCATGTTCCGGGGCGCGGCCCCGGACTTATGGTCCCCAGTCCCGGGAATCGCGGTTTCGCCAAGAGCGGGACGCCGTCAGGGCAGGGGCCGACAACGGATTCCCGTTCACGGCACGGGCAAGAACAAAGGCTCGGCGGTGACAGACCGCCCGGGACAAGGAGCATCATGGCGCGGATGGCGTTCGGGTCAGGCAAGGATTGGCTGTTGCTGGCGCTGGTGACGGGGCTTTCCGTCGGTTTGTGGTTGTGGCCCACCGGCTTCGAGGAGCGCCTGCCCGCCGATGCGCTCCAGGTCAAGGCCACGGTCACGGCCGTGGACAACGCCCACGTGCGCCAATATGGGCTGGTGCGCGAGGGCGAGCAGCGGGTGACGGCGGTGCCGGTTTCCGGCCCCTTTGCCGGTCGGCCGGTGGTCGCCGACAACATCCTCGTCGGCAAGCTCGAAATGGACAAGCTGTTTGCCCCGGGCGACTCGGCCCTGCTGGTCCTGTCCCTGCGCGGCGACGCCGTCGTCTCGGCCGTGGCCCAGGACCATTGGCGGCTCTCGCTTCAGGGCTTGCTGCTCGGGCTTTTCGCCCTGTCCCTTATCGCCTACGCCGGCCTGGTCGGGGTCAAGGCTGTGGTCTCGTTTGTCTTCACGGCCCTGCTCCTGTGGAAGGTGCTGGTCCCGGCCACCCTGGCCGGGGTCGATCCCATGCTGTGTGTTCTGGGCGTCATCGCGGCGCTCATGGCGGCCATCGTCTTTCTGGTCGGCGGCGTCGGCCGCCGCTCCCTGGCCGCCTATCTCGGCGCGCTGGGGGGCGTGGGCGTCACCTGCCTGCTGTCCCTTGCCGTGGCCCCGGGCTTTGCCCTGCCCGGGTCGGTCAAACCCTTTGCCGAAACGCTCCTCTATACCGGGTACGCCCACCTGGACCTGGGCCGCATGTTTCTGGCCACCATCTGCCTGGGGGCCAGCGGGGCCATCATGGACGTGGCCATGGACGTGGCCGCCAGCCAGTCCGAGGTGGCCGCCCACCAGCCGGGCATCGGCCGCCTGGCCCTGTGCCTGTCGGGCTTGCGGGTCGGCCGGGTGGTGGTCGGGACCATGGCCACCACGCTGCTTCTGGCCTACTGCGGCGGCAGCCTGGCGCTGCTCATGGTGGTCATGGCCCAGGGCGTGCCGCTTGTGAACGTGGCCACCATGCCCCATGTGGCGGCGGAGATCGCCAATACGCTGGCGGGCAGCTTCGGGCTGGTCACGGCCGCGCCCCTGACCGCCGTGGCCGGCGCGTTGCTCCTGGCCGAGAGGCGTAAGGGCTGAAATCCCGGTCCGTTGTGTCCAGGCCGGCGTGCGCTGGGCGGCCGGCTTGTCCGGGCAAAGCCGGCTTGTGGCTGGTTCGACCGCCGACGGAGCGCCGGTCGCGGCGATGGACGGCAACGGATGAAAGGGCCGGCTAGGCAGGCCCATGGGCGTTGTCCGGACCCGCCCGGGCTCCGGCGACTTGCTTTTTGGCGGCCGGCGGGTAAACCCCTGCCATGCCTGACGGCAAGGAGGGGGTATGATACCGGATTCGCCGCTTTTTCTGTACGGCTTTTTGCCGGCGGTCCTGGCGTTGTTTTATGTCTCGCCCGTGGGCCTGCGCTGCGGGGTGCTGCTGGCGGCCAGCGCCGTGTATTTCTTCCTGGCCGACGCCGCCGGCCTGCCGGTCCTGGCCGGGGCGATCCTGGGCAACTATCTGCTCGGCCGCCTCATCGACGGGGCCAAAGGCCCGGCCCGGCAGCGCTTTGTCGCCCTGGGCGTGGCCGCCAACGTGGCCCTGCTCGCCGTCTACAAGTACGTCACGGACGCCGCGCCCCTTGGCGTGTCGTTTTTCACCTTCTCGGCCATCGCCTATGTGATCGACGTGGGGCGCGGCCAGCTCGCCGCCGAGAAAAGCGGCCTGCGTTTCGCCACGGCCATGGCCTTTTTCCCCAAGATCACCGCCGGCCCCATCGCCCGGTTCGGGCCGCTTTTGCCGGAACTGGCCGCGCCGCGCCCGACCTTTGACGACTTTCGGGAAGGCGGCTGGCGGCTGGCCGTGGGCCTGGCCAAGAAAACCCTGATCGCCGGAGCCTTGGCCCCCATTGCCGACGACGCCTTTGGCCGGACCGCCGGCCTGGACATGGCCACGGCCTGGCTGGGGCTGGTCTGCTACACGGCGCAGATCTACTACGATTTTTCCGGCTACACCGACATGGCCGTGGGCATCGGCCGCCTGTTCGGGACGCGCCTGCCCGAGAACTTCGACCATCCCTACATCGCCCGCAGCATGCGCGAATTCTGGCGGCGCTGGCATATCTCGCTGTCCACCTGGTTTCGCGACTACCTCTACATCCCCCTGGGCGGCGGGCGCGCCGCGCCCTGGCGGGTGCAGCTCAACTTGCTGATCGTGTTCGCCCTGTGCGGCGTCTGGCACGGGGCCACGGCCAATTTTCTGGTCTGGGGCCTGTGGCACGGCGTGTTTTTGTCCCTGGAGCGCACCCGCCTGGGCCGGGCTTTGGACCGCGCCCCGGCCGTCGTGCGCCACGGCTATCTGCTCGCCGCCGTCATGCTCGGCTGGGTGCTGTTTCGGGCCTCGGATTTTACCGTGTCGGCCGCCTATTTCAAGGCGCTGTTTTCGTTTACGGCCGAGGGTTTTGATTACGTCTGGATGGCCGTGGTCACGCGCCAACGCCTGGCCGCCCTGGTCGCGGCGGCGGTCTTTGCCGTGCCCCTTGGCCGGGTCTGGGACGCCCTGTGCCGCCGCTGCGGTTCGGCCGGGGCGGATGTGGCCGCCTGGGGCCGGCTGGCCGCCCTGATCGCGCTTTTGGGCGCGTCGGCCATGGCCGTGGCCGCCGGCGGCTATTCGCCCTTTATCTACGCGAGGTTCTAGCCATGGTCCGTCTGGCGAACATCCTGCAAATCCTGGTGATTGTTGTCTTCCTGGCCGCGCCCTACGGCCTGCCGCTTTTGGGCGTTTCCGGCGGCCGGTTGGCCGTGGAAAACCGCCCCGTGGCCCCGGTTCCGCCCCTGGCCGAGGCCGTGGACGCGCCAGGGCGCTACGGCCCGGCCCTGGCCGCCCACGTCCGCGACGCCGCGCCCTTCCGCGACCATCTCATCCGGGCCAACAACCGCCTGCGCCTGGCCCTTTTTGGCGAATCCCCGGTTCCGGGCGTCATCGTCGGCCGGGAGGGCTGGCTCTACTACAATCTGGAACACGCCCTGGATGACTATCTCAACGTCGTGCCCCTGTCCGAACGCGACATGCAGGAGATGGTGCGTGTCCAGGTGGAGCGCCGCGACTGGCTGGCCCAGCGGGGCATCGCCTATCTGATCATGTTCGCGCCCAACAAGGAGCGCGTCTATCCCGAGCATCTGCCGCCGGGCCTGCGCCCGCTGCGGCCAGAATCCCGCCTGTCCCAGATCGTGCCCCGGCTGCGCGCCGCCGGCCTGGACGTCCTGGATCTGCGCGAGGCGGTGACCGCCGGCAAGCCGGCCGGCCGGACCTACATGAAGACCGACACCCACTGGAACGGCTACGGCGGCCTGCTTGGCGCATCGGCCCTGGTCACCGCCCTGTCCGGGCGTTTTCCGGCCCTGGAACCCCTGGAGCCGGCCGGCTACGAGTTGGTGGTGACGGATCGTCCCGGCGGCGACCTGTCCGAAATGCTGCTGTTGCCCGACATCCGGCGCGAACCCGACGTGTCGGCCAGACCCCGTGGCGCGACCCTGGCCCGGCCGGCCGCTCCGGGCGACTATCCCGACCCGGCCGACCATCCCGATCGGGAGCGGGCGGCCTATGAAACGGACCGCCAGGACTGGCCCCGGGCGGTCTTTTTCCACGATTCCTTTGCCCGGGCCATGCAGGCCCACGCGGCCGAACGCTTTTCCCGGTCGGTGTTCTTGTGGACCCACGCCCTGGTGCCTGCTGTCATAGAGAAAGAACGGCCGGATGTTGTGGTGCTGGAAGTTGTCGAGCGTTATGTTTTTGCGCTTTTGGTCAAAAACCAAGGTTCTCATTGAGTTGTTGCCAGAACGGCCAGGCTGTTGTTGCTGGAAGCGGAGCCAGCAGCGATCCCGGCAAGGTCCAAGCCGTTGTGCTGCTCATGGCGGTCAGATGGTGTTGTTTGGGGATGAAAAACAATACTGTTTTTGGAGCTTCCAAGTCCCTTGTGTTGTTCCAGTGGTCACGATGTGCCCTTGCGCTGGGAACGACAAAAGTGGGGAATGGCCTTTTTCCTGATGTCGCGCGCCGGACAAGCGGTCTTATGGCACGTTTTTCGGGGGCAATCGCGTATTATCAAGGTCTCGTTGGTGAGTTTTGACGACGAACTTGGCTTTGGCTTGTTGACAGGCCCCAGATACGAAGGTAGTGGTAATGATTATCTGGCATAGGATGTTGAGAATTTTGTTTCTGCATCCGTAATGTGCTGCGATAATTGCGTAATTTTTTGAAATGACCGCATGGGATTGATTTGGGAGGGCAAGTATGGCGACTTTATCCGGCACTGGCGGACTGTTTGACTTCAGTTCGCTTTTCTCCAACCTTGGCGGCGGAACCACGGGCGGTTTTAGTCTGTTTGGTTCCACCGGTACCGGCCTGGGCGGCGGACTGACCTTCGGCACCGGCACCGGCCTGGACTTCAGCTCGCTGTTTGGCACCGGCGGTTCGTTGTTTGGCACCGGCACCGGGGGATTTTCCCTCGACTTTTCGAGCTTAGGCGGCACCGGCAGCCTGTTCGGCACCGGCTTCGGCACGGGCGGAGGCTTGGACTTTTCCTCGCTGTTCGGTTCCGGCGGCACCACCTTCAACTTCTTCAGCTAGGCGCCGGCCGTATCGCGGTGCGACAAAAGCCTGGGGACCGTTTGGGTCACCAGGCTTTTGTCATTTTCTGGGGGATCGTCGCCGGAAGGGCCGGGAGCGGCCGCCTGCCGTGGCGGGCCTTGCTGCGTTGTCAGGACGAAGTGGCGTCGCCTTCCCGGACAAAGGCGGCGAACCGCATGTCCTCGTCGCGGATGTGCCGGATGAACCAACTGCCCAGATATTCCAGGGTTTCCAGGGATACGAGGCCGACGCCTTCGCCCAGGCGGGTTTCGAATTCCATCACCATGGTCCGAAAGGCCTCATGCAGTTGCCGATGGCCCGTCAGTCGCGGATACCCGCGCGCCTCCATGAGCGTTTCCTCGTCCGAAAAATGCCCGTCCGCGTAGAGCTTCATGCCTTGGAAGGCGTCCAGGACGCCTTGCCGGTGATGCCCGGCCTCGATCTGGGCGGCCAGATCCGTCAGCATGGCCAGAAACAGGGCGTGCTGTTCGTCGATCGTCTCAAAGCCGGTGCGTAGCGAGTCATCAAAGGCAAGCTGTTCCATGGCGACTTCCCGAGAACATGGTTGATTGGATGGGCGATGCCGGCTCAGCGCGGCAGATAGCCATGGTCGGAACCGGCCTTGCCGGCCTTTTCCGCCGCGCCCTTGGCCGAACCGTGGCGCTGTTGCCAGCAGGCCCGTTCGGCTTCCAGCAGGCCCCAGTTGGTGAGCTTGACCGTGCTGCCCGGCCCCAGTTCCGGGTCCTCGCCTTCGGCATGTTGCAGAATCAGGCTCACCGGACGCAGCCGGGAATCGGAAAAGGACCACTTGTTGCCCATGACCCGGCCTTCCAGGTCGCCCTTGTACTGGGTCGGGTCGCCGTAGAGCGTGAGCATCTCGCCGCTTAACTTGCGGAAAAAGTCCATGTCTCCATTGCGGTAGCGCATCTTGATGCGCACCACGCTTCCCGGCGCGGCGCAGGTTCCGACCAGCACGTAGCCGCCGTCGAAAAACTTGTCGCCGGAAACTGGCAACCGTTTGACCCACGGCGCGTCCGACACGTCGCGGGGCTTGCGGACATCCACCCGGGCCTTGGCTTTCGTCGCGGGTTCGCCCAGGGCGATGCCGGCCAGACTGGTCGGGGTTTCGGCCCGGGCGCTGCCGGCGGCCAGCACGGCCAGGGCCAGGACGGTCAGGAACAGGGCGCGGATACGGGGCATGGCGACTCCTTGGAAAGGGGGCGGGCGCGCGGACGCGTCTTTGGGGCGGGGTTAACGCTTTTTGCCCAGGCGCGTGCTGTCGTGAACGCCGCGCCGGGTGATCTCACGGGATTTGAAGGCGTCGAAATCGAATTTCCCCGGCGCGATAATGTCGTGCCGGCGGCTGACGGTCTTGCGGATGACAAGCCACAGCCCGGCGCTGACAGCGACGAAGGCCACGGCCACGATAACAAAGCTTTGCCACATGGAGCCGATATAGCCGCAAAGGCGGCGGCTGTCATCCGGGGGGTGTCAGCGCCTGGTCGCGCCCACGAAAAGCGCGTTGAGGTCGTCGGCCACCCGGGACAGTTCCTCCACGGCCAGGGCGGATTCGGCCATGGCCTTGGAGGTGTCGGAAACGGCCTGGGCGATGTCCTCGCCGGCCCTGGCCGCGGCCTCGCCGGCGTTGGTCTGGCCGGCGGCGGTTTCGGCGATGGCCCGCACGTGGCGTGAGGTCTCGTCGGCCAGGGCCAGGATGGCGTCCAGGGCGGTTCCGGCCTCGCCGGCGATGCCGGCGGTCTGGCCGACCAGGGCCACGGCCTCGCCGGTGGCCTGCCGGTTGGTCTCGGCGCTTTGGCGGATGGCCGTGACGTTGCGGTCCACCTCGCGGGTGGCGGCCATGGTCTTTTCGGCGAGCTTTCGCACCTCGTCGGCCACCACGGCGAAGCCCCGGCCCGATTCCCCGGCCCGGGCCGCCTCGATGGCGGCATTGAGCGCCAGGAGGTTGGTCTGGTCGGCGATGTCGGAGATGACGCCGAGGATGCTGCCCACTTCCGTGGCCTGGGTCGACAGGGTCTCCATGTGGTTGCCCAGGGCGACGGCCTTGCCGGACAGCTCGTTCATGCCGGCCAGCACCCTGCCCATGGTGCCGGCCGCGCCGGCGGCCTGGTCCCGGGTTTTCTGGGCCACGTCCCCGGCCTCGCCGGCGGAGCCGGCGATGTCGCGCGCGCCGTGGCCAAGGCTCGTCACCGAGGCCGCCACCTGGCCCATGCGGGTCTTCTGGTCGTCGGCGGCCCGGCTGGCCTGGGACACCTGTTCGGCCAGCACCCGGGCCGCGTCGGCCAGGTCGGAAGCCAGGCCGCCGGCCCGGCGGGCCAGTTCGGCGGTCTGGTCGTTTTGCCGGCAGATGGCCGCTTCCTTGGCCTTGAGCTCGGTCATGTCGAGATAGAGGCAAAGCCCGCCGATGACCGCGCCGGCCGTGTCGCGCAGGGCGAAGACGTTGGCCAGCACGTCGCGCCGGCCGCCCTTGTGGCCGGTGATGGTGACTTCCAGGTTGTTGAAGACCTGACCGTGGTTCATGGCCTTGCCCACGGCTGTTTGCCGGCCCGGGTCGTTATAGAACACCTCGGCCAGGGTGCGGCCGAGCTGGCGCTCGGGCGCTCCGTCGATCTGCAGCATGTCCAGGGTGGCCTGGTTGGTGAAGAGCGTGCGCTCCTTGGGATCGACCAGCAGGTAGGGGATGGGCAGCCCCTTGGTGATGCCCGAGAGAAACCCCCGGGTGGTGCGCACGGACGCGGCCAGTCCGGCCAGGGCTTCGGCCAGCTCGGGGGGCAGCTCTCCGGCGTCGGGGGCGCGGTCGGCGGCCACGGCGGCCAGGGCTTCGGCCATGGCCTTGTCCTGGCGCTGGCGCGCGCCGCCAAGGGCCAAGACGGCGGCGGCCGCCGTGGCCGCCGGCAAAAGCCCTCCCACCAGGCCGGCCACGGCCCCGGAGGCGTCCACGAACCACCCCAGCAACGCGGCGGCGGCCAGGGATGCCCCCGCCGCGCCAAGCCAACCAAGCAATTGTCCGGACATAAGACTACCCTCAGGAAAAACCGATGTTGCTGGACCGAGGCGAAGCGATGCTTCAGTTCATGGGCAACATGCGGTGGAGATCGCTGCTGCCGGCGGTGGTCTGCATGACCTCGCCGTCCTTGACGCAATAGGTCGAGCCGTCATACTGGGCCGTCATACAGTTGCCGTCGATGGAGGCTCCGGTCCAGCCCTTGAAGGTATTGAGCGTCTTGCCGTCCATCACGTAATAGTAGACGGCGTAGCCGCCAGCGCTCTTGACCAGGCAGTACTCGTACTTGTTGGGCCGGTTGTACTCGCTGGGCCGGCTGCGCAGATAGCAGCCCACAAGTTTGGGGTCCGGCTCTTTGTTCACCGTGGCGTACACCGTCGGCGTTCCGGAGATGTCCGTTTGGCTGACGGCGTCGAGACCGTTGCAGGAGGAAAGCGAAAGGGCGGCCAATACCGTCAGCAAGCACAAGCTCAAGCGGTTCATGGGCGACTCCTGGTTAAGGGGGAACAGTATGGATTCTTGTAGGCGTTTTGGGAAGGTCTGGCAACAATGGAGGCGATAGGGAAGGCCTCGCCAGGATCTGTCCGTAGCGGCCGCGTGCCCGCGGCAAGACGCGCGGCGCGCATTGAGGCTTTACCGTCCGTGCGGCCTGTCGTACAAGACGGCGCTTTTTCGCGGCGCGGTCCTCGGCCCCGCCGCCAATCGTCGCCGCGAGGTTGCCCATGCCCAGACGCCTGCCGCTCGTTGTCCTGCTGCTGTCCCTGCTGAGCCTTGCCTGCCTGGGCGGCTGCGCCCGCATCGGCGTGCGCCCCTCGTCCCTGGACGACCGGGCCGCCAAGCTCGACCGCACGGCGCTCAATTCCGACCGCCCCTCCGAGCGCACCCTGCGCTTCGTGCGCCAGCGCGACCTGGAAGCCTCCCTGGCCGCCGACCCCGAGACCATGCTGGCCGCCCTGGACGCCGAAGCCCGGGACGAAAAGGACCGCGAGGCGCTGTTCGCCCTGGCCGAGCTGTGCTACCGCGAGGCCGTCAAAAGCAAAAGCGATCCGGCCAAGGCGGCCATGTTCTATCTCTCCAGCGCCGTCTACGCCTACGCCTATCTCTTCGATGACACGTTTCGGCCGGTGCTCGACGTCTACCATCCCTATTCCAGGCAGGCCATGGAGTTCTACAACCGCTCCCTGGCCAACGTGCTGCTCCATGCCCGGGCAACCGGTCTGCGCTACGCCAAGGGCAAGGAACTTCCCTGGCTCATGGGCCGGGTGCGCCTGGCCGAGCGGCGCTCGGAGCTGACGTTTAGTCCCGAGGAGGTGGAAAGCTTCCACCTGGCTTACGAATTCGACGTGCGGGGGCTTTCGCCCCAGCAGGTGCGCCTGGGCCTTGGCGTGCCCGTGGCCGTGGTGCGCCGTCCGCCCGAGGGCGACAAGCTGGCCCCGGCCGAGCGCTTCACCCCGCCCGTGCGCCAGACCTACGCCGCCACCGTCTTTTTGCGCTTCGCCCCGGTCGCCGACGCGGCCAAGCCGCGCAACCGGATCTACGAGGCCGATTTCGAGATCCACGACCCCATGAAGACCGACGCCCTGGACGTGGCCGGCCGGCGCATCCCCCTGGAAAGCGACCTGACCACGCCCCTGGCCTTCATGATGCAAAACACCCCCGAGCCCAGCGGCCTGGAAGGCATGATGAATCCGGCCGCCTGGGAGAATCTCACCCGCCTCTACATGCTCCAGCCCTACGACCCGAACAAGATCCCCGTGGTCTTCGTCCATGGGCTGCTTTCCTCGCCCTCCACCTGGGCCCCCATGTTCAACGGCCTCATGGGCGACCCCGAACTGCGCGCCCGCTACCAGTTCTGGTTTTTCCGCTACCCCACAGGCAACCCCGTGCTCTTTTCGGCCGCCTCCCTGCGCGCCTCCCTGGACGAGGCCCGCCGCGTCTTCGATCCCGCCGGCAACAATCCCGCCTTCAACGACATGGTGGTGGTGGGCCACAGCATGGGCGGCCTGCTGACCAAAACCCTGGTGGAAGACAGCGGCGACGATCTCTGGAACGCCTTTTCCAAAGCGCCCCTGGACACGCTGGCCGTGTCGCCCGACGTGCGCGACGCCATGCGCCGTACGTTCTTCTTCTCCCGCCGGCCCTACGTGACGCGGGTGGTCTTCATCGCCACGCCCCATCGCGGCTCGGAGCTGGCCCTGGGCATCGTCGGCAAGATCGGCCGCACGCTCATCACCCTGCCGCTGACCGTGCTCAAGCCCCTTGGCGCGGTCACCGCCGCCCTGGCCCACGCCGGCACGGCCACCGACGCCGGCAAGGACGCCGCCGACAAGCTGCAAACCGGCGTGGACAGCCTCTCGCCGAGCAACAAGACCCTCAAGATCCTGGTCGAAAAGCCCTTGGCCACGCCCTACCATTCCATCATCGGCAACGAGAAGAAGGCCGACGTCGCCGGCGGCTCCGACGGCGTGGTGCCCTATTGGAGCTCCCACCTCGACGGCGCGCAGTCGGAAAAGATCGTCCACTCCGGCCACAGCGCCCAGGACCACCCCCTGGCCATCCGCGAAGTGCGGCGCATTCTGCTGGAACACCTGAAGGATGCGCCAGCGCCGGCGGCGCAGTAGGAGGGGGAAAGCGGGGGAATGCCTCCGGCGGGGGGGGGGGGGGGGGGGGGGGGGGGGGGGGGGGGGGGGGGGGGGGGGGGGGGGGGGGGGGGGGGGGGGGGGGGGGGGGGGGCGGGGGGGGGGGGGGGGGGGGGGGGGGGGCGGCACGATGGCCGAGCTCCTGCGTGTCCCGTGGGCGGACATGGACCTCTCCCGCGTGCCCGACGGCGTCACGGACGCCCAGGCGCTGACCGTCGGCGACGTCCTCTCGACCGGCTGGACGGCGGTGCGCAACGCGGTGACCGGCGTCGGGCAGGTGGTCGTGGTGCTCGGGTGCGGGCCGGTGGGCCTGTCCGCGGTGCACACGGCGACGCTGCACGCGCCGCGGGCCATCGTCGCGGTCGACGCGATGCCCGACCGCCTCGAGGTGGCCCGGACGCTCGGCGCGACGCACACGCTCGTCGCCGGCGACGGCGTCGCGGCCGCGATCCGGGAGATCAGCGGGGGCGTGGGCGCGGACGCCGTCGCCGAGGCCGT
>JAEZMB010000272.1 GCA_023435825.1 Pseudomonadota bacterium | reverse complement strand
CCCCGCCTTTTGCACAGCGCCCCCGGCCCCCCTTTGCGCGGGCCGGGCGCGATGTTTTCCGTTCGGCGGACGCCCTGGTAGGCCGCCGCTTCCCTTGACCAGATTCGCCTCGCCGCTTAGTTTCATGCATCAGGGCATCTCTGCCCGAAAGCGACCGCAGATCCGGAGGCGCATTCCGTGAATCCCGTGCTGCCTGCCCTGCTCGCCATGCAGATCGTCTTTTGCGGCGACAGCATCACCAAGGGTTGGGAAATCTATAACCTTTTCGAAGAACCGCAAAAGGTCTTCATCAGCGGCGTGGAGTCCTCCACCAGCGCCGACCTGCTGCGCCGCATCGAACCCATCGCCCAGAAACGGCCGGGCAAGGTTTTCCTCATGGTCGGCATCAACGAAATCGCCGCCCCGGACCGAATCCTCGACAATTACGACAAGATCATCAACAAGATCCAACACCTCTCGCCCTATACCCACATCTACGTGCAAAGCATCCTGCCCACCCGATCCCAGAACATCGACAACGCCGTCATCGTCTCCACCAACGAACGCTTGAAGGCCCTTTGCGACCGCAAGAACGCCTTTGTGCGCTACGTCGACCTCTACGACGCCTTCCTGGCCGACGACGGCAAGCTCGGCCCCAATTTCACCGAGGACGGCATCCATTTGACCAAAAACGCCTATTCCCTCTGGAAAAAACGCATCGCCAGCCAAATGTGAGCCATGGCCATGCCTCATCGTCAGAACAGCCGCCGCCCTCTGGATAACCGCATCGCCAGCCCGATGTGACGGGAGCAACGCCCATGGCCGCCACGCCGCTTTACGTGATCGCCGGCAAGGAAACCATCCTCATGACCGATCAGGCCCGGGTGACGCTCATGACCCTGGCCCCAGGACAGTCCATCCCGCCCCATCGCCACAGCCAGGTCACGGACACGACCTTTTGCCTGGAAGGCCGGGCCGCCGTCCGCTTCCCGGACACCGGCGAGGCCATGGCCCTCAGCGTTGGCCAACACGCCAGCGTGGTCCCGGGCCGGCTCCACGAAGTGGCCAACGTCGGCGAGGGCGTCTGCCGGCTGCTACTGGTCCAGGGGCCGGGGCCGTACGATTTTCTGCCCGCGTAAGCACGCCGCGTCCGTCGCCTGGAGCGCTTTTCCCGGTTTCCTGTTCGCTGCGGCGATGTCGGAATGCTGATCGTTGCCACCCAGGTTCGGCTGAAGTTTGCCGACCAAGCGTCACCCCTCGCCCGCGTTCGGCGTGCCCTGTCCCCCGTTGTCACGCTTCACCCCGCTTCGTCGGCGACGCTGCCGCCATCGACTTTTCCAGGAAAACAGGCTTTCGCCCCTTGCCTCGTGGCGGGTCCACGTATCCGCGCCGGGTTCAGCAACAGGCTCCGTCTCGCCGCCGCGACCGGAATTTCTCGCGCTCGTCATGACAGCTTGCCCAAAAATGGTTATTGAAGAAGTTGGTTCCGCTGAAATAGACCCGCAAAGGAGCGCACCATGGGTGATAAAACCGATCTCTTCCACTGCGATGAAAAACTGCTGACCTACGACGCCGCCGTCGTGCTGGAAAAAATCGTCACCGGCCTCAAGCAGGGCAAGCTGGCCGCCAACGGCGAAAACGGACCGGCCTGCGTGGACCTGCCGCGCCTGGCCCAGCTGGAGATCAGCTTCAAGGAGAAATCCAAGCCCGGCAAGTCCAAGAAAAAACTCTCCATCGCACTCACCTGGAAGGACGGCGACGCGCCTGTCGGCCTGGATGGCTAGACGCCGCATCCGCGTGAGCGCACAGGGCGTGACCTCGGCAGCAGCCTAAATCCATTGGTTTTGCATAACAAACACCGGTTTATTGCTGGTGTATTGTTAAGGACAGCGCACGAAACGCCGCATCGCCAGAAAACAGGCAAGCCCCGGCCGGACGCTCAAACATCCGGCCGAGGCTTTTTGCTGCTAGGCCGGCCATGGCCGGCCCGGATCAGGACAATACCGAAATGATGCGCGGCGACACCTCGCGCACCGAGGCCGTGCCGGTCAGGAGCATGGCCGCGACCAGCTCGGCCCGCATTTTTTGCAGCAGCATGGCCACGCCCTCGGCTCCGCCGCCGAACGCGCCGATGACCAGGGGACGGCCCACCAGCACGGCGTCGGCCCCCAGGGCCAGGTACTTGAGCACGTCGGCTCCGGTGCGCACGCCGCCGTCGGCCAGGATGATGCCCTGGCCCTTGACGGCCCGGGCAATGGCCGGCAGCACCTCGGCCGCGCCCGGGGTGTGGTCGAGCACCCGGCCGCCGTGGTTGGAAACCACGATGGCGGCCGCTCCGGCGGCAAAGGCGATCTCGGCCTCGTCCGGGGTCATGACGCCCTTGACGATGAATGGCGTGGTCGTGGTTCCGACCAGTTCCCGCAATTCTTCGGGCGTCTTGGGGGAGACCGGCTGGCCCTTCAGCGCCATGACGGCCAGGCCCGCGCCGTCAACGTCCACGCCCACGGCCGCCACGCCGGCCTCGGCCGAGCGTTTGAGAAGGGCCATGACCGCGTCCTGGGCGCGAGGTTTGATAAACGGGATGCCATGGCCGGCCTTGGCGGCGATGGCGGCCAGGCCGCTGTCGAACATGGCCGGGTCGGCGCCGTCGCCGCAAGCGCCGATGGTTCCGGCCTGGGCCGCGCCCTCGATGATGCGGCGGATGAATTCGTCCTCGGGCAGCCGGCCGCCCATGTTGTAGAGCACGCCGGTCATGGGCGCGGCCAGGATCGGCATGGACAAGGTCTTGCCGAACAGATCGATGGTTGTGTCGGCCGTCTTGACGCCGTGCAGGGTGCGCATGTTGAGCCGGACCTTGGACAGGGCCTCCAGGTTGGCCGTAAAGGCCAAGCCCGTGCCCATGCCGCCCATGCCCGGGGCTTCGCCGGCGCAGACCCGGCCGTTGCAGACCGGGCACACCCGGCAATAGCCCTTGAGTTCTTCCTTGGCGGTCTTTCGAAGCGTGGCAATATCCATCACAGCCTCCCGTCGTATGCGGTAATGTCTGGGACGGCCGGCCCTTGCGGCCGGCCGTCCCAGGCCGTGGTACGCCCGGCTTGGGGGAGTCGGCAAGTCCACAATCCCGGCCGGTCGGAACTTGATGAACAAATCCCTCTTTTTTTTCACGTGACTTGCCGATTGCCCCCATGGTAAGCGCCAGCTTCAAATGCCGGCATACGCCGACTTTTCAACGCCAGATACGAGGAGCCTATGCGGTCAGTCATCGCCATGGTTGCCCTGGGCCTTGTCGCCCTGGTCAGCGCCTGCTCCGGAGGGGACAAGGAATCCTTCCGTAACGTCGATCACGATAAAAACGGCAAGATCTCCTATGAGGAGCTGCTGTTCGTTTTCCCGGACGTGACTCCGGATATGTTCACCAAGGCGGACGCCGATTTCGACGGCGGCTTGTCGGAAAGCGAGTACGCCGCTTTCCTCAAGGACGACGCCAGGAACACCGCCAAGGCCGCCGCGCCCGCCCCCAATGCCCCGGCTCCGGTTCGTCCCGGCGACGGCAAGCAGTTGGCCGTGCCCTTTAAGGGCGAGGAAGTCATCGAGATTCCCGCCCCCGTGGCCGAGCCGGCCGTCAAGGCCAAGCCCGAAAAAGGCAAAAAGGAAAAGGACGCCAAGGAGACCAAGGACGCCAAGGGCAAGGCCGACGGCGGCAAGAAATCCGAGGGTACGACCTATACCGTGCAGCGCGGGGACCATCTGTCACGCATCGCCCACAAGTTCGGCGTCAGCGTGGAAGACATCACCCGGGCCAACGGCGACATGCATCCCGACACCCTGCGTGACGGGCAAGTGCTCAATATCCCGGCTAAACCCTAAGCGGCGCCGGCTTTTTTAAAGGACCGCCCATGAGACGTATCGTCTCCTGCTTTATCGCCGCGTCCCTCGTCCTGGCGGCCACGTCCGCCTCGGCCCTGACCCAGGAGGAAATCCTCAAGCGCCGTCTGGAAAAGATGCGCCAGGCCGACAGCACCATCCGCCAGGAAGAACAGCAGCGCCAGGAGCAGATGCAGGAAGCCACCTCCGGCGTGGAATCCGGTCCTTCTCGCCAGGCGTCCGAGACGTTGTCCATTCCCGATCCGGTGCGCCAACCCCATCCCGAGCCCAAGACCGGACTGTTCGCGGGCAAGCCCCAGCCTGCCGGCCAGCCGGCCGCCTCGACCCAGACATCGCCGGCTTCCCAGCCCGTCGCCGCCCCGAAACCCGCAGCGACAGCCGCGCCTGTCGCGCCGGCCATGACCACGCCTGCGCCGCAGCCCATGGCGACGACGGCCCCGCAACCGGCAGTCGCGCCGGCCCCGCAGCCCGTGGCGACGCCGGCTC
>JAEZMB010000195.1 GCA_023435825.1 Pseudomonadota bacterium | reverse complement strand
TGATGCCCCCGGCGGCGGGGGGCCTGAGGCCCCCAGACCCCCCACATAAAGAAAGGGGGTAAAGGCTTTTCGGCGTGAAGCGGCTTTCTGGTCGGTTGGGAAACCCCACCTGTGGAGGGGTGAAAGGGGACGAAGGGACGCGGGACATGGGCGCAGCGATGCTGTATTTCCCATGGTCTTGCTATGAAACGCCTCGCAGCAGGACGCGGCAATACATCGGCAAAACCAAAAACCGCCGTTGACAAGCGTTCCTGGCGATGCAATGCCCTGGAACATGCGAAATCTGCTTGCCATCCTCTGCGTTGCGGCCCTTGCCCTGGCCGGGTGTTCCGGCGAAAAACCGGCCAAGAAAGCCGAAGGCCGCGTGGTCGACGTGCCTGTTCGCGTCGCCGCACGGGCCGACGCGGTGGAATGCCGCTCGTTTACGGCCCAGGTGGAGTCCGAACAAAGCGTCACCCTGTCCAGCAAGGCCACGGGCACCGTCGTGGCCGTCATGGCCGAGGAAGGGCAGAAGCTCGCCCCTGGCGCGCCCATCCTGCGCCTGGACGAACGCGAACTGGCCGGCCAGGAACAGGCCCTTTCCGCCGAACGCGACCAGGCCCGGCGCGAGAAGGAAGCCCTGGCCGCCCGGGCTGCCCTGGCCCGGACCACCATGGAGCGCATGGGCCGGCTGCTCGGCCAGAAGGCTGTCAGCCAGGAAGACTACGACAAGGCCCGGGCCGAGGCCGACGCCCTGGCCCGCCAGAGCGAGGCCGCCGGGGCCAAGGAACAGGCTGTGGCCTCCAGGCTTTCCGAGCTGGCCGTGCTGCGCGGCTATGCCACGGTCACCGCGCCCTTCGAGGGCATCCTGGCCCGGCGCTATGTCGACAAGGGGGCCTTCGTGGCCGCCGGCGCGCCCCTGGCGCTCTTCGACGCCACCACCGGCCGCTTCGACCTGGCCGCCCAGGTGGACGAAACCCTGCTGCCCGCCCTGCGCCAGGGCCAAACCATCCTGGCCTCCGTGCCGGGACTGGCCCCCAAGCCCTTTCCCGTCACGGTGGCCGCCGTGGTTGGCCGCATCGACCCGGCCAGCCGGTCGTTCAAGATCAAATGCGCCTTGCCTGATCCCGTGCCGGACGCCGTCGGGCCGCCCCGGGCCGGCATGTTCGGCCGGGTCTACGTGCCGGCCCGCACCGCCTCGAAGCTGTTGCTGCCGGCTTCATGCCTGAGCCTTCGCGGCGACCTGCCCATGGCCGCCGTGGCCGGACCGGACGGGACCCTTGGCCTGCGCGTGGTCAAGACCGGCGGCAGCTTTGCCGCCGTGGCCTTCGCCGGGGCCACCTATCTGACCGATTCCGAAGCCTTCGAGGGCAAGGCCGGCGACGACCGGTTCGTCGAGGTCATAAGCGGCCTGGCCGACGGCGACCGGGTGGCCTGCCCGGCCGGGGCGACCCTGCGCGACGGCGACCGGCTGGCCCCCGGAGCCGGTCAGTGAGCGGCCAGGAGCATCCGGGCCGCCACGGTGACTGGCTGCACCGGCTGACCGCCCATTTCGTCGACGCCAAGCTCGCGCCGCTGATTATCGTCGCCGCCCTGTGCGCCGGGGTGCTGGCCGTGTGGGCCACGCCCAGCGAAGAGGAACCGCAGATCGTCGTGCCCATGATCGACGTCCACGTGTCCATGCCCGGGGCCACGCCCAAGGAGATGGAAAACCGGGTCATCGCGCCCATGGAGCGCATCCTCTGGGAGATTCCGGGCGTGGAGTACCTCTATTCCACGGCCGGCGACGGCGAGGCGCTCACTGTCGTGCGTTTCAAGGTCGGCTCGGACGTGGAGCGCAGCGTGGTTTCCGCCTACGCCCGGCTCTACCAGCACCTGGACTGGATTCCGCCGGGCTGCGAGCGGCCCATCCTGAAGCCGCGCTCCATCGACGACGTGCCGGTGCTGGCCGTCACCTTCTGGGGCGGCCCCTACGACGGCCGCCAGCTGCGGGCCATGGCCAACGCCGTCAACGACGAGGTGCGCCGCATCCCGGGCGTGGGCGAGACGGTGGTGGCCGGCGGACGCAAGCGGGCCGTCATGGTGGAGCCCGACCCCGACCGGCTGCGCGCCCGGGGCCTGGACATGGCCGATGTGCTGGACGCCCTGGGCCGGCAGAACACCGCCCGGGCCGTGGGCGAAACCTACGAGGCCGGCGCGGCCGTGGCCGTGCGGCTGGACAATTTCTTTCGCAGCCAAAAGGAGCTGGAGCGGGCCGTGGTGGCCGTGCGCGAAGGCCGGCCGGTCTATCTGGCCGATGTGGCCACCGTGCGCGACGGAGCCGACGACCCGGACGACTACGTCTTTTTCGTGCCCGGCCCGGCCATGGAAGCGGCTTCCGGCCGGGAAGCGCCCCGGCCCGGCGAGGCCCATCCGGCCGTGACGCTGTCCGTGGCCAAGCGCCTGGGCGAAAACGCCTCGCGCATCGCCGACGCGGCGCTCACGCGCATCCAAGGCCTTCGCGGCTATGTGCTGCCGGCCGACCTGGAAACCACCGTCACCCGCAATCTCGGGGCCACGGCCCGGCATAAGGTGGACGAGCTGCTGGAACACCTCATCCTGGCCGCCGTCACCGTGGGCGGGGTGGTGGCGCTGTTTCTCGGGCTGCGGGCCAGTCTCGTGGTCATGGTGGCCGTGCCCGTGACCCTGGCCGTCACCCTGGCCACCTACTGGCTCATGGGCTATACGCTCAACCGCGTGACCCTTTTCGCGCTGATTTTCTGCATCGGCATCCTGGTCGACGACCCCATCGTGGACGTGGAAAACATCGTGCGCCGGCTGGGGCTGCCGGACGCCAAGGGCCGGCGGCTGTCCGACGTCATTGTCGACGCCGTCAGCGAAGTGCGCGCGCCGCTGGTCCTGGCCACCTTCACGGTCATCGCCGCCATCGCGCCCATGGCCTACGTGGGCGGGCTCATGGGTCCCTACATGCGGCCCATGCCCGTTGGCGCGTCCGTGGCCATGCTGCTGTCCATGGTGGTGGCTTTTCTCATCACCCCCTGGACGGCCAAGCGGGCGCTTAGGCCCGTGGCCGTGGCCCACGCCGCCATCCCGGACGACGCCGGCACGCGGCTGTATCTGTGGCTCATGGACCGGCTGCTGACCCGCCCGGCCTGGCGCTGGGGGTTTCTTTCCCTGGTCGGGGCGCTGTTTCTCGGGGCCTGCGCCCTTTTTCCGGCTAAGGCCGTGCTGGTCAAGATGCTGCCCTTTGACAACAAGAGCGAATTTTCCGTTGTCCTGGACATGCCGCGCGGCACGACCCTGGAGCGCACCGCCGCCGTGGCCCGTGAACTGGCCGGGGCGGCGCTCACCCGTCCCGAAGCCGCGGACGCCGTCATCTACGCCGGCACGGCCGCGCCCATGACCTTTAACGGGCTTATCCGGCACTACTACCTGCGAAGCGGCCAGAACGAAGCCGAGATCGCCGTCAACCTGTTGCCTAAGGGTGAGCGCAAACTCCAAAGCCATGCCATCGCCAAGGCCGTGCGCGAGACGCTTACTCCCATCGCCGCCCGGCATGGGGCACGCATCAAGGTGGCCGAGGCCCCGCCCGGGCCGCCGGTGCTGCAGACGCTGGTGGCCGAACTCTACGGCCCCACCGACGCCTCGCGTCTGGCCCTGGCGACCCAGGTGCGCGACGTCATGCTGGCCACCCCCGACGTGGTGGACGTGGACTGGTACGTGGACGACCCGCGCCCCGAGCGCGTTATTCGCATCGAGCGCGACAAGGCCCTGGCCGCCGGCATCGACCCGGCCCGGGCCCTGGCCGACGTGGCCGCCGCCTTTGACGGCACGACGGCCGGGCTGCTCCACGACGCCGCCGCCCGGGAGGACGCGCCCATCGTGGTGCGGCTGCCGGCCGCCTTCCGGCCCGACGCGTCCAGTCTTGAAGCCGTGTCCGTGGCCGGTGACGGCGGCAGGCTCGTGTCCCTGGCCCAGATCGCTTCCATCCAGACCGTGACCCAGCCCAGCCGGCTCTATCACAAGAACCTGCTGCCCGTGGTCTACGTCACGGCCGACGTGGCCGGGCGCGAGGAAAGCCCGATCTACGCCATCAACCGGATAAACGATTCCCTGGCTTCCCTGGGGGCCGAGGGCAAGGGGGCCTGGAACACGGCCGGGCAACACGCGCTGCCCATCCTGTGGAACGGCACGCCCGAGCAGACCTTCGACCTGTCCCTCAAGTGGGACGGCGAATGGCAGATCACCTACGAGGTCTTCCGCGACATGGGCTTGGCTTTTGCCGTGGTCATGGGGCTTATCTATCTGCTGACCGTGGGCTGGTTCGGCTCCTACACCGTGCCCATTGCGATCATGGCCCCCATTCCGCTGTCGCTTATCGGCATTGTGCCGGCCCACGCCATGGCCGGGGCCTTTTTCACGGCCACGTCCATGATCGGGTTCATCGCCGGGGCCGGGATCGTTGTGCGCAACTCGATTATCCTGGTGGATTTCATTGAGATGCGCCGGGCCGAGGGTCTCCCCCTGGCCAAGGCCGTGGAGGAGGCCGGGGCGGTGCGGTTCCGGCCCATGCTGCTCACGGCCGTGAGCGTGGTCGGCGGGGCCTTCGTGATCCTTTTTGACCCCATCTTCCAGGGGCTGGCCATTTCGCTTATGGCCGGCGAGGTGGCGGCCACCATTTTCTCGCGCATGGTGGTGCCGGTGCTGTATTACCTCGACGCCCGGCGCGGCGAAGCCCGCCCAGCCGGTTAACCCCATCCCGAAACGACAAAGGCGGCCGGAACCCCAGTTCCGGCCGCCTTTAAGCACGTATCGCGTCAGCCTCTCTCGCTTCCCGGCCAATCAATCAGCCCCGCGCCCCCCTTTAAACCTTTCTCCAATCGGGGGGTCGGGGGGGCACCGGGCCCCCGCCCCCGGAGGCCATGT
>JAEZMB010000137.1 GCA_023435825.1 Pseudomonadota bacterium | reverse complement strand
CCCCCCCCCCCCCCCCCCCCCCCCCCCCCCCCCCCCCCCCCCCCCCCCCCCCCCCCCCCCCCCCCCCCCCCCCCCCCCCCCCCCCCCCCCCCCCGCCGGAGGCATCTTCCCTCTTCTTTCTTCTTCTAATTACTAGCGATCTGCTTGTCGCCCAGAGCGCCCATGAGCTTCTTGGCCAGGTCGGTGTTGTCGTAGTAGCCGGCGAAGCTTTCCGCGCCCGGCCCCGCGGCCGAGGTGACCACGGGCACGCCCGTGTGGGAGTAGCTGGTCCAGCCGATGCCGGCTTTCTGGCCCAGGATGTGGGTGAGCGCCACGGCCAGGGGCTCGTAGCCGCCGTAGGCCCGGTAGTCCATTTCGTCGCCGGACTTCTGGGACTCGCCCTGCATGGAGCGGGTGAAGGCGTCCTTGACGGCCACGACTTCGAAGTCGCGCAGGTACAGGCCATAGGGGTTGGCCGGGGAAGTCACGTTCTCGTCGGGCTTGGCCACGGTCTTCATGGCTTCGAGGTCGGCCTGGGTGGGGACGATGAGGCCGAAGTTCGCCTTGATCAGGGGCACGACGTCCTCGAAGGAGGCCGAGGCGGCGTCGTGGGTCTTCTTGTAGTCCTTGAGGGCGGCGGTGAAGCCCTCGAAGGACGCTTTCTGGTTCTTGAGGTAGTCGTAGTAGTTGCCGTAGCGGGTGCCGGCGAAGCCCAGGGTCAGGCCGCCGCACTCGTGGTCGCCGGTGACGACGATAAGCGTCTCCTGGGGGTGCTTTTCGGCGAACTTGACGGCCTCGGCCACGGCGGCGTCAAAGGCCAGGGTGTCCTCGATGGAGGCGGCGGCGTCGTTGGCGTGGCAGGCCCAGTCGATCTTGCCGCCTTCGACCATGAAGAAGAAGCCCTTGGGGTTGTCCAGCAGTTCGATGCCCTTGGCGGTGTAGTCGGCCAGGGTCAGGCCTTTCTTGTCGCCGTCCAGGGCGTAGGGCAGGGCCTTGTCGGCGTCGAGTTCGGGATTGAGCGCCACGAGCCTGGTTCCGGGCTTGGCGGCCTTTATGGCCTCGGCCGTGTCGGCCACGGTGTAGCCGGCGGCCTTCATGGCCTCCAGGGCGTTTTGCTTTTCGCCTTCGATCTTGGACTTCTTGCCGGCCGGGTCCTTGAAGCCGCCGCCGCCGAAGTAGTCGAAGCCGCTTTTGGCGGCGTCCAGGGCGATCTCGTAGTAATTGTTGCGGCTGGCCTGATGGGCGTAGAAGCAGGCCGGGGTGGCATGGTCCAGGGACACGCTGGAGACGATGCCGACCTTCATGCCGTTGTCCCGGGCCTTTTCGGCCATGCTGGGCACGGGCTTTTTGGCCCCGTCCACGCCGATGGCCCCGTTGTAGCTCTTGACGCCAGTGGCCAGGGCGGTGCCGGCCGCGCCGGAGTCGGTGATGATGGAATTGAGCGAATAGGTGGTGGTCATGCCCTGGACCGGCATCTTGTTCATGACGAGCTTGACGATGCCGGGTTCGGGCTTGGCGTCCTTGGCGGCCAGGAAATACTCGGCGGCGCTGCGCTGGGCCATGGCCAGGCCGTCGCCGATGAAGAAAAAGACGTACTTGGGCGCGGCGGCATGGGCGCTGGTGGCGGCCAGCACAAGCAGGGCCAGGATGATCCAGGCCAGGCGGTTGATATGGGCCGCGCTAAAGGGCGGCAGGACGTGTCGGCGCATGGTTTTTTCCTCCGTTTCGGGCATGGCGAAACGGTTAGGCCGGGCGTGTGACGAACCCGTGGCGCGCTTGTGGCGTTTGCGGCTGCCCCCCGGCCGCCTCTCTTGCTCCACGGCGGCGCGGGCGCTACAAGCGTCTCGCGACGCCGCCTGATGGGGCGCGCCAAGGATACGCCGACATGCCGCGACAACTCCCCGTCCTTTTGCTGGCCCTGGGGCTTTTCGCCCTGGCCTTGTGCGCCCGGCTGCCCCACCTCGACCGCGAATCGCTGTGGGAAGACGACTGGCTGGCGCTGGACCGCGCCTCCATGCCCCCGGCCGAAATGGCCCGCATCCAGCAATGGCTCGGGCCGTCGCGCACCACCTACGATTTCCACCCGCCCCTGTACTACGCCCTGGAACACACCATCCTGGGCTTCGACCACAGCGTCTACGCGGTCAAATTCTCGGGCGCGCTGGCCGGAGCGCTCACGGTGGTCGTGCTGTTTTTCCTGGGCCGGGCGCTATTTTCCACGGCCGCCGGCCTGGGCTGCGGGGTGCTGGCCGCCGGCTGCCTCTACCATGTGGCCGCCTCGCGTTCGATCAAGGTCTATGTCCTGCTGCTCTTGGTCTTCTCGGCCAGCCAGTTGGCCTTGTGGCAGGCGCTCAACCGTGGCCGGGGGCGCGATTGGCTGCTTTACGCGCTTTTGGGCGCGGCCCTGCTCTATACCGCCTACGTCGGCGCGCCGGCCCTGGCCGCCCAGGCGGCTTTAGCCGCCGCCTTTCTCCTGGCCCACCGCCGCGACGCGGCGGGACGCCCCGGGGCCGCGCCCACTGACCGCCGCCGCGTGGCCTGGGCGGCTTGTTCCTTCGCCCTGGCCGGGCTGGCCTATCTGCCCTGGTTGCCGGGACTCTTTTTCATCCAGGAGACCTTCCACAACCCGGCCGTGCGCGCCCTGGCCCGGTTCGACTGGCCGCTTTTTGCCGGCGTGCTGGCCGATTTCGGGCGCTACGCCCATCCCGCCCCCGGGCTCTGGCCGTATATCCTGCCTGGCGCGGCCGGGCTTGGGCTGCTTGCGGCCTTGCGGCGTCGCCAATGGCTCCAGACGCTGCTGGTCATCCTGCCGAGCCTGGCTTCGGTGGCCGCCATCATCACGGCCAAGTCCGAGATGAACGAGATCCTCTCCACCCGCCATTTCGTGCTGCTGCTGCCGGCGTTGCTCCTGCTCGCCGGCAACGGCGCGGCCGCCCTTGGCGCGCTCCTGCCCGGTCCGACCTGGGGCAAGACCGCCCTGGCCGGCCTGCTCGCCGCCGCCCTGGCCCTGCCCCAGTACGGCGACCTGCCGCGCCTGTGGGCCCACACCATCAGCTACGACAAGGAACTGGCCGCCTTCCTGGCCACGGCCCGGGGGCCGGCCGAGAGCGTGGAATATTTCGGCTACAAAGCGCCCATCAAGCGTTTCGGCTTGGGCTGGTATCTGGACGGCCGCATGGCCCCCCTGGCCGAGACGGCCGGCGCGCCCGAGGCCGGCTATCTGCGAACGCTCGCCGTGCAAAACAGCATCGGCGCGCCCATGGTCGAGCTGCCCGGGGCCGCGCCGGTGGCCGATTTCGCCATCTCCATCTTCCGCACCCGGGCGCAGCGCCTGGGGATCGTGCGCCGCGCCCCCATGGCGCTTATCCCGGACGCGTCGGGCCGCTTCACCTACGCCGACACCTTTGACGACCTGCGCGTCTACGCCGACGCGGCAAGCCTGGCCAACCTCGCCCCGGACCCGGAACGCTCGCTTTTGGCCCCCATCGGCATCCGGCCGGGAATCTTGCGCTACGATTTCCTGGTCCCGGACGGCGTGACCCTGGACGCCGCCGCCCTGTCCGCCGGCCTGCGCCTGTACAAACGCCACGCCGGCCACCAGGCCCCCTGCTTCGTGGACATCGAGGCCAGCCGCGACGGCGGCCCCTTTGCCCCGCTCGCCCGCCTCACCGACGCCGACTTTGCCGGCCTGGACGCCGGCCCCTGCCCGAGCCTGCTGGAAATCCCCATCTACAACACTTGCCGCAAGCTGGGCCGCGACATCGACCTGACCGGCCGGCTTGCCGGCTGCCGCCGCTTCTCCCTGCGCCTGACCCTTTCCCCGGGCCTGGAGGAAGGCTACCTCCACCTCGACGACCTGGCCCTTGCCGCCACGCTGTCCGGCACGGCCCAGCCCCTGGCCGGCCCCCGGGCCATCCTCGAACGGCTGGCCGGGGGCGACGCCCTGGGCCGGGGCGATCCGGCCATCCCGCGTCTGGCCCCGGGCGGTCCCTTTGCCCTGGCCGCCACGCCCGACGCCGCCGCCCTGCCCGGCGT
>JAEZMB010000050.1 GCA_023435825.1 Pseudomonadota bacterium | reverse complement strand
AATAAGACTTTTGCATGCGAAGGCTTACCACCCTGAAGGAAAAGGCAAAATTGAATCCTTTAACAAGCATTTAGATGTATTTTTAAAAGAAGCTGCACTATCTAAACCTAAAAGTCTTGATGAACTTAATCACATGTTAGATGTATGGATTAATGAATACTACCATAAGAAGACTCATACATCATTAGGCGATATATCACCTGAAACTGCATTTAAAACAGACACACGGCCACTTACATATATAGATATAGAAAAATGTGCAGAAGCATTTTTACACACTCAGGAACGCAGAGTTGACAAAACAGGCTGCATAAGCTTTGATGGCAGCAAATATGAAGTGGGAATGGACTTAATAGGCCGCAAAGTAGAAATATATTATGATCCATTATGGACAGACGAAATTGAAATTCATCATAAGGATAAAAAGCCATACAAGGTTAAGCGATTAGAAATTGGTGAAAACTGTGGAGTTCAGGTAAAACTGCACGAATACCTTACAGAAGTCCAAGCAGAGAGTTCAAGGATGCTTGACGGATTAAACAAAGCAAATATCACTCACCGCACAAGAAAAGCAATAGCAGTAAGTTACAGAAATCTTGGAGGTGAGAATATTGATTGAGAAGTTTTTTGAATTATCTTCATCACCATTTACAAGAGATATTCCAACAGATGAATTGTATGAATCTGTCATACACCAAGAAGTTCAAGGAAGGCTAACCTATGCCGCAGAACGACAGCTCTTTGCAATATTAACTGCAGATGTAGGTTGTGGTAAAACGACTGCAATCAGAAAGTTTACGGCCTCATTAGATTTATCAAAATATACCATGCTCTATCTTTCTGACTCAAAACTTACACCGAGATGGTTCTACAAAGGCCTGCTAGAACAGCTTGGAACAGAAGCTAAGTTTTATCGTGGAGATGCAAAAAGACAGCTCCATAAAGAACTTGAGATTTTAAGAGGAGTCCATAAGAAAAAAGTTGTGTGCATCGTTGATGAAGCACATCTTTTAGACCGAGAAACCCTAGAAGAAATCAGATTCCTATTAAATTATCAAATGGATTCAATAAGTCCAATGGCACTGATTTTAGTAGGTCAAAATGAATTGTGGGATAAGCTTAAGCTTCAAAGGTATTCTGCCATACGACAGAGAATTGACATTAAATGCGAGCTGCCGCAGCTTGATCGTTCACAGATTGGTGAATATATACAAAGGCATATGGATTATGCTAAGTGCAGTCATGAGGTTTTCACTGAAAAAGCTGTAGATGAGATATATAAATATTCTGCCGGTTCAGTAAGAGCTGTCAACAAGCTTTGTACTCATTGCCTGCTGTACGCAGCACAACGAGCTAGAAAATTAGTTGATGATCACATGGTAAAACTGGTTATCGAAGGAGAACTTCCATAAAATACTTGCGATGGCATTTCATTTATTTACAGTAGGGGATTGATATGTTAGGCTGGCACATAGTGCAGCAGGTTCTAGCATCTGGTTAGTATTTTGACCAGATGGTGGAGACTGTCTCTGAGCCTGGGTTACATATAATTGGTTTCCTGCTGTAGATAATTTAATTGTCTAAGGAAAATATTTAAAATCGGCATCATCAAGAGCTGATTATGGCATTGTGAGAAAGCTGTTTTATGACAAAGCTAAATAGCTATTACAACATAATACCCCATACAGCTGCTTTAATACTGCTACTTTTACCTCGTATATTATTATCAAGCAAAGAAACAGTTCCTAAATCCTTATATAACATATATTCTCCAACCCATAATGTTACAATTAGTGCCATTAAATTTACTGAAAAATTTTCAATGCTAAAATAATCAGGAATTATTTTATTGGCTTTTTTAATTAAATGTGTAAATGTATTTTTATCTAATTCAGTAATATCAAATAATTTTACAATATCCTGTACAATCAAACGCCAAATTCTATAGCTATATGGACCTGAACCTTCAATGTTATGATACATTTGTTTATACATATCTTTCTCTATTTGACTAAGTTCTATTGAGCTGTTTGTTTTTATTCGTTCTAACAGCTTTATTTCATCGTTACTCAATGATGTCCTTCTCTTAACCTTACAGGGTTTATGCATAGTATTATAAATATACCAAAATCCGCCGTCATCTTTGACTTTAAGTGATTTAAAATAAGGCTTAATAGCAATAAGGATATCAAAAATCTTGTAAAACTCTTTTTCCTCGATTCCATTCCATTTACAAAAATTATCAATATTATCATTCTTAAAATCAAATACAAGAGGTTCAGTCTTACCTTGATTAAATAGCAAAGTTATAGAATCCTTCTTCTCAATAATACTACAATCAATATTCTTAGCATTGTTTTTAATTAATTCTATAACATTTTGAATATCAGCATTTTCTTTAAGCTTTCCTTCATAAAAAATTGTACAACTCACTTTTTCCACATCCTCATGTAATAAGCTTTTAGCTTTTATAAAATACATAAAACGCCCAATATAAAATTGGATAGTATAATCGTCCTCCAATTATGGAACTTTTAACTATGACAATCC
>JAEZMB010000068.1 GCA_023435825.1 Pseudomonadota bacterium | reverse complement strand
CCTGCAACCCGCCCGCGCCGGCGCCGGCGCCGCCCGCAAAAAAGGGCGACGAGGCGGGGGTTAAAACGACGCCCGTGGCCGTGGAGCACGACGACGCCGACCCGGTGGGGGCGCGCCTGGCCTATCGGATCAAGGAGTTGCTGGGCCGCTCCTCGCTCATGACGCCCACCAACAAGGATGAGAAGAAGTTGGTCATCGTGCTCAAGACCAAGGAGGAGTTCCCGGGCCGGCCCAATCTGTGCTCGATCTACAGCGTCTCCTGGCTCTTCTCCTCCCGGGAGGGGGCGCTCAAGTACTTCCTGGCCTCCGAGGCCGGCATCGTGGACGCCTCCGGCGTGGACCAGACCGCCGAGGCGCTCCTTGGCCGGACGGACAAACTGGCGAGCACCTACGGGTATCTGTTCTAGCCGGAGGCCAGGAAGCACGGCAGGGGTCTAAGCCGCGGGAGGTGACGTCGCGGCGCAAGTGTCGGCAGGCTCGCCGGCGGCTATACTTTGGGCGTCGAGCCAAGTCGCCCCGTTGGTCAACATCTCGAAGGTCGAGATAAAAAAGCTTTGGATTTCCTCGAATTCGGGAGACTCCTTGCGGACGACTATCGCACCGGTATTATGTCCCCAGACTTTATTGTTGTCGGTCTCGATCCGGGCGGTGGCTCTGCTGAACCCTTCGTATGTGTACCATCCGATGCATATCGCCTCGTCCTTGACCAGTATGCCCCTGACGCTGGCCGGCGCAGCGTAGTAGTGCCACTTGAATCTTGGGTCATCACGAAAGTAGTATGGAATAGATCTTTTAAAAGAGCAGATGACTTCTCTTTGGTGGGGACTTATCGTTGTCTCATGGTCTTTGAGACAAATCTTTATATTAGTAAAATCCGAACGCTCGACGAGAAAGAGCAGCGCGTGATTGAGGTTGTTGCCGCTGTGGTGGATGATGAGGACTTCCTTGGGCGTGCAGCTATTTTCAAGGCCATCGAGAAATTCTTTCTGCGCTTTTGTGGCATCCGAGAAAATTCGGACGCAATGGCTGTCAGAGATAGTGACAACTCTGTCCCACAGGATGACGAGTATGATGAGGACCAATTCCAGGGCCAAGGCCAGGGCAGTGATTCTCCCTCCCTCTGGGGCGAAATGCATGAAGAACGGGAACGTAACCATGGCTGCAGCAAAAAAAGCAAGAAATTTTGGGCTTTTGAAGAGGCGAGGATGGATAAGGTGACTGATAAGAAACCGTGTGATCTTTGAAATGTCCATAGGAGCTCCTTTTTTTATAAAAGTTCCTATGGACAGTTTGCGGTCTTCTGTCAATTCCGATCATCGCTGGTCGCGGCACCCGCACATGACCGTTTCGCGGTGGTCCGGCAACGACAGGCATGAGCGCTATCAAACTATTCTGGCGCGAGGTTCGGTTGCCCAAGGCATAGTTCTGTCTATTAGGGACGATCCAGCCAGCGCATGACCACGTGTCGCAACCCGGCCACGACCAACGGAAAAAGCGCCGCCGCCACTACCACCGCGCCGAAATGGCGGGCGAACCAGGGGATGCCGCCAAGCCCATAACCGCCGCCGACGAACACCAGCGCCCAGACCACCTTGCCGACGGCGTTCAGCCAGGCAAATCGCCCCCAACCCATGCCGGCCATGGCCACGGCCATGGGAAAGGCCGCCCGCAGGATCGGCACGAACCGCGACAGCAGCACCGTGGCCGCGCCGTGGCGGGCAAAGGCCCGGCGGGCCGCTTCGAGCTGCTCCGGCGGCAACAGGCGTTTGCGAATCGCTCCGGCGGCTCCCCCGCCGGTTCCCCGGCCGGCCCCCCGGCGCAAGGCCCGGCCGATGGCGAAATTGGTCATGTCGCCCAAGGTTGCCGCCGCATAGCAGCCCAGGGCCACCGGCCAGACGTCAAGAGTCCCCCGGGCGGCCAGGGCGGCGGCTGCGAACACCAGCGTCCCACCCGGCAGAAACACCGTCACCACAAAGGCCGTCTCGGCGTAGATGGTCAGCCAGATAAGCCCGTAGACGAGATCGCCGTGGTCGGCCACGGCCTGGACCAGGGCGGCGTCGAGGCCGGCGAGCAGGGCGAACAGGGCGGTCAGCGTTTCCATGGCCGGTCAACTACGGTTTCACGGCCGGCGCGTCCAGCCGGGACGGCCGGCACTTGGCGGGGCGACTTCCCAGCCGGTGGACCCGGCGGCGAAGCCCGGCCTCCAGTCGACGTCTTGGCGCGCGGGGCCGGCGCGCGTCGTTCGCAAGAGGTGTTCGGGCTTCGCGGCATCCTTGGGCGCAGGGCGCAGCAGGCGGGCCGTGGGGAGGCGACGCCCCTGCCCGTGGGTTCGTCGCCATCTCCCCCGGGCGCGGGACTTTGCGCCGCACAAACAAAAAGGGCCGGGGATCGCTCCCCGGCCCGTAGGCGTTTTGCGGCTAGGCCCGCCTATTTGGCGTGCAGGGCGCTGGCGTCGGCCAGCAGATCGTTGATGCGGGCCACCATCTGGTGCGGGTCGGACAGGTAGCCGTCCAGCAGCAGGGCGGAGTCGTAGAGCTGCTCCACAGCCTTGCCGATGAAGGGATCGGCGGCGTCGCGGCGGTAGATGGCCAGCAGATTGCGGATGAGCCCATGGTCGCGGTTGAGTTCCAGGGCCTTTTTCGGGGGAGTCGCGTCCTTGCTCATGAGCCGGATGATCTTCTGCATGCTCGAGGTCATGTGCTCGTCGGGCGAGACCAGGCACGACGGGCTCTGGGTCAGGCGGCTGGACAGACGCACGTCGGTGACGCGCTCGCCGAGCAGATCCTTGATGGCCTTGAGGAAATCATCCAGGGAGCCGGACTCCTCCGGGGTCAGTTCCGGGGCCTTGTTCTCGACCGGCTGGCCCTCGAAGGGTTCCAGTTCGGCCGCGTCGGCCAGTTCGGCCGACTTGAGCTTCAGGTCCTTGAACGTGCCGATGGAATCCATGATGAATTCGTCGATGGGCTCGTAAAGGTACAGCACTTCCAGGCCCTTGGCCCGGAAGACTTCCAGGTGCGGATTGAGGTCCAGCGCCGCCCGGGACGGGCCGGAGAGGTAGTAGATGGCCTTCTGGCCGTCCCTGGCCCGGGTGACGTAGTCGGCCAGCGAGGTGAGCCGGGCCTTTCCGGCCTCGTCGTCGCCGTCGTCCTTGGCCTCCAGGGCCGAGGAATCAAAGCGCACCAGCTCGGCAAAGGCCTCGCGGTGGGCGTAGTCGCCGTAGCCGAGCTTGAAGCCCTGGCCGTGGGCGGCGAAAAAGGCATTGTACTTCTCCGGGTCTTCCTTGGCCATGGCCTTGAGTTTGTCCAGGATCTGCTTGACCAGCACGGACTGGATCTTGCGCAGGACCACGTTCTCCTGAAGCGTCTCGCGGGAGATGTTGAGCGGCAGGTCCTCGGTGTCCACCACGCCGCGCACGAAGCCCAGGAATTCCGGGATGAGTTCCTTGGTTTCCTTGGAGATGAGCACCCGGCGCACGTACAGGTCAAGGCCGTGGTGGAGCTGGTCGCGCATGGGCATGGGGCCCAGGCCGTGCTTGGGGATAAACAGCAGGGCCGTGAACTGCACCGGCGCGTCCACGCTGACGTGGATGGTGGCCAGCGGTTCGTCGGAGTCGTAGGTGAGGAACTGGTAGAATTCCTTATACTGCTCCGGGGTCACCGAGAACTTGGACTCGCGCCACAGGGCCGGGATGGTGTTGGTCTTTTCGCCGTCAAGCAGGATCGGGAAGGAGATGAAGTTGGAGTGCTTGCGAAGGATCGACTTGATGCGCTCGGGGTCGGCGTATTCCTTGGCCTCTTCCTTGAGGGTGATCTCGATCACCGTGCCGCGCGAAACCTCGCCGTCCACGTCCTCGATGGTGAAGCTGCCCGAGCCGTCGGAGATCCAGCGGGCCGGGGCGGCCTCCGGGGCGGCCGAGCGGGAGGTGACCACCACCTGGTCGGCCACCATGAACACGGAATAAAACCCGACGCCGAACCGGCCGATCAGGTTGGAGGCGGCGTCCTTGTTCTCGGACACCGACTTCATGAAGGCTTCGGTGCCGGATTTGGCGATGGTGCCGAGGTGGTCGACGAGTTCGTCGCGGGTCATGCCGCAGCCGGTGTCGGCGATGGTCAGGCGTCCGGCGTCCTTGTCGGCGGTGATGCGGATTTCCAGGGCCTCGTCGGGATCGGCCACGGCCGTGCCCCGGCTTTGCTCGAAGCGCAGCTTGTCCAGGGCGTCGGAGGCGTTGGACACCAGCTCGCGCAGGAAAATCTCGCGGTTTGTATAGATGGAGTGGGTGATGATATCGAGGAGCTTACGGATCTCGGCGCGAAATTCATGGGTTTCGCCGTGCGTGGCGGACATGGGCGGTCTCCTTTCTCCGTGATGTCGTGGGACGCGGCAAAAGCAGCCGGCTCCGCCTGTTCGGGCGGAGTCGCGCGTTGTCGCATCCTCGGGAAATCTGTCGGGAAAACAGATAAGCCGGCCGGGCGGACTGTCAAGGCCGCAAGTGTTTTCCGTCAGCCATTGACAGTGCCGGCCCCTTGCTTATGTTTCGCACAGAAGTGTCCAAATGTCAGGAGGAGCATCCATGGTCATCGATTTAAGCCCTTTTTACGGCGCATCGACCCCGTTTGACCGGCTTTTCGAGACGCTTTGGCCTTCCATGGCCATCAGTCAGCGCGGCACGGCCTATCCGCCCGTCAATATCGGCGAGGACGACGAAAACCTCTACGTCCGGTGCGAGATTCCGGGCATGGCCATTGCCGACATCGACCTGACGCTGACCGACGCAAGCCTGGTCATCAAGGGCGAGCGCAAGGCGGAGCGCGGCAAGTACTACCGGCAGGAGCGCCCCACCGGCGTGTTCCAGCGGGTGGTCAACATTTCGGGCGGGGTCAGCCGCGACAAGGTCACGGCCACCATGCGCGACGGCCTGCTCGAAGTCGTGCTGCCCAAGTCCGACGAGAGCAAGCCCAAAAAGATCAGCATCGTGACGGTCTAATCCGGGAGCCCCCCGGCAAAGGAGGACGAAGTCATGGCCGATAGCGTCGCCAAGGCCGAAGAACGCCGGCTGCCCAGGGTCAAGCCGGCCACGGACATCATCGAAAAGGAAGACGGCTTCTACATTTATTTGGACATGCCCGGCGTGTCCAAGGAACACCTTGTCATCGACCTCAACGAGGACGAGCTCAAGGTCTCGGGCAAGGCCGAATACGCCTTGGCCGAGGGCCAGAAGCTTGGGCATGTGGAGTTCGGCGGCGGCGAATATTTCCGCAGCTTCACCGTGTCGCACATCGTGGACAAGGAACGCATCAAGGCGTCGCTGCGCGACGGCGTGCTGGAACTGCACCTGCCCCGCCAGGAAAAGGCCCAGCCCCGCAAGATCGAGATTCAGGCCGGCTAGTGTCGCGTCTCTTAAAAAATACGATAGTATTTTTTAAGGAAAATAAATGGTTTTAGGTTGTTGACTACAAAACGCCATATGCGCTTTTCGCGGACGCGACACTAGCCGGCAACCCGGCCGGGTGGCCGGACGCAAGGCGGACAAGCCGGGACGTGCACAGCGTCCCGGCTTTTTTTGTGTTTCGTGGGGCCCTGAAGGAAGACGGGGACAGGGAGGCGCAAGCGGTTTGCGGCGGTCGTGCTGCAATGGGAAAATGGAACTGCAGAGTGCTTTTGTCTATTTCAAAACTGTAATAGACCATATGACAAAGCTCAGGCGAAGGTTTCTGGGCGTCTTATTAATGCTTCAAAATGGAAAGAATCGCCATTTTTATTGACAAGGTGTATAAGTTCTATGCAGTGTCGGGCGTCGTGCCGATTTCACTACAAGGAGAGACCATGGAAGACCATGTCAAGAGCGCGCTGGAGATCGTCAAGGCCCAGGCTTCGGTTCGCAGCATGACCGATGAGGAGATTTCCTCCATGGTGCGCCGGCTGGCCGCCGGCATCCTCGAAATCAGCCTCGGTCTGTGTCCCCAGGACGACGAGGACACCGTGGAGATGGAGCCCAAAAAGGCGGTCAAGGAGAAGTCCATCACCTGCCTGGAGTGCGGCAAATCCTTCAAGGTGATCACCCGCAAGCATCTGGCCACCCACGGTCTGTCGCCCGAAGAGTACAAGGCCAAGCACGGCTACAAGAAGACCATGCCCCTGGTGTGCAAGGGCTTGCAGCGGGAACGCCGCAAAAAAATGAAGGATATGCGGCTGTGGGAGAAGAAGGCGAAAACAGTGGCCTAAGGCGGGCGATTTCGGTATAGGAAAGCACCATTTCGGGAAATGGCCGCGGGATTTTCGCGGGCGGCTCGCCGCCCCCCGGAAATCCGGGCGGTTCCCAACGATAAGGAGATCGCACGCACATGGCTAAAACAGACATTATCGCCAAGATCCAGGCCAATGCCGGCATTGCCACCAAGGCCGAGGCCGGCAAGGTTCTCGACGCCGTTCTGGGCGCCATCCAGGAGTCCCTGGTCGGCGGAGAGGCCCTGACCCTGACGGGTTTTGGCACCTTCAAGGTGTCGGAGCGGGCGGCGCGCACCGGTCGCGATCCCCGTACCGGCAACCCCATCAATATTCCCGCTTCCAAGGCCGTGCGCTTCACCCCGGGCAAGACCCTCAAGGACGCCGTGAAGTAGTTTGGCGAACCGGCGTCACGACACGCCGGCGTTCCTGCCGATTCGCGCCTGCCGGCGCGGATTTGGCCCAGACGAGTCCGTCAGGCCCCTTCCCGGTTTCCGGGCGGGGGCCTGTTTTTTGGCCGGGTCTCGTGTCGCGTCCAGGCACAGCGCCCAGGGCGCTTCCCCGGCAGCGCACGAACGCCCTGAATTGTTGCACACGACGTCCGTACGCTTCAGGGAGATGCGACGTTAGAGATTTTTCACCAGGAATTGCAGAATCATGCGCCGGCTGATTTCGCCAACCAGCACGCCGTTGGGATCAATGACCGGCACGGCCGGAATGCCGCGTTCGACGATGAGCTCCCCGGCCATGACGAAGAGATCCTCGGGATGGGCAAAAGGATAGTCCGCGTCCATGAGTTCGCCCACCGGCGTGTCCGAACTGGCGGCCATGTTGTGGCGCAACGCGTCCAGGAGCGCCTCCCGGCCGTCGAGATGCCCGGCCCTGGCCTGGGCCGCCACCTCGGGCGTGACGATGATGGAGAGAAACGTGTGGATGGTCACCACCCCGAGCAACCGGTCGCAGTGGTCCACCACATACGTGTTGCGGAAGGTGTTGTTCATGCCGCCGTACCAGATGAGCACGTGCCCGATCGGCGCTTCGGGCCGCACCTTGATGACCGTGGTGCGCATGATGTCGGCGATCTGCATGGGAGCCTCGGGCGTGGATTGTGAAAAAAAGTACTTAACCCTTACCAGCCCGTTTCCGGCCCGTAAAGGGATGACCCGCGCTTCAGGGCAGGATCGTCCAAGATGGCTGCGGCGTTATTGCGGCATCACCCGAAAAAAGGAGTGAACCGCCATGCAAGACACCATCGATTCCACCCTGGCCGCCGGCCGCGCCGTCCACACCCCAACCGATGTCCGCGAGGCCGGGGCGCTGCCCTGGCAGGACCATCCGGCCTTCGCCGGGGTGCGCCTGCGCCATCTGATCACCGCCGCCGACACCCAGGGACAGCTGAGTTGCCACATCGTGCGCCTGGACCCCGGAGCCAGCCTGGCCGGCCACGTCCACGACGGGCAATGGGAGCTCCACGAGGTCGTCTCCGGGGCGGGCACGGCCGAACTGGCCGGCCGCAAGGCCGACTACGCGCCGGGCGTCACGGCCGTCATCCCCCGGGGCACGCCCCACGCCGTCACGGCCGGGGAGCAAGGCCTGTGCTTGCTCGCCAAGTTCTTTCCGGCCCTCTTGTAACGCCGGGTTCCCAGGAGCCAGCCATGTCCCAAGCGCCCCGACTCGACGTGCTGCGCCGCCCCGACTTGCCGGGCCTGAGCGTCGTGCGGGGCTGGGACGTGGCCGCCGACATCGCGCCCCATGCCCACGGCGCGGTGGTGACCGGGCTCATCCTTGAGGGCGGCCGGGAACTGGCTTGTGGTGGCGGACGCCTGCGCATCGCGGCCGGCGAAGGCTTTGTCATGCCGGACGGCGTGCGCCACGGCTGCGCGCCCCTGGCCCGGCGCGCCCAAAGCTATGTGGTCGTGGCCGTGGCCCCGAAACTCTTGGCCGAGGTCGGCCGGGCCGACGCCGCGCCCGAGGACTGGGTGCGGCCCTGGCGCGACGCCGAGGCCGCAACCCGGCTCCTGGCCCTGGCCGAAGCCTTGGCGGAAAACGCCGACGCGGCCATGGAGGCCCTTTGCTCCCTGGCCCATGTCCTGCGCCTGCGTCCCGGGCCGGGCCGGCCGCGCCATCCGGCCGTGGCTCTGGCCCGCACCGCCATCGAGGCCGATCCCGCAGTACCCCACGACGTAGCCTCCCTGGCCGCCCTGGCCGGGGTCGGGCCGACTTACCTGGAACGCCTTTTCGTGCGCGAAACCGGCATGGCCGTGGGCCAATACCTGCTCGCCCGCCGGGTGGCCCACGGAGCCGGGCAGGCCGCCGCCGGCCAAGGGCTGGCCCAGGCCGCCCTGGAGGCCGGCTTTTGCGACCAAAGCCACTTCACCCGCCAGTGCAAACGCCGCCTGGGCGTGCCGCCCGGGGCCTATTGGGAATGGAACGGGGGATGAGATGCGAGATGGTGAGGGAAAGCGGGAAGAGGCCTCCGGCGGCTGGAGGCCTGAGGCCCCCAGACCCCCCGAATGGAGAAACGTTTTAAGGGGGGCGGCGTTGAGCGGCAAGGGGGCGGTCGAGGAGCGGCGCGGGAGGGGATGGGTTGGCGCTCGGAGAAGCGGCCTTGCGCCGGTTTCAGAAGGCGCTGACGATGCCCCTTGGCGGCGAACCGCGACCGGCGGCCAGCGTCGGGCGGGGCAAGGGAAAAGGAAAATCGGTCAGTCGGCGGCGGGGCCGATAAGGGCGGTCACCTTGTCCAGCAGCGTGGCTTCGCCAAAGGGTTTTTCGAGCACCGCGTCGGCCCCGAAAATGGTGGCGTGGCCCAGCAGATCCATGCCGATCTTGGCCGAACCGCCGGAAATGGCCATCACCCGGCAGGTCTGGCAATGGCCGCGCAGCACCTGCAACACCTCCAGCCCGTCCATCTCCGGCATGAAGATATCGAGAATCACCAGGTCCACCGGCTGGCCGTCCAGGGCGGCCATGGCCCGCTTGCCGTCGCCGGCCTCGATGACGGCATAGCCGGCGCTCTCCAGATAGAGCCGGATCAGGGCGCGAATGCTGGGATCGTCGTCCACAACCAATACGGATTTCACGTCTGCCTCCGCAGCCTTTGACGCGGCGTTATCACGGGAATCATCACAGTGTACGGTTATAGGAGGGTTGGGCCGGGGCGTCAAGAAAAGACGCCCCAGCCCATGGACCGGACTCGGACAGTGGCCCGAGCCGCCGGCGGGCCGGCCGTAGGACGAACCGCCGATCAGGCGAAGTCGTACATGTCCAAAAGCTTGCCGTCGCGGCCAATCAGCAGCGGATCGACCATGCTCTTGCCCCGGGATTCGCCGGTCTCCATGCTCATGACCCGGCCGTCGTAGCGCATCCCGGTGACCACGGCTTCCTCGCAGTAGAGATCGGAGAACCGCTCCACCTCGATGACCAGCTTGTCGGCGTCGAAGGCGCCGTCGAAATCGGCCAGGGTGAACAGCATCTCGCCCTTGTCCACGGCCCCGAGCACGGCCAGCACCTCGTCGTCGCCCAGGCCTTCCAGGAAGCCGTCGAGCCGGGGCCGCTCCTCGGCCACGGCCAGGCCCAGGGCCGAGATTTCCCGTTGGCCCGAGGCGTCGCGCACGGTGAGGGAAAGGCCGTGCTGGCTCGCCCCGGTGCGGTGGTGAAACTTGGGGGCCGACAGCCAGCCGCGCCAGGGGAAGCCCACGTCCTCGGCGTACTTGATGGCCAGGCGCTCATCGAAATAGAGCACGCCCTTGAAGCAGTTGCCGGCGAAATAGGGGGTGTTGTTCTTGCCCCAGCAGTGGCGGTAGATTTTCTGGACAAAGGCGCGGGACATCGAGGACACGACGATCTGATCGATGTCGCCCTGGGTCGCGATTTCAAGGGTCATGGCGGCAGGTCTCCCGGTTGTGCGTCAGACTTCACGGCCGACCTTACCGCGCCGGCCGGCTTTGGGCAAGACGGCCGGCGGGTCGACGGGGTCGAAAGGCCGTGCCGGCGTGTCCGCGACAGGCGCTTTATGAGGTTGGACGGAACCGCCCGGAACCATGCTTCCTGTCGAGGTCTGCCGGCGAACGCGCCATGGGGGCGCGGCTAGAGCCGGAAAAACGCCCGGGCGTTGTCGCCGGTCAGCCGCCACAGCTCGGCCGGCTCCAGGCCGAGCAGCCCGGCCACACGCACGGCCGTGAAGGCGAGCAGGGCCGGTTCGTTGCGCTTGCCGCGCCAGGGCTCGGGGGTAAGGTAGGGCGCGTCGGTTTCCAGCAGCAGCCGCGATCGGTCGCAGCCGGCCACGGCCTCGGCCAGGGCTGTGTTCTTGGCGTAGGTCACCGGTCCGGGCACGGAAAGATGAAAGCCGCGCCGGGCGATCTCGGCGGCCAGGGCGGCGTCGCCGCCGAAGCAGTGCCACACCAGCGGCCGGCCGGCAAAGCCCAGGTCATCGAGGATGGCCAGGGTGTCGGCGGCGGCGTCGCGGCTGTGGACGGCCACGGGCAGGTCGAGCTGCCGGGCCAGGGCCAGCTGGTCGCGAAAAAGCGCCTTTTGGACTTCGGCCGTGCCGGCGTCCCAGTAGTAGTCCAGGCCGATCTCGCCCACGGCCCGAAGGCCTGCGTCGGCCCGGAAGGCCGCCTCCATGGCGGCCACGTCCCCGGGCGCGGCCTTGGCCGCGTCGCAGGGATGGATGCCGAGCAGGAAAAAGACCTCGTCGCGGCCGGCGAAAAGCTCCCGGCCGGCGGCGTGGGCGGCCGGCCCCAGGAACACGTGGCCGACCTGCGCCACCCCGGCCGCCGCCGCCCGGTCGAGCACTGCCCCGACGGCCTCGGCCGTGGCCATGGCCCGATCCTCGCCCGCGCCGTCGAGATGGGCGTGGCTGTCCACCCCGACGCGCGGCAGCCCCAGGCTCGACGGGTCCGGCCGCTCGGTTTTTCTTTTTGCCATCTCTCCATACTCCTTGAAAAAAGTCGGCGCGTTGACGCCGCCCGGCCGGCCAAGTAGGACGGTACCGCCTTGCCGTCACGAAAACGCCACAGGAGCCCCGCCCTTGATCCAGGGACCCCTTGCCTTCATCAGCAACGTCACCGGCTTGTCTCCGTCCGCCGTGGATGTGGGGACGCGCCTTGCCCTTGGGCTGGCGGTTTTTGCGGTCGTTTCCCTGGCCTTGTCGCTTTTGGCCCGCCGGGGGGCCATTAGCCGTCCCCTGGGGGGCCTCGTCAAGTGGCTGTGCGGCCTGGGGCTCGTCTGGGGGCTGGCCGCCACCCTGCCGCCGGCCGACGCCGCCGCCGGGGACAAGGCCGTGTCCCTGGCCAGCCTGATCGCCCTGTGGATGGTGTCCCGCTACGCCGTGGACTTCTTTTTCCAGAAGTTCTCCCCGAGCCGGGGCGACGTGCGGCCCACGCGCCATATCCTCCAGGACCTGAGCAAGTTCCTCATCCTGGCCGTGCTGGCCGGCTGGGGGCTGCGCGACATTCTCGACATCCAGCTCGGGCCGCTGCTCACGTCCTCGGCCATCCTCACCGCCGTCATCGGCCTGTCCATGCAGGACACCATCGGCAGCCTGTTTTCGGGCCTGCTGCTGCAGATCGAAAAACCCTTCAGCGAAGGCGACTGGATCAAGGTGGGCGATGTGGAGGGGCAGGTGACGGAAGTCACCTGGCGTTACACCAAGGTGGTGACCATCGAGGCCAACGCCGTGCTTTTGCCCAACAACCTCGTGGCCAAGGAGCGTCTGGTCAACTATGACCGGCCGGCCTCCCATCTGCGCCAGATCGTCAATGTGCCGGCTCCGGTCCACGCGCCGCCCGTGGCCGTGCGCTCGGCCATCCTGGCCGCCCTGCGCCGGGCCGAGGGCGTGCTGGCCGAACCCGCCCCGGCGGCGCGCCTCCTGGATATCCAGGGCGACCGTATCGTCTACGCCGCCGTCTATTACATCGCCGCCTTCAACAACCGCATGGCCGTGGCCGACGCCGTGCTGGCGGCCATCTGGTACCAGTTCATGGAGCAGGGCGTGAGCCTGCCCCCGCCCGGCCGGCGCATTGTCATGGCCGAGGAATCGGCCCAGGCCGGGGCCACGCCCGAGCAGCTCGCCTCCCTGGCCGAGGTGGCGCTTCTGGCTGGCCTTGGCGAAGCCGACCTCGATCTGTTGGTGCGCGCCTCGACCCGACGTGTTTTTGCTCCGGGCCAGGTGATCATGGCCAAGGGCGAGACCGGCAGCACCATGAACGTCATCCTGTCCGGCCTCACGGCCGTGACCGTTGGCGACCGGGAGGTGGCCCGGCTGGGGGCCGGCCAGATCGTCGGCGAGATGGCCCTTCTCACCGGTGAACCCCGGCAGGCCGACGTGCGCGCCGTGGAACCCACCGAGTGTCTCGTAGTCGACCGCGAAGGCTTCCGACTGGTCCTGTCGCGCCATCCGGCCGTGGTCGAGCGGGTGCGGGCCATCTTCGAAACCCGGGCCGCCGCCAACCACGCCGCTTCCAAACCCGATGCCCAGGCCGAGGCTCTTAGCCTCTTCGCCCGGTTCAGGAGTCTTTTCACATGACCGATGTCCGTCCCGTCCACGGCCGCCCCCGGGCCGCCGCCGCCGCCCTGGCCTTTGCCGGCGCGGCCCTTGTCCTGCTTGTTGGCCGCGAGGCCCTGGCCGTCGCGCCCCTGGCCGTCGTCATCGCCGTTGCCGCCGCCGCCTTGCTGGGGTTGGCCGCCCTTGGCGCGCGCCTGATCCGGCCGCGCCTGGCCAGCGACAGTCCGGCCACCCTGACCGCCCCGACCATGGGGGCCATGGCCGTGTGCCTGCCGGTGGCGCTTTTGGGCGAGCGTCTGGTCAGTTCCCTTGCCGGCGGCTTGGCCGGGCTGGGGCTGTCCGTGGGATTGACGGGATTGGTCGTTGGCGCGGGGCTGGCCGTGGCCCGGGCCGCCGGAACGGAAGCCGGCGAAACGTCCGGCCGGTTCCTGTGGACCCTGGCCGGCGGGGCCGTGGCCGGCGCGCTCTTTGTGACATTTGTCGCCGTGCCCAAGCTTTCGCCCTTAAACGCCTGTCTCGACGGCGGCATCGGCTGCGCCGCCGTGGGCATCATCTGCGCCTCGGCCGCGCCTCACGGCAAGCGTTCCATGGAAACCTGGCTGTCGGTGCTGGCGCTGGTGTTCGTGCTCATGCTGCCGCTGTCGAGCCTCATCGACGCCCGCAGCAGCGCCTGGTGCGACCCGGCCGCTGCTCCCGTGGCCGCCAAGCCGGCCCCGTAGGCACGCTTCTACCCTCACCCCGCAACCGAAATCCCCTTAAAACCTTTCTGCATTCGGGGGGTCCGGGGGCCTCAGGCCCCCCCCCCCCCGCGGCCGCGT
>JAEZMB010000055.1 GCA_023435825.1 Pseudomonadota bacterium | reverse complement strand
CGTCCGGCCCGTCAAGCACTTTTTTTCAATCACCGTTTCGCCCGTTTGGCGACCCGGCCGCGTTGCCGTTTTTCGCAGCGCGGAGGGAGCTTCTACGCATCCCCGCGCGGCCCGTCAACACTTTTTTCACTCGCCCCGAAGAACCGCTGTCCCTCGGTCCGCGTCGCCGGTTTCCGTCGGCGCGGAGGAGCGTGTTTACGCTCGCCCGCCCGGCCCGTCAACGCTTTTTTTCAATCCCGCCGAAGTTCTTGCGACCCCCGGTCGGGCCCGGCGCGGTTTCCCGCAGCGGGAGGGGCTGTCTACGCGGGGCGCGGCCGGGCGTCAACGGTTTTCTCGGCCGGATGGCAACATTCCCCCAGTCGTCCTATTCCCTATCCACCGCCCGGGGCATTGGCACGGCCTCGCCGTCCCAGACCGCTTCGGGCCAAATTCCGCTCTCCCCACACCCTCGCCCCTCGCCGCCACGGCTCGCCGCCGCCCCTGGACGCCTCTTGCCTCGACTGCCGGCTCAGGCTAGTGAACCCATGCGCCAAGGAGTCCGGCCGCCGCGACGGCCGCTCCTGGCGTGGCGTTCCGTTTTTGGGCGGCAAGGCTCCAGCCGTGCCCGTTGCCCCGCCGCCCTTCCGCCCACGGCTCAAGCGCACGACGTTACTCAATGGACCCACGCTCCCTCATTTTGTGTCTTGCCGTCGGCTCTTTTGTTTTCGCCGGGTTGCTCTGCATTTTCCAACGCGGAAGGCCTCGCGAACTGCGCATTCCCTTTTGGATCCCCGCCAAATGCCTCCAGGGCGCGGGGTCGTTTTGCCTGTATTATTTTGACGCCCCGCCGCCGCACTACAACGCGCTTTCTGCTTCGCTGCTCCTCACCGGATGCGCCTACGAAACCTGGGCCATGTTCGCCATTTGCGGCCATCCCGTCAGCCGGCGCACGCACCTGGCGACGGCCGCCGCCGTCCTTGGCCTGTGCCTCGCCGCTCCCGGCCTGGCCCCACAGTGGCGCATGGCGCTGGTCCCGGCGATCCATGCCGTGTTCTACGCCTTGCCGGCCTGGGCCCTGCTCTCCGGCCAAAAGCGCGCGTTGTCGCTTCGCGTGCTGCTGGGCGGCTGCTTCGTCCTGCTGGCCGCTGTTTTCGCCGGCCAAAGCCTTGCCGCCGCCTGCGGGCTTGGACCCATGCACAGCATTGATGCCGTCATCCCCATGGCGGTTTATGTCATGCTGCTCGTCAGCGGCTTTTCCCTGCTCCTTTTGGCCCAGCAAAAAACCGACGACGACCTGTGGCTGGCCAAGCACTCCCTGCGCGAACGCGACGCCCAATACCGCTTCATCGTGGACAACGCCCTGGAAGGCATCGTGGCCCTGGACAAGGACGGCCGCGTCAGCTTCCTCAACCGGCGCATGGCTGCAATGGTGGGCTACCGCGTGGAAGAGGTGCTTGGCCGAACGTATCTGGATTTCCTGACCCAGGACCAGTTCGAGGACGCCGCGGCCAAGCAGAGCGAGCGGTCCCAAGGACTCGACGGCGTCTATGAACGCTGCCTGCTGCGCAAGGACGGCGGCCGGAAATGGGTGCAGGTTTCGGCCCGGGCCGTGCAGGACGCGGCCGGGGGGTATGCCGGGGCGTTTTCCGTCATCATCGACATCGACGCCCGCAAGAAAGCCGAGGCGGCCCTGGCGGCGTCCAACAAGCGCTTGACCGAGCAAAGCCTGCTCGACGGGCTGACCGGCATCGCCAACCGCCGCCGCTTCGACGAGGCCCTGGCCCGGGAATACCGCCGCCATGCCCGAGGCGGCGCGTTGCTGTCGCTGGTCCTTATCGACATCGACCACTTCAAGGCCTTCAACGACCGCTACGGCCACATCCAGGGCGACGCCTGCCTGCGCCGGGTGGCCGAGGCGTTGCGCCAAAACGTCAGCCGGGCCGGCGATCTGGTCGCCCGCTACGGCGGCGAGGAGTTCGCCTGCATCCTGGCCGAGACCGACGCCACGGCGGCAGCCGCCCTGGCCGAACGCCTGCGCCGGGCCGTGGCCGCCCTGAACATTCCCCACGAGGCCTCGCCCACGGCCGGCCGCGTCACCATCAGTTGCGGCGCGGCCACGGCGCGTTGCCTGCCGGGCGGCTCGCCCCTGGATCTTCTGGCCCGGGCCGACGCCCAGCTCTATCGGGCCAAGGCCGCCGGCCGCGATCAGGCGGCGGCCGAAAGCTGCGCAAACTGAAGTAAGGCGGTCTTTTTTGCCGTAAAGACGCCGCTCCCCCCTTGTCCTGGCCGCGCCGCCCTTATACGTTGTCGCCGCCCGACATTCCCCACTTCAGGAGGCCCCCATGACCACCATCGGCACGCCGCTGACCGCGTCCGCGACCAAGATACTGCTGCTGGGTTCCGGCGAACTCGGCAAGGAAGTGGCCATCGAAGCCCAGCGCCTGGGCGTCGAGGTCATCGCCGTGGACCGCTACCCCAACGCCCCGGCCATGCAGGTGGCCCACCGCCGCCACGTGGTCAGCATGTTGGATGCGCCGGCCCTTCGCTCCATCATCGAAGCCGAAAAGCCCGACTATATCGTGCCCGAGATCGAGGCCATCGCCACCGAGGAGCTCATCAAGCTCGAAGCCGAAGGCTATCCGGTGGTGCCCACGGCCCGGGCCGCGCGGCTGACCATGGACCGCGAGGGCATCCGCCGCCTGGCCGCCGAGGAACTGGGCCTTGTCACCTCGCCCTACCGCTTCGCCGACACCCGGGAAGAGTTCCTGGCCGCCTGCGACGCCGTGGGCTTTCCCTGCGTGGTCAAGCCCGTGATGTCGTCTTCGGGCAAGGGCCAAAGCGTGGCCCGGGACGCCGCCTCGGCCGAGGCTTCCTGGGACTACGCCCAGACCGCCGGCCGGGCCGGGGCCGGACGGGTCATTGTCGAGGGATTTGTCGATTTCGACTACGAAATCACGCTGCTCACCGTCCGCCACGCCGGCGGCACGAGCTTTTGCGCCCCCATCGGCCATCGCCAGGAAAAGGGCGACTACCGCGAGTCCTGGCAGCCCCACCCCATGAGCCAGGCCGCCCTGGCCAAGGCCCAGGCCATGGCCGGGGCCGTCACCGAGGCCCTGGGCGGGCGCGGCATCTTCGGCGTGGAGCTTTTCATCAAGGGCGACGCGGTCATCTTCTCGGAAGTCTCGCCCCGGCCCCACGACACCGGTATGGTGACGCTCATTTCCCAGGACCTTTCGGAATTCGCCCTGCATGTGCGGGCCATCCTGGGGCTGCCCATCCCGGCCATCCGCCTCTACGGGCCGGCCGCCTCCCGGGTCATCCTGGGCGAAGGCGACTCCACCTCGCCGCGCTTCGCCATTGATGCGGCGGCGCTGAGCCAGCCCGACACGGCCATCAAGCTCTTCGGCAAGCCCGAACTCCACGGCACGCGCCGCCTGGGCGTGGCCCTGGCCCTGGGCCGGGACGTGGAGGAGGCCAAGGCCAAGGCCATCGCCGCCGCTTCCCATGTGAAAGTGGAACTGTAGGCGCAAGACGGAAAACGGCGGCCCGGGGGCCTTACCCGGCCCCCGTCAAGACCCCGCCCCCCGCCCGGCAACCCCACCTACCCGCCCC
>JAEZMB010000003.1 GCA_023435825.1 Pseudomonadota bacterium | reverse complement strand
CCCCCCCCCCCCCCCCCCCCCCCCCCCCCCCCCCCCCCCCCCCCCCCCCCCCCCCCCCCCCCCCCCCCCCCCCCCCCCCCCCCCCCCCCCCCCCCCGCCGGAGGCATCTTTCTCTTCCTCACCGCACCTGCGGCGTCGCCACATGCCGATTCTGGCTGTTCCAAAGATCGCGGTAGACGGCGCAGCGTTTGAGCAGTTCAGCGTGGGGGGCGAAATCAACGGCCCGGCCGGCGTCGAGGACGAGGATGGCGTCGGCTCCGGCCAGCATGGACAGGCGGTGGCTGATGACGATGGTGGTGCGCTGCCGGCCGATGCGGGCCATGTTGTCCTGGACGATGGCTTCGGACTCGGCGTCGAGCGCGCTGGTGGCTTCGTCGAGGATGAGGATGCGCGGATTGGCCAGAAGCGCCCGGGCGATGGCCAGGCGTTGGCGCTGGCCGCCGGACAGGTTGGAGCCGTTTTCCTCAAGGGGCGTGTCGTAGCCGCGCGGCAGCCGCCGGATGAATTCCTCGGCTCCGGCCAGGCGAGCCGCCCAGACGACTTCCTCCAGGGCGGCCGTGGGCCGGGCCATGGCGATGTTGTCGCGCACCGTGCCGGTAAAAAGAAAGCTTTCCTGCAGGACCACGCCGATCTGGCGGCGCACATGGGCGAGGTCCAGTTCGCGCAGGTCGTGGCCGTCCAGGCGCAGGCCGCCGTCGGTGGGCAGGTACAGGCCCTGGAGCAGCCGGGCCAGGGTCGATTTGCCCGAGCCGCTGCGGCCGGCCACGCCGATCATGGCTCCGGCGGCGAACCGGGCCGACACGCCGGACAGAGCGGCCGGCGCGTCGGCAGCCTGGCCGTAACGGAAGGTGACGTGGTCCAGGACCACCTCGCCAACCAGGGTCGGGCGCAGGCCCTCGCCCGAGCCGGCCCGTTCGGGCGGCTCGTTCATGATGGCGGCCAGCATGTCCACGGCCAGGGCCTTTTCCTGATATTCCTGGAGCAGCGAAACGAACTGCACCAACGGCTGGGTGACGCGGCCGGCCAGCATCTGGAAGGCGATGAGCGCCCCGACGGACAGGCTGCCGTCAAAGACCAGCGACACGCCGATCCAGGGGATGCACAGGATCATGACTTTTTCCAGGAACCCGACCCCGGCCGTGGCCGCGTTGCCGATCTTGCCCACGCCAAAGCGCATGGCCACGGCCCGGGCGGCGGCGTCTTCCCAGCCGCGCCGCCGGGACGGCTCCAGGGACAGGGCCTTGACCGTCTCCATGCCCCGGATGGTCTCCACCAGATAGGACTGGCGCTCGCCCTCGGCGGCGTAGAGGGCGGCCAGGCGCTTGCGGAAAAAGGGGATGATGACGGCCAAAAGCACCCCCAGGGCCAGGCTCAGGGCCAGGACCAGGAAGGTGAGCGGCACGCTGTAGAGGAAAAGGACCGGGATGAAGACCACCAGGGCCGCGCCGTCAAGGAGTGTGAAAAAGAGCTTGCCGCTTAAAAATTCCCGAATCTTGTCAGCCTGCTGCATGTGCTGGATGAGCACGCCCACCCGGCTGTGGCCGAAAAACCGCAGGGGCAGGGCGGTCAGGCGGGCAAAGGTGCGGGCGGCCACCCGTACGTCGATGCGGGCGGCGGCGTGGAGCAGCACAATGCCGCGCAGATAGGAAAAGCCGGCCTCGAAGGCCAGGGCGCAAAGCATCCCGAAGCTTAAGACCTGCAGGGTGGCCAGCCCCTTGTGGGTGAGCACCTTGTCGATGACGATCTGGAAATAGATCGGCATGGCCAGGGCCAGGGCGTAGAGCATGAAGGCGGCCACGGCGGCGTCGGTAAATTCCTTGCGGCAGCGCAGGATTTCCGGGACGAACCAGGCCAGGCCAAAGGGCTGGTTCTCGTCGGTGAGGCGGCGCTTGCGTTTGAGCAGGAGCGTTTGCCCGTCCCAGCGCTGGGCCAGTTCGGCCAAGGGCAGGGGGTCGCGGCTGGGCGGGAGCCTTGTCGGGTCCACCACGTCCAGGACGTCCCGGCCGTCTTCCTGGCGGCAGCCGGCGGCGACCAGGGCCGCGCCGCCCTGCAGGAAAAGGATCACCGGATAGGCTCCGGCCAGAAGCGGCAGCTCGGCCGGGGCCAGGCGGCGCAGCTCGGCTTTCAGGCCCGAGGCGGCGGCCATGGCGCAAAGCTCGGCCGGCGTGGGTTCGGCGGCGTCGAAACCGTGCTCGGCGGCCAGGGTTTCGTGGGCCAGGGGCAGGCCGTGGTGGCGGCCTATAAGGGCCAGGGCGCGCAGTCCGGCCCGGGCCAGGGTCGGGATGGCGACGACGGTGACGCCGCCGTGGCTTTTCTCGAAACTTTCGCGGTCGACCTCGAAGGAGCCCGGGGTCTGGGCCAGGGGGTCGGCCACGCGGACGATGAAACCGTCTGGCGTATGGCGCACGCCCAGCACCACCACGCTGTTGCCGTTGGCAAGGACGCACAGGAGCGGAAAACGGCCCAGGGCGGCCATGGCCGGGACGTCGAGAGGTTCGACGCGGGCGGCCAGACCCGCCCCGGCAGCCAGGGCGAGCAGGGCGTCGAGGTCCGGCTCGGCCGCGCCAAGGCCGAGGCGGTCGGCGGCGGCGGCCGGGTCGAAGGGCAGGCCGTAGGCGTCGGCCACGGCCTTGAGGCAGGTCAGCGCTGTCTGCATGGGCTCTCGTCGCCCCGGGGCGGATTGGCGGTCGGGTCGCCGGCTGGCCGCGTGCCGGCCGGATTGGCGTTTGGTGTAGGGCAAATGCGGCCGGGCGGCAACAATGCGTCGCGGCCTTGCCCTTTCCCCTGGGCGGGCGTAGAGAATCGCTATTCATCAACCTTTCCCGGGAGCTCAAGCCGTATGAACGTGTTGATCGTCTACTACTCGCTTTATGGGCATGTGGCGGCCATGGCCCAGGCCGTGGCCGAAGGCGTGCATCAGGTTCCGGGCATGACCGCGACCCTGCGTCGGGTCCCCGAGACGCTTTCCGAGGAGATCATCGGGAAAATGGGCGCGGCCGAAGCCCAGAAGGCTCTGTCCAACGTGCCGACCTGCACCCTGGAAGAGCTGGAGGCGGCCGACGCCATCGTCTTCGGCACGCCGACCCGGTTTGGCAACATGTGCGGCCAGATGCGCCAGTTCCTGGACGCCACCGGCCAGATCTGGATGCGCGGGGGGCTGGTCGGCAAGCCCGGCGGCGTGTTCTGCTCCACGGCCACCCAGCACGGCGGCCAGGAGACGACGCTGATGTCGTTTATCCAGACCCTGCTCCACCAGGGCATGATCGTGGTCGGCCTGCCCTATTCCTTTGCCGGCCAGATGCGCCTGGACGAGGTGACGGGCGGTTCGCCTTACGGCGCGACCACCATCGCCGGGGGCGACGGTTCCCGGATGCCCAGCGAAAACGAGCTCGACGCGGCCCGTTTCCAGGGCCGCCACATCGCCGACGTGACCCGCCGGCTGCGCGCCTAGGACAACGTCCGGAAGACCCGCGTCCCCGTCGTGTCGTGAAAAAAGGCACGAGCTTCTTTTTTGACGCCTTCGCAGGCCTTTACACGGCCGATAAAAAGCGTCACAGAGGGATATGGCCTCTGCAAACTCGTGCCTTTCCGGAGACGACGTGAGCGCCTCGCACCAAAAACTCGCCTGTCGCGGCGAGGCTGTCGTGGAAAACGGCCTGGGCGGCCGTCCGCCGCGCCTGCTCATCGTCGAGGACGAGCGGGTGGTGGCCTTGGACCTCAAGAACATTCTGCGCCGCCTGGGCTACACCCTGGCCGGCGTCACGGCTTCCGGCGCCGAGGCCGTGGAACTGTGCGAGTCGCTTCGCCCGGACCTCGTCCTCATGGACATTTTCCTGGGCGGGGAAATGGACGGCGTGGAAGCCGCCTGCGTCATCCAGACCGAGTGCGACATCCCGGTCATCTATCTCACCTCCCATACCGACCAGGTGACCCTGCAACGGGCCAAGCGCACCGCGCCCTACGGCTACGTGCTCAAGCCCGTGGACGAGAACTGGCTGCGCACGGCCGTGGAAGTGGCGCTGTTCAAGCATCACACCGAGCAGGAGCTCAAGCGTAGTGAAAAGCGCTACCGCGAGCTTTTCAGCGCCATGCTCAACGCCTTTTTGCTGCTGCGCCACTGCTCCGGAAGCAGCCAGGGCCAGGACGATTTCGAGATCCTCGGGGCCAACCCGGCCTTTGAGCGGGCCACCTCGCTTTCCAGCGACGAGATCGTCGGCCACACCCTGCGCCAGACCCTGCCCGGCATCGAGCCCTTCTGGATCGACACACTGGCCGCCGTGGCCACCACCGGCCGGCCGGTGCGCTTCGAGAACTACCTGTCCGACCTCAACATGTATTTCCTGGCCCAGGCCTACAGTCCCCAGCCCGGACAGGTGGCCGTGGCCCTGGAAGACGTCACCGAACGCAAACGCGGCGAGGAACGGCTGCGCTACCGCACCTTCCACGATGCCCTGACCGGCCTGCCCAACCGGGCGCTGTGCCTGGACCGCATCACCCGGGCCATCGAACGGGCCAAACGCCGCTCCAACTACATTTACGCCTTGCTGTTTCTCGACCTCGACCGGTTCAAGCTCGTCAACGACAGCCTGGGGCATCTGGTCGGCGACGGCCTGCTGCGCCGGGTGGCCGACCGGCTGCGCCGGGAGGTGCGCCAGCTCGACACCGTGGCCCGGGTGGGCGGGGACGAGTTCGTGGTGCTGCTCGAGGAAATCGCCTCGCCGGGCGACGCGCTGCGCATCGTCAAGGCCGTGCGCGAGCGCCTGCGCGTGCCTTTCGTGGTGGAAGGGCGGCAGATCTACGTCACGGCCAGCCTGGGCGTGGTGCTGGGGCCGGCCGACTACGAACGCCCCGAGGAGCTGCTGCAAAACGCGGCCATCGCCATGAACGCGGCCCGGTCGGCCGGGTGCGGCCGGGTGCGGGTGTTCGACTGGTCCATGCGCGAGCGGGCCGAGCGGGTCATGGACCTTGAGACCAACATGCGCGAGGGCTTGGCGCGCGACGAATTCGTGCTGCACTACCAGCCCATCCTGGACCTGGCCACCAAGCGCCTTCGCGGGGTGGAGGCCCTGGTGCGCTGGCGTCGGCCGGGCGGGGAGCTGGTTCCGCCTGGGGAATTCATCCCGGCCGCCGAGCAAAGCGGGCTCATCATTCCCCTGGGGGCGGTGGTCCTGGCCGAGGCCTGCCGGGCCTTGGCCCGCTGGCGGGCCGGCAGCTTGGGAGACCAGCCGTTTTTCATGGCCGTCAACCTCTCGGCCCGGCAGTTCACCCAGCCCGATCTGGTCAAGCAGGTGGTCACCACCCTGCGTCGGGAAGCCATGGCCCCGGCCGACCTCAAACTCGAAATCACCGAAAGCGTGCTCATGGAGCACCCCGAATCGGCCATGCTCAAGCTGCGGGGCCTGCGGGAACTGGGCGTTTCCATCGGCATCGACGACTTCGGCACCGGCTATTCGTCCCTGTCCTACCTCCAGCGCTTCCCCATCGACACTCTCAAGGTGGACCGGGATTTTGTCTCGGGCATGGAAGAGCAGGGCAATCGGGTCATCGTGCGCTCGGTGGTGAGCCTGGCCCACAACCTGGGCTACGACGTGGTGGCCGAGGGCATCGAAACGGCGGCCCAGCTGGACGAGCTGTCGAACCTCGGCTGCGACATGGGGCAAGGGTTCCTTTTTGCCCGCCCCATGGAGGAATCGGCCCTCGTGGAGCTGATGGAGCGCCGGTCGCCGCCCGCCTTGACTTGATCCAGCGATTGGGCAAGGATTTGACCATGGGCGCGGCTATTTGCCCTGCGCGCCGACAGGAGACACGGCATGTTCGTAGCCGACCTCATGACCAGCCAGTTGCGCTGCCTCAAGGAAACCGACAGCCTGGCCGACGCCGTGGCGGCCATGCAGGAACTGTTCATCCGCCACATCCCGGTGCTGGACGCCGACGGCCGGCTGGCCGGGCTGGTCACCCAGCGCGACGTCCTGGCCTTGGAGCATAAAAAAGACTCGGGCACGCCGCTGCGCGACATCATGCGCACCGACGTCGCCACCGTGGCCCCGGACACGCCGTTGCGCACGGCGGCCGAAACCATGATCTTCCACAAGTACGGCTGCCTGCCCGTGGTCGCCTCGGGCGTCCTCGTCGGCATCATCACGGAAACCGATTTCTTAAAGCTCGCCATCTTCCCCATCGCGCCCCGGCGCGAGGGATAGGCGACGACAAGGACGCCGCCCATGTCCCTGCCCCGCGCCATCGTCCTGTGCCTGGCCCTGACCGTTCTCGCCGCCGCCCCGGCCCTTGGGGCCGGCCAGTCCCTCAGCCTTGGCGCGTACAAGGAACTGCGCAACGACTACCTCAAGGTCACGGACATCAAGGAACGGGAGCGCACCGAGGAACGCTACATGGACGCCGGCGGCAAGGTGACCCTGCAAAAGGTTCCCTACAAGGAAGTGCTGGTCACGGCCGAACTGTCCCAAAAGCCGCCCAGCAGCATGGACTCCATGTTCGGCGGCGAGACCAGCCAGCCGTTTTTGCGCATCTGCATGGTGCCCTTTGACGCAGCCGGCAAGGCCCTGGACGAAACCTGCCAGTCGTTTAAGTTCCAAAGCTTCGTGCGCGGCAATATCGGCACGACCACGTTCCGCCTGGAGCCGACAACCGCCCGCTACGAATTTCGCATGGTCCAGCCCCAGGGCGACAAGGGCTCGGCCATCAAGCTCTGGGTTCCCACCAATTAACTGCGCGTCGCGGGTTGGCCCGTGACGTCCCCAAGCGGCCCAAGGGCGGGTCGCACCCCCCGTTGCGGCCGGTTTTTTCCTGCCGCCGGCCTGTTGCGTCATAAGACTGCAACCGCAATGGTTGCGTATCGTAACCGCCTTGCGTATCGTTCAACCTCTTAAAAAAAGTGGTGGACGATGCCGGTTGCGCCCGCGCGCCCGGCCAAGGGGGCCCCATGACGCAACCCCGCATCCTCATCGTCGACAAGGATCAGGCCTCGGCCGACGCCCTGGCCCGCCTGCTGGGCGAACACGGCTACGAGGCCGTGGGGCCGGCGGCTTCCTGTCGCGAGGCACTGGAGACCGTGGACCGGCTTCGGCCCGACGTCGCCGTGCTGGAACTGCTGCTCACCGGAGCCTGCGACGGCCTGGACGCGGCCGAACTGTTGCGCGAAGGCCACGGCATCCCCGTCATCCTGCTGGCCCCCGGGGGCGATCCCGGCCTCACGGACCGCCTCAAGAAGGCCCCGCCCTGCTGCTGCCTGCCCCTGCCCATCGACAGCCAGGCGCTCATCGTGGCCATCGAGAGCAGTCTGGCCCGTAAGCGGGCCGAAGAGGCGCTGCGCCAAAGCGAAGCCCGCTCCCGGGCCATTTTCGTCGCCTCGCCCACCGCCCTGTGCCTGGTGGACGGCCACAATGCCATCGCCGACGTCAATCCGGCCGCGACGCGTCTTTTCGGCCACTGCGCCGAGGCCTTGCGGGGCCAGCCGGTGCAGGATTTTTTTGCCGCCCGGGATGCGGGCGCGCTGCTCTCGGTCATCGACGCGGCGGCCAACGGCGAGGCCGGCCATGTGCGCCTCAGCGGCCTGCGTCCCGAAGGCGGGGTGTTCCCGGCGGCGGTGGCCGCCTCGCCCCTGCCCGAGGCGGTCGGGGTCGGCCAGGTGCTCCTTGAAGTGCGGCCCTGCCAGATCCAGGGGGCGCGGCCCGACGTGCCGGACATCGATCTGGGCCTGTCGGCCGAAGGTTTTTGCGTCATCGACGCCGAGGACCGGCTGCGGTTTTTAAATGCCAGCGCCGCCCGCATGTTCGGGCTGGCGGGGGGGGCCCCCCCCCCGCCCCCCCCGCCCGCGGG
>JAEZMB010000036.1 GCA_023435825.1 Pseudomonadota bacterium | reverse complement strand
GGGCGGGGGGGCCGGCGCCCCCCGCACCCCCCGCATGGAGAAAATGTAGCTAGGGTTTTCGGCATGAATTGGTTCTCTGGCCGGCAGGGAGGCGTCACCTGGATTTGGCCGGACGCCGGCTGGGGCCGCAGGCCCCAAACAAAAAAGCCCGGCGCGTGCGCCGGGCTTTTTTTCGCATCGCCGACAGGCGGCGCTTACTCCAGATCGATGATGACCGGCCCGAGATTGGTGCCCATGGGGCGCGACAGGAATTCCTCGCGCTTGATCTCCTTGCCGTCGTAGAGCATGCTTTCGATGTGGATGACTTTCTGCAGCCAGACGTTGTTTTCGATAGTCTTGGGGATCTCGGTCTCCACAATGCGGGCGGTGATCTTGTCGATGTCGATCTCCTCGACGTCGCTGAAGGAATACGTGTGGATGTATTCTTCATTGTAGCCGAAGCAGTACAGCAGATTGTTTTTGACGTAGGGCTGGAAAATCTTCTTGGCCGGGTAGCTCTTGACCTCGCAATTGATCTTGCTTAGGCTCACCCGGAGCTTTTCTTTCTCATTGACAATAATGTAGACCACGGGGCGGTTGCTTTCCAGCAGGTCTTCGCCCGAAGAATGGAGATTGTTGTCCACGCCGTGGTAGATGTATTCGATGTAGCGTTCCCGGTTGGCTTCGCGGGCCTCGCGCACCACTTCCTTCTCGATGTAGGAATAGAAAATGCGCTGACCGAAACCCTTGATCTCAATGGTAAACTTCATGCTCCGCCTCCTGAGCAACTTCCGTGGTGTTCCGGCCTTGTCCGGGAAACGGCCCCAGTCCTTGCGGCCCGATTATCTTATGGATGTTACGCGGCTTTTGCCGCGCGGTCAAACGATCCTGGCCGCATTGGCCGTCGCCCTGACGGTCTGTTGCGGCCTGACCGACGCCTTGGCCGCCGCGCCGTCCGTTGCCGTGGCGCCGCTTCTCGGCGCGCCCTACCGCGACGACGGCGTGGACGACCCGGCCGGCCGCCATACCCTGTTCGCCGACCAGGCCAAAACCTTCCCGGATCGCGGGTTTAATTGCAGCGGCTTCGTGGTCACGGCCTCCCGGGGCATCCTGGGCCGCCCTCTGCCGCTCGACGCCATGCGCCGCGACCGCAAGGGCGATTCCGGTCCGGGCGCGGCAGCCGGCGAGGACTGGGATTTCGGCTACGACCTGATCTTGAACGTCACCGACGGCCTGCCCCGTAGGCTGCTTGTGCCCGGCTCGGGCCAGCCGCCGGCTCCCGAAGCCGTGGACGCGGCCCGGTTTCGCGGCTTTCCCCTGCACGACGCGGCCGCCTGGGCCGCCGTGCTGCCCAAGCTCGCCGCGGGCGAGGTCGCCTATGCGGCGCTCAGCAAAGAGATTAAGGGCCGGCTGTACTACTACCATGTCGGCATCCTCTACCGCGACGCCGCCGGCAAGGTCCGCTTCGCCCACGCCACGCCGGGCCGGGGCAGCCATGAGCTGATCCTGTCCGAGCCGGCCGGCATGGCCGCCTTTCGCAAGGCTTTCGCCGAAAAGACCTTTGGCGAGAAGTGGATTTTGCTGGTGGCCGCGCCCTTGCCCAAATAGCCGGCCGGCCGGGCCGGCCTCAGGGGCGGGGCTTGCGGCCCCGGGCCAGGAAGAAGGTGAGGCTCGAAAAAAACGTCCCGGCCGCGTCGCGACGGCGCAGCTCGGTTAAAAACGAGGCGGCAGCGCCCTGGCTCAGGGCTCCGGCGGCCACGGCCCGGTCGGCCGTCTCGGACAGGCTGTAGACCGCCTCGGCGGCGGCCAGCTCGCGCAGCGTCAACGACCGCCCGACCACCTCGATTTCCGCCAGACCGACCTCGGCCATCAGGCGGCCCAGCCCCCGGCCGATCCAGCCGCAGCGGAAGCTGTCGCACCAGAATGCCGCCAACTGCCGGGCCACGGCCGTATGGCTGGAATCCACCACGAACGCGCCCCAGTCCGGCTCCACGGCCACGACGGCCCCGCCCGGCCGCGTCACCCGCGCCATCTCGGCCAGCACCGCGCCGGGGAAGGGCACATGCTGCAGGGTGCGCTCCACCCGGCAACCGGCAAACAGGCCGTCGCCAAAGGGCAGGTGCGCGCCGTCGCCGGCCACGAAGAACGGGCGCACGGCGGTCTTGCCGGCGTCGGCCGCCGCCCGGGCCAGCATCACCCGGCTGGCGTCCAGGCCCACGGCCAGACCGGCCGGCGCGACGCTCCCGGCCATGGCCGCCGCTTCCCCGCCCAGGCCGCAGCCCAGATCCAGGGCGGCGTCGCCGGGGGCAAGGTCCAGCCAGGCCAGACTCTCATCCTTGATGGCCCGCATCCCCGGGGCGGCGGCGAGATAGCGCAGGCAGCGCACGAACACGTCGGGATCGGCCGCCCGGTCGCAGCCGGCGAATCCCGTGGCCAGACAGTCGCTCATGGCTAGTGTCGCGTCCCTTAAAAAATACGATAGTATTTTTAAAAAAATAAATGGTTTTAGGTCGTTGACTACAAAACGCCATACGCGCTTTTCGCGGACGCGACACTAGCCCTGGCCCGGAGCCGGCCGGGCGGCGAAAAGGCGCGCTCCCTCGGGACCGTCTTCCAGGCGCAGTCCCATGGCCTCGATGTCGCGGCGCAGGGCGTCGGCTCGGGCAAAGTCCTTGGCCGCCCGGGCGTGCCCCCGGGCTTCGATGAGCCGGGCCGCCTCGGCCGGCCAGTTGGGGGGCGACAGCGGCAGGCCGGCCGGGTCGAGCAGCCCAAGGACGGCGTCGGCGGCGCTCAGGGCGGCCAGATGGCGGGCGGCGTCGGCTCCGCCCAGGGTCCCTGCGGCCAGCCCTGCGTTGGCCTGGCGGGCGAAGGCGAAAAGGGTCGGCCAGAATTGGGCCACGGACAGGTCCTCGGCCAGGGCCGTCTCCAGGGCCGCTTCCAGCCCTTCGGCCTCGGCTGCGGCCGCGCCCGAGGGGTTGCCGTCGCCGGCGGCCAGGGTCAGGCCGGCGGCCAGTTCCTGGATGCGCGACCGGTTGCGCTCCCACATGGCCAACGCCTCGGGCGCGGCGCAAAGGGGCTTGTGGTAGCTCGTGGAAAGCAGCCAGGCCCGCACGGCCAGGGGGTGGACGCCGTAGCCGAGCAGATCGGCCAGGGTCGGCACGGCCTCGGCCCCTTCGCGGCCGCAGATGCGCCCGCCAACCAGCCAGACGGCCGGGGCCAGCCCGGCCCCGCCGGCCCAGACGGCGCGCAGGTTCTCGATATGCGGAAAGGTCTTGTCCTCGTCGGTGGCCACCACCGTCACGGCCGGCAGGGCGCGCACGGCCGCCGAGGCCATCTGCAGAAACCAGCTCGGCCGCACGTTGCCCCAGGCCGTAGCCCAGACGTCGCCGGCCTTGAGGTCCTTGAGGCTCACGCGCTTTAAAAGCGTGAAATCCCGGGGATGGTCCTTGGCGTAGGAGTCGAGGTCCACCGTCTTGCCCAGGCACAGTTTGGTCATGTCCAGGCCGAGGAGGCCGCCGTAGGCCTTGTCCCGGGCCACGTCGAAGTAGACGCTGCGCAGCTTCTCGTAGGCCAGCCCCTTGTCCATGAGCTTGCGGGCCAGGGCCATGGCCTCGTCCATGGCCTCGCCTGCCAGGGGAAAGAGCGCGTCGGCGACGCCAAGGCTCCCGGCCAGGGCGGCGACGGTTTCACGGGCGGCCTCGGCGTATTCCCGGCATTTGCGCCCGGCCGCGCGCGAGGCCTCCAGGCAGCGGTCGTCCAGGTCGGCCAGGCCAACGGCCAGGGTCGGCCGGCCGCCGGAGCGGGAAAGCGTGCGCCGCAGCACGTCCAGGGTGACGATGCGCCGCCAGGCGTCCAGGTCGCCGGGTTCGGGCAGGGGCGGGCCAAAGGTGAATAGCCCGGGCGCGGCCGCGGCCGGGTCGAGGTAGACCGGCCCGGGCTGGCCGACGCTGGTCAGCGCCACGCCTTTTTTCTCGGGCGCGGCGAAAAGGGTGGTGGACAGGTAGCGCTCGCCGCTGTCAGCCAGGATGACCACGATGAGCCCCTCGGTCAGCTCCCCGGCCAGCCGCGCCGCCGCCGCCATGGCCGCGCCGCCGCTCATGCCGGCCAGGATGCCTTCCTCCCGGGCCAGCCGCCGGGCCATGGCGAAGGCGTCCTCGTCCTCCACCGGCACGATGGCGTCCAGGGCATGCTTGTCGAAGATGCCCGGCGGATAGGACTCCTGCATGTTTTTCAGGCCCTGGATCTTGTGGCCGGGCCTGGGCTCCACCGCCGCCACGGTGATGGCGGGACTCAGTTCCTTCAACTTCTTGACCAGCCCCATGGCCGTGCCCGAGGTGCCCAGGGCGGCCACCACGTGGGTGACGGCTCCGCCCGTGGATTCGTAGATCTCCACGGCCGTGGCCGCGTAGTGGGCCTCGATGCTGGCCGGGTTGTTGAACTGGTCCATGAGCACGTAGCGGTCGGGCTCTTCCCGGGCCAGGCGGTAGGCTTCCTCGATGGCCCCGTCGGTGCCCCGGTTGCCCGGGGTGAGCACGATTTCCGCGCCGTAGGCGCGCATGATGCGCTTGCGTTCCTCCGAGGCCGAGGCCGGCATGAGGAGCTTTAACGGGTAGCCTTTGACGGCGCAGACCATGGCCAGGCCGATGCCGGTGTTGCCCGAGGTGGCTTCGATGACCGTGCGCCCGGAGGTGAGTTCCCCCGAGCGTTCGGCCGCCTCGATCATGGCCAGGGCCACCCGGTCCTTGATGGAACCGCCGGGGTTTCGGGACTCGATCTTGGCGCAGATGGTCACGCGCGGATTGGGGCAAACCCGGCGCATCCGCACCAGCGGGGTCTTGCCGACCAGGGACAGCACGGAATCGTGGATCATGGGGAGCCTCACGGAAATTTGGCCCGCAATCGTCCGGGCAGGGTCCGTGGTAGGCAAAAAACCGCCAACCGGCAAGAGTGGCAGGAAATTTGCTTGAGCTTGGCCAGTTCAACCAAGGAAGGGGCCATGGAGATCAACAAGTACCTTGCCGACAATCTGGCCTATCTGGCCGAGACCAACGACCCGGTCGGGCGCTGGCTGGCCGAGGAGAATCCCGATCCGGCCATCGTCCACGAGCGGCTGCACCGCAACGCCGGGGGCATCGTGGACTGGCGCATGGACGACGGCCTGGGATTGTTCGAGAAGCTGCCGCCGCCGTTTTTCTACCGTGACTGGCGGCCCAAGGAGCAGCTTGAGGGCGCGGGCACCATCATTGTCGGCGTGGGCATCGGCTATGGCCTCAACCATGTGCTGACCGGAACGCCGGATTCCCATAAGGTGCTGGTGGTCGAACCCCGGCCGGAGATGCTTCTGGCCTGCCTGGGCCAGACCGATTACCGGCCCTACCTGCGCTACGGCAAGCTGCGGTTCGTGCCGCCCCGCCCGGCCGACATCGAACTGGCCATCCAAAATTTTGACGTGAGCTTCCTGTTTTCCCGGGTCTGGCTGCGAAACGACCTGGCCTGCCAGCAGATGGGGCCGGAGTATCCGCGCCTGGGCGCGCTGGTCAGGGCCAAGATGGAAAGCCTGTCGGTGGAGCTCACCACGCTGCGCCACAAGCAGGAAGTGATGGTCGGCAACGAACTGCGCAACTATTCCCGGGCCATGGACGAGGGCAGTCTGGCCCGCATGGCCGGCATGGCCAAAGGTCTGACGGCCGTGCTTATCGGCGCGGGGCCGTCCCTGGCCGATTTCGCGCCGGTGCTGCGGGAGCACCGCGACAAGGGCTTTTACGCCGCCGCTCTCCAGACCCTGCCGGCCCTGGAGCGGCTGGGCATCAAGCCCGACCTGTGCCTGGCCATCGATTTCAACGACACCATGATGCAGAGCCTGGAGAATCTGGCCGATCCGTCGTTCGCGGCCGACATCCCGTTTATCTATTCCACCAAGATGGACCCGGCGGTGGTGGCCCGTTATCCCGGGCCGCGCATCCCGCTGTGGACCCAGGGCGGCATCGGCACCTATGTGCTCAAGGACCAGGAGCTGGTGCTGGACGCCGGCGGCAACGTGTCGGTGACGTTGGAGCGCCTGCTCGGCTGGGCCGGGGCCGAACGCTTTGTCTTCGTCGGCTGCGACCTGTCCTGGCAGGGCGAGCGCACCCACGTGGAGGGCCACCACAACGCCGTGTGGGTGCATACCTACAATCCCCGCGACGACGTGAAGCTGCAAAACCTGCACGGCCAGACCATCTACACCCACATGGGCTTTCTGGCCGCCAAGCGCGACATCGAAAAGGACGTCGCCGCCTCGTCGGCGGGGTTTTTCAACCTCTACGGCGGCGGCGTGGTCATCGACGGCGCGGTCAACGTGGGGCCGGCTGATCTGGCCTCGGGCGAGCTTTTCGCCAGCCGGGGCGCGGCCAAGGACGTGTTCCTGTCGGCCCTGGCCCGGGCGGCCAGCCCGCGCGTGCGGCCCATCTTTTCGCCCAAGGCCGAGTCCTGGGCGACGTCGCTCAAAAACGCTTCCCGGCGGCTGGAAAAGCTCATGCGCAAGGCCGACAAGCATCAGCGCGAGATCAAGGACCTGCTCTCCCAGATCCAGTTTTTCACCCGCCACGATCCGCTCTACATGCCCTATCTCTACAACGAGATCATGGATCTGGCTGGCCTCGTGCAGACCAAGAAACGCTACGGCGTCAAGGAACTGACGGCGTTCAAGGCCATCCGGGGCCGCATCCTGGAAAAGACCCGGGAGATCGACGCCTGTCTGGCCCCGTCGGGGTCCTGGGCGGCCTGAAGCGACAATTTGACGCAAAACGAGACGCGGCCGCGCTCCGAACGGGCGGGGCCGCGTTTTTTCGTGGCCCGGGGCCAGGACGGCAGCACGGCGTCGTATACCCGAAGTGGGCTTGTCTTATGGAAAAAGATGCACTTCGGCGCTGCCGCCGGGCCAAGGGGGCCGGGGACAGGACGGGAGGCGGCTGCGGGGCCCGCCAACGGCGTGAAACCCCAGCTCCAGGAGATGTCCGCCCCACGGCAACGCCTCAGCCGAAGGCCGGGCAAACGGGCGTCCGAAAAACCCCGGGCACAGCCTTGGCAGAGCATTGTCCGATGCAAGGACGGCGACCGTTGCCGGACCCGAGCCTAGCCGAAGTCCGGCCAGTCCTTTTCGAACCGGACCTTGCCCTTGGTCTTTTTGTATTTGCGCATGAGCACGTACAGCGCGCCCGCGCCGCCGTGGCGGGGCAGGGCGGTGGTGAAGGCCAGCACCACGCGCTTTAAGGGATCGTGGGTGAGCCAGGACTTGAGTTCTTCCTTGAGCACGGGCAGTCCGCCCGGCGAATTGGCCCCGCGTCCGGGAATGAGCAGCAGGCAGCGCTTGCCGGCCAGATACTGCTCGCGCATGAAATGGAACAGGGTGAGCTTGGCCTGGTCGGCGTTGAAGCCGTGGAGGTCCAGATGGGCCTCGGGCGAAAACTGGCCGGCCCGCAGTTGGCGGTAGATCTTGGGGTCGAGGTCGGTGATGAAGCCCTGGACGTATTCGTCGCTGTATTCCAGGGTGAATTCCACCTTGCCGTCGACCAGGTCGCGCAGGGCGGTCAGCGCGTTTTGCTCCTCGTCGGCCGGGGAGGGTGGGGCTGGCGGCGGGGCGGTGGGGCGCACGTCGCGGCCGCCGATTTTTTCCCGATCAAGCTTGGCCACGCCGGACATGGCCCGCAGGAAATCCGATTCGTCGATTTCCTCGGGTTCGGTCGGCTTGGCGGCGGCAGCGGCCACGGCCTTGGACACGGCCGGGGGAAGGTCCTTTTTCCGGGCCACCTTGACGCCTTTGAGGGAGTCGGCAAAGGGGCGAAAGGCGGTGGGGTCGTCTTTTTTCGACATAGGACGGGCAGGCTAACGGCTTGGCGCGGCCTTGGCAAGACAGGAACAACCCGGTGAACCCACCACCCTTTTCCCTTATGGGGGGTCCGGGGGCCACAGGCCCCCCGCCGCCGGCGGGATCTTGCTCTTGTTGGTGTCCCATACCCA
>JAEZMB010000300.1 GCA_023435825.1 Pseudomonadota bacterium | reverse complement strand
CGCTTTTTTGCAGGCAAAAGGCCCGGACCGACGCGCGTCGGTCCGGGCCTTTTGCCTGCAAAAAAGCGCGGCTACAGCTTGCTGCCGAGCTTGGCGGCGGCGGTCTCCACGTCGCTGGCAAAGCCTTCCCGGGCGGCGCGGATGCGTCCGGCCAGTTCGGCGTCGCCCAGGGCCAGGATGGAGGCGGCCAGCCAGGCGGCGTTTTTCGCGCCGGCTCCGTCCAGGGCCACGGTGGCCACCGGATAGCCCGGGGGCATCTGCACGGTGGAGAGCATGGAGTCCAGCCCGCCCAGGGCCGAGCCCGGGGCGGAAAGCGGCACGCCGATGACGGGCTTTATGGTGCGCGCGGCCACGGCTCCGGCCAGGTGGGCGGCCAGGCCGGCGGCGCAGATGAAGATCTGGCAGCCCCGGGCCTCGCACTCGCGGATGACCCGCTCGGTGCGCTCCAGGGTGCGGTGGGCCGAGGTGACGGTGAAGATATGTTCGATGCCCAAGGAATCAAGAACCTTGGAGCAAGGACGCATTTTCTCTTCGTCGGACATGGAGCCGATCAAAATGGCGATGCGCATCTATTTTCCCTCCCGTTTAAGGCCCTTGTCGCCGATGTCGCGGCGGCAAAAGGCCCCGTCGAAATGCAATTTCTCCACAGCCCGGTAGGCCGTCGCCTTGGCCTGGGCCAGTCCGTCGCCAAGGGCCGTGACGCCAAGCACCCGGCCGCCCGAGGTCACGACCTGGCCGTCAACGAGCTTCGTGCCGGCCTGGAACACCTTGACCAGCCCGTCGCCGGCCGCCTCGGCCGCCTCGATGCCGGTGATGGGCATGCCCTTGGGGTAGTTGCCCGGATAGCCCGGCGCGGCCATGACCACGCACAGGGCGCTTTTGTCCGACCAGCGCACCAGTTCCGGGCTGAGCTTGCCGGCCCGGCAGGCCAGCATGATGGCCGGCAGGTCGCTAGCCAGGCGCATGAGCAGCGGCTGGCACTCCGGGTCGCCGAAACGGACGTTGTATTCGAGCACCTTGGGGCCGGCCTCGGTCATCATGAGTCCGGCGTAGAGGATGCCGGTAAAGGGATGGCCGCGCTTGGCCATCTCTTGTAAAATCGGATGGATGACCAGATCCATCATCTCGGCGTAGCGCGCGGGCGGCAAGACCGGGGCCGGGCAGTAGGCGCCCATGCCGCCGGTGTTGGGGCCCTGGTCGCCGTCGAAAACCGCCTTGTGGTCCTGGCAGGCGGTCATGGGCACGGCGGTTTTTCCGTCGCAAAAAGCCAGGAACGAGGCTTCCTCGCCCACGAGCATTTCTTCCACCACCACCGTGCCGCCGGCCGCGCCAAAGGCTTTGTCGACCATGGCTTCGTCGATGGCGGCCAGGGCTTGGTCCGTCCGGGTGCAGACGGTGACGCCCTTGCCGGCGGCCAGGCCGTCGGCCTTGACCACCACGGGTCGGCCGAGGTCCTTGGCGTAGGCCCGGGCCTTGGCCGCGTCGGTAAACGACGCGTAGGCGGCGGTGGGCACGCCGGCCGCGGTCATGACGTCCTTGGCGAAGGCCTTGCTGCCCTCCAACTGGGCGGCGTAGGCGTCGGGGCCGAAGCAGGGCACGCCGGCGGTTTCCAGGGCGTCGCGCAGCCCGGCCACCAGCGGCGCTTCCGGGCCGACCACGACCAGATCCATGCCCCGGTCCTTGGCCAGGGCCACGATGCCGGGCACGTCGGTATCGGAAAGCGGCACGTTCTCGCCGCAGGTCGCGGTGCCGCCGTTGCCCGGCGCGGCGATGACCGCCGACACGTCGGGGCTTTTGAGCAGGGTATGGGCCAGGGCGTGCTCGCGGCCGCCGGAGCCGACCACCAGAATGCGCATGTCGCGCCTCCTTGTGCAGGGAATATGCCCATAGCCCCGGCATCGGGAGAACCCGGCCGGAACCATCGGGAATGCTCCCCGCGATATTGGCTGTCGTGCGGGAAAGGCGGCCGGGCAACCCGGCAAAGCCCACCCCAAAGGAAAAAAATCCATTAGCCGCAACGCCCGAAAAAGGCAAACCGGTCCGGGAGCCACGGCAGGCTTCCGGACCGGCGCAAAACGGCTTCCCAGGCCTGTCAAGCCCGGCCCCAAAGGGCTTCGTCGGGCTTGGCGACGGCCAGGGAGGTGCTCTCTGGGAAAATCAGCTCCCGTCGATTATTTATCGGCCAAGGGCCTTGGGCGCGTCGTTCGCGCCGCCCAGGCTGACCATCAAGGAGTTGAGTTCCTGGGCCTGCCGGGCCAGATCGGATACGGCCTGGGCCGACTGGTGCATGGCCTGGGCGGTTTCGTGGGCAATGGCGCTGATGGATTCCACCGATCGGTTGATCTCCTCGGAAGTGGCCGACTGCTGCTCGGCCGCCGTGGCGATGGCCCGGACCTGATCGCCGGCCGCCTCCACCACGGAGACGATCTCCGACAGCGCCGCCTCGGATTTTTCGGCCAGCCCCGAAGCCGTCTCGACCTTGGACACGGCCCGCTCCACCCGGGACACCGCATCGGCCGTGCCGCGCTGGATGCCGGCGATGGACTGGCCCACTTCCTTGGTGGCGTTCATGGTTTTTTCGGCCAGTTTGCGAACCTCGTCGGCGACCACGGCGAAGCCGCGCCCGGCCTCGCCGGCCCGGGCCGCTTCGATGGCGGCATTAAGCGCCAAGAGGTTTGTCTGGTCGGCGATGTCGGAAATGACGTCCATGATGGCCCCGATGCCCTTGGCCTGCTCGCCCAGGCCCCGCATGTTGTCGGTCAGCACCACCGCTTCCTCGCGGATGGAGCCCACGGCGGTCTCCACCTCGGCCACGAGCTTCGCGCCGCCCCGGGCCTTGTCCCGGGCCAGTTCGGCGCTGCTGGCCGTGGCGGCGGCGTTTCGAGCCACCTCGATGATGGTGGCGTTCATCTCTTCCACGGCCGTGGCCGTCTCCTGGACGCGGCCGCTTTGTTCTTCGGCCCCGCGGCTGGACTGTTCGATCTGGGCTGAGAGTTCCTCGGAAGCGGCGGCCACCCGGTCGGCCACGGCCGAGGCGCTGGCGGCGGTTTGGGCGATGACCGCGTTTTGTTCCTCGATTTGCCGTTTTTGCTCGTAGAGTTCGGTGATGTCGTTCCAAAACGAGATGGAGCCGAGCAGGGTTCCATCGAGGTCGTAGAAGGGCGTGGTACGGATGGTGATGCGCAGCTTGCGCCCGGCCACGGTGGTGAAGTCGTTTTCCGCCGTGAGCATCCGGCGTTCCTGGATGGCCCGGTCGGAAAGCGTGTTCTTGGCCGGATCGTTCAAATAGAACTGGCCCGAGGGCTGGCCGACGTAGGATTTGCCGGGTTCGTATTTGTCGAGCAGCCGGCAGACTTCCTCGTTGTGCCACAGCATCTTGAAGTCCGGGCCGACAATGCCGCAGGGAGAGGGGATGCCGTTTAACACGCCCTGGGCGAAACCGAGTTTGGATTTGAGCTCGGCCACCATCTGGCGCAGGTTTTCGCCGAAGGTCGCCAGTTCGGCCCGCAGTCGGCACGGTATCTTGGCGTCGAAATCGCCGCCGGCCACCTTGGCGGTGAAATTGCTCAGACACAGCAGCGGTTGCAGCACCAGCCGGCGGGTGATGAGCACGATGACGGCCACGGCCAGGGCGGCCACACCTAGACCCAGGACGATGAGGGTATTGCGTTGTTGGATGGCCGAGGCAGCCATTTCATCAACGTAATAGGACATGCACACCAGCCAGCCCGTGGCCGGGATGCGGGCAACGCTCATGACCTTTTGTTCACCCTTCCATTCGTATTCAAAGGAGCCGTTGCCCTTGGCCAGGGCCTGTCGCACGAAATCGTCGCCGGACACATCCTTGAGAATCATGGACTTGTCCAGGGGATGGGAGATGAGCACGCCGGACGCATCAAGGATGAAACCGTAGCCGCGCTGGCCGAAGCGGACCGGATCAATGGTGGCGGCGGTGAAATGGTCCCACAGGGGTGAGGCGGCTACGCCGCCGAGCAACTTGCCGTCTTTGTCACGAATGGCCTTGGCCACGACGTAGATCAGTGAGTCGCCGGAGGTAGCCTTGAGCAAGGATTTACTGAACACCAAATCTTGGCCGGCCAGAATGGCCTTGACATAGTCGCGGTCTTTGCGGTCGCCGCCTGTCAGGTCCTTGCCGTCGGCGTTGACGCCGGCCACGATCTTGCCCGATGCGTCGAAGACGAAGAAGGAGAAATAATCCTTGAAAGAGGCGATATAGTTGCGCAGGCGCTCCTGAGCCCGGGGCACATCGCCGGTAAAGACCGCCTGGATGGCGGCTTGGTCGGCTAGGGAATTCGCCAGCGACGCCGTTCCGTTAATGTAGTTCTCGGCCGAACGCGAGGCCAGGGCGGCGGTCTGTTCCAGAGAATTGACCTGAACAGCGTCGAGCATGGAATAGGACGAGTTCGATGCGTAAAGCACGATGGCGGCGATACCGGCGAGGATGGTCACGGTGACCGAGGCGGCGATGATGGTGGTGATGCCTGTCTTGCCCATGGCGTTCTCCTTGGTGTGCGGTGTCTGATGCTGTTTTGACGCCGCATCGGTTGTTGCTATTGCGCCACAGCTGACTGTCACCACTCTGGGAACGACAAGCGGTCGGGTAAAGGGCTGCTCGGGACTGGCCCCTTGCGGTGTCGAAAACCGCAGGCGGCATACAGGAAAACGCCGCACGCACTGCCGCGGAGGCGTACAGTGCGGGCGGCGCCGTATGCGGACGACCCGGCGTCGCTTGTGGGCAATGGGTGAAATGCCTACTTCGAAAATGGGAAATGAGCAAGCCTTACATCAGGCCTTTTTTGCCGCGGGCAGGGTAAAGGGCTTGGCGTCCTGTTGCTGCAGGCCGCGTATCAGTTCATTGAGATTGTTCGCTAAATCAGCCAGCTCACGCACCGCGTCGGCACAGTGGTCCAGGGTGTCGGCGGCTTTGGCGGCCAGGGAATTGATGTCGCCGACCGAAGTGTTGATGGCTTCGGTGGTGGCGGATTGCTGTTCGGCGGCGGCGGCGATGGACCGGACTTGGTCTCCGGCTCCGGCCACGAGTTCCACGATGCGGGAGAGGGCTTGTCCCGAGCGTTCGGACAGGCCGGTGGCGTCGGCCACCCGGGCGGCGGCTTGATCCATGCGGGCGGCGGTCTCGTCGGCTCCGCGCTGGATGCCGGCGATGGCCTGGCCCACGTCCTTGGTGGCGGCCATGGTCTTTTCGGCAAGCTTTCGGACCTCGTCGGCCACCACCGCGAAGCCGCGTCCGGCCTCGCCGGCCCGGGCCGCCTCGATGGCGGCGTTGAGCGCCAACAGGTTGGTCTGGTCGGCGATGTCGGAAATGACGCCCATGATGGCCCCGATGCCCTTGGCCCGTTCGTCGAGTTCGCCCATGGTGGCGGCCAGGGCGGCGGACTGCTGGCGCACGGCGTCCACGGCCTTGGCCGCCTGTCCGGCCAGCCCGGCTCCTTCGCCTGCGGTGTCCCGGGCCTTTTCGGCCAGGCTGGCGGTGTCGCCGGCGTTTCTGGCCACGTCCATGATGGTGGCGGAAAGCTCGGCCACGGCCGAGGCGGTTTCCTGGACGCGGTGGCTTTGTTCCCGAGCTCCCAGGCTTGCTTCCCTGATGCTGCGGGCCAGATCGTCGGCGGCCTCGGCCATGCGGTCGGCCACCTGGGAGGCCTGGGCGGCCAGCTCCGAAATGAGCGTGTTTTGTTCCTCGATGCGGTTTTTCTGGCTCACGATGCCGGTTAAGTCGTTCCAGAAGATGACGCAGCCGAGCAGGTTGCGATCCATGTCGTAAAACAGCGTCGTGTCCACATGCAGATGCAGCAGCTTGCCGCGCCGGGTGGCGAAGTCCACGTCCAGGGAAAGCCCGCGACCTTCGCGCAGGGTGCGCTGGGACAGTGTTTCCCGGTTCGGGTCGCCATAGAAGAGTTGCCCGGTCACCTGCCCCTTGGCCGATTCCGGGGTGGCGTCGAGGTCGAGCAGGTCGATGACCTGCCGGTTGAGCCACAGGATGCGGCCGTCCGGGCCGGCAATGGCGCATGGGGCCGGGATGCCGTCAAGGACGCCCTGGGAGAAGCCGAGCTTGTTTTTGAGATCGGCCACCATGGCGCTGACGCTGGCCGCCAGGTCGGCCAGCTCGAAGCGGAAGCGGCCGGCGAGTTTCGCTCCGAGATTGCCGGACATGACTTCCCTGGCGTAGGCGGCCACCAGGGTCAACGGGCGCAGCGCCATGGCCCGGTTGGCCTGGGTGATGCCGGCCACGGCGGCGACAAGGCAGCAGGCCCCGATGATCAGGAGCAGGTTGCGTTGGGACGCGGCGGTGGCCGTCATCTCGGATTCGTAAGCGGTCATGCACACGACCCAGCCGGTGAGGGCAACAGGCGCGAAGGCCATGACCTTGCGTTCGCCCTTCCACTCGTAGGCCGCCACGCCTTCCTTGCCCTTGGCCGACAGGGCCTGTTTGGCGAAATCCTCGGCAGCCATGTTTTTAAGCAGCATGTCCTTGTCGGTGGCATGGGCGATGACGTTGCCCTTGCCGTCGAGCATGAGGCCATAGCCGCGGGCGCCAAAGCGCAGCGGGTCGATGAAGTTCTTGGTGAAGACGTTCCATTTGGGGCACACAGCCACGCCGCCGAGCAGCTTGCCGTCCGGGCCGCGCACGGCCTTGGCCACCACGAAGATGAGGATGTCGCCGGTCTTGGCGCTCATGACCTGGTCGGTGAAGAAGGTGTCCTTGCCGCCGAGCACTGCCTTCACATAGTCGCGGTCGGAGCGGTCGCCGCCGGCCATGTCCTGCATGTTGGCGTTGAAGCCGGAAACGATCTTGCCCTTGAGATCGAAGGAAAAGATGGCCCAGTAGTTCTTGTAGCTCTCGATGTAGTTGCGAAAGCGTTCCTGGGAACGCTTGACGTCGCCGGTCAGGCCGACCACCACGGCGTCCTGGGTGGCCAAGGCCCGGGCCACGTCGGCGGCGTCTTCGAGATAGAGGTCCAGGGTACGGCTGGTGGAGGAGGCAAGTTGGCTTAAGGCGGATTCCTGCAGGTCGGAAGCCATGCGAAACGAGGTGCGGGAGACGTAGAGCACCAGGACGACGATGGCGACGGTGACGCAGCCGGCGACGAGCAGGGTGAGCACGGTGTTGACGCTGCCCTTGGCCATGGGCCCTCCCGGGGATTGGGTCCCACGGGCGGCCGGAGGACCCGGCGGCGGCAAACGGCCAAGAGACGCCCTGAGACGCTGTTGGCGGGAATTATTACGGAACGGCAACGAAAAGCGCAACGGCAAAACACAACAATATACCATTTGCCGGGTAGAGCCATCCGGCCGGAATGGGGCGGCTCACGCGCCGCTTGCGGAGGCCCGGACGGAGCGCGGGCGAGAGGGCGGGTTTGGGCTTGCGGCCGGCCTGATACGGGACTGGCCGGCGGCATGGTTTGGGGGCGTCTCCTTTGCGGCGGTGGTGGCGATTGCCGTCAGG
>JAEZMB010000285.1 GCA_023435825.1 Pseudomonadota bacterium | reverse complement strand
GGCCTGAGGCCCCCGGGCCCCCCGATTGGGGAAAGGGGGAGAAGGAGACGTACATGCGTGTTGTTCGGCAGATTGCTTCGCCGGGGGGGCTCATCGCCTGGAAGCCCGAACTGGCCGGCGTGGCCGTGGAAGGGGCCCAAGGGCTGGACTACGGACGGTATTTCGACGGATTGGAAGCCTTCGTCACCCATGAGCCGGCTCGCCCGGCCCTGGCCGGGCTGTGCGGCGGCGAACCGGAGACGGTGGTGCTTCGGGCGGAAAAACATGGCGCGCTCTACCATCCGGCCAGCCTCTCCCTGATCGCCGACGGCCGGGAAACCAAGCTGTGCGTCAATGTGGCCGCCACGGCCGAGGCTCGGGCCATGCTGGAGCAGGAGGCAGGGTTGCTGGCCGGGCTGCGCGACAATTTCACGCCGCAGTTCCTGCCCGCCCCCCACGCCTTTGCCGAGCACGACGGCCTGGCCTTCCTCCTTGAAGACTGGTTCGCCGGTTACCACGAATTCCACCAAAACGGCACGGGGCAGGTCAGCCTCTGGGACTACGACGCCGGGACGCGGACCCTTTCCCCGGCCCAGGCCCGGGAACTCTACCGGCAGGCCGCCGCCATCCTCACCCGCTATTACCATGTCGCCACCGGCGCGAGCATCGGCCCGTGGCATCATGCCGCCGGCGATTTCGTGGCTCGGGTCGATGCGACAGGGGTTTCGGTACGCCTCATCACCGTGCGCGGCTACGGCGCGTCCCGGGATTTTTCCGCTGCTGGCGAGCTGGCCGAAAAGTTCGCGGCATTGGGTTTTTTCACCAACCTGACCATGCGCCTGCGCCTGGACCGGGTGGAAGGCGTGGGAGCGCTCGTCGTGGCCGGGCCGGAGGTGGCCGAGGCGGCGGTGGAAGGCTTTCTCGATGGACTGGGGGCCTTGGAGCTGGAAGCGCCTCGGCGCGCCGGGCTGCTCGAATTCCTGGTGTCCTTTAGCGCCGAGGAACTGGCCCGGGCCGCCGAGGGCCTGGCCTGGCCCTGCCCGGACGACGAGGCGGCGCTGTTGGCGGCGGCCTGGCCGGACCATGCGGCCGTGGTGGTCGCGGCCCTGGGGCGCGGACTGGACATGGAGCGGGGAGAGTAACGCTGCGAATTTAGGCTGGTCAGGCGCTAGGGGGTTCGTGTCGGCGGGCATGGGCCAACCGTTGGCGTAACCGTTCTTTGCTCCTTGGGAAAAGCGCCCAAGGCACTGCGAAAAAGAGGCGTGGGCACGACGCGCCGGCTGCTTGGGCCTCGTCGTGCGGCGCTTATTGCGGCGGCGCGGCCGGCTGGGCCAGCTTCTGGGTCGCTGCCGCGTACACGCGCTTGGCGTCGGTAAGCCCCGGATCGGCGGCCAGGGCCTGGGCGGCGGCGGCCTTGGCCACATCCCAGTGCCCCAGGCGGGCGGCGGCCAGGGACAGGGTCTGATCGAACAGGGGCTGGGAACTGGATTTGCCTTTGACGTCGAGCAGGACGCGTTCCACGGCGGCCCATTCCTCGCCCTTGCCGCCGACCTGCAGCAAGAAATCGTAAATGCGCGGATTGTCGGGCGACTCTTCCAGGGCGCGCTTCAAATATTCCAGCGAGGCCTTGTGGTGGCCGGCGTCGATGAGGCGGCCGGCGATGAGGGGAAAAAGGCCCGTCTCGTCAATATAGTCTTCCACGGCAGCCCGGAAATTGCGCTGGGCTTCAAGCAGGTTGCCGTCGGCCAAAAGCTTGGTGCCCTTGATGACGGCATGGTCGATGCGCAGCTTGCGCTGGCGCATGGCCTCCAACCCCTCCTCGGCCAGGTCGGCCTCCATCTTCTTGGCCAGGGAGGCCATGAACGCGGCCAGCTTGGCCTCCTGCCCCTTGAGATACGGCACGCCGTTTGGCGCGTACTTCTTGATGTCGTCGAGTTTGCCCAGATTGGTCAGACATTCCCGAAACAGGCTTTCGATAGGCGCCCGGTCGCTGCCGGCCAGCTTGACCGCCGTAAAGGCACGAAAAGCCGTGGCCAGAAGCTGCACCGAGCGCAGCGCATCGTTTTTGGCGTAGGCGGCCTTGGCCCGGGCCAGATCTTCCCGGATGGACTTGGCGGATGGCGGCATGCCGTCGGTTCCTCGTGGTTCCTGTTGGCGTTTGGAAAAACCCGAATCTGGCTGATGGTAGGGCACTTTGCCCGGGTTGAAAAGCCCCTTTTGGCCCTGGCCCGGGATGGCGATCAGTGGGCCTCGCCCCAGGTGCGTCCGGTTCCCCAGTCCACTTCCAGGGACACGGCCAGGGTGATGACCCCGGTCATGAGGCCGGCCAGTCGGGCTCCGGCTTCCTCGGCCGCCGCCTGGGGCGTTTCCAGCAGCAGTTCGTCGTGGATCTGCAGCACGAGCACGGCCCCCAGAGCAGCCAGCCCGGCGTCGCCAGCGGCGGCCAGCATGGCCATCTTGATGATGTCGGCCGCGCCGCCCTGGACCACGGTGTTGATGGCTTGCCGCCTGGCCTGGGACGACAGCTGGCTGTTGGCCGAGCCGATGTCGGGCAAAAGCCGCCGCCGCCCGGCCAGGGTGGTGACGAAGCCGTCGCGCTTGGCCGCCTCGACGATGCCTTCGTAAAAGGCGGACAGCCCGGGCAGACGCTCGAAGTAGCGGGCGATAAACGCCTTGGCCGCGTCGAGCTTGATGCCCAGGTCGCGGGAGAGCTTTTGCGGCCCCATGCCGTAGAGCAGGCCGAAGTTGATGGTCTTGGCCTGCCGGCGCTCGCCCGGGGCCACGGCCTCCTCGGGCTTGTCGAAAAGGATCGAGGCGGTGCGGGCGTGGATGTCGGCCCCGTGGGCAAAGGCGTCGAGCAGCGCTGGTTCGCCGGACAGATGGGCCAGCACCCGCAGCTCGATCTGGGAATAGTCGGCGGCCACGAGGAGCTTGCCCGGTCCGGCCGTGAAACAGTCGCGCATCCGCCGGCCGAATTCGCCGCGAATGGGGATGTTCTGCAGGTTGGGATTGGAGCTGGAGAGCCGGCCCGTGGCCGTGGCCATGTTGTTGAACGTCGTGTGGATGCGGGAGTCCCTGTCGGCCAGGGCCGGCATGGGGGCAAGGTAAGTGGACCTGAGTTTTTCGAGTTTGCGGAATTCCAGGATGCGGTCCACCAGCGGGTGGGCTCCGGCCAGGCGCTCCAGGGCGTCCTGGGAGGTCGAGGCCGCGCCGCCCGGGGTCTTGCCGTGGGCTTTGAGCCCCAGCTCGTTGTAGAGGATCTCGCCGAGCTGCTGGCTGGAGCGCGGGTTAAACGGCTTGCCGGCCAAGGCCACGATGTCGGTTTCCAGGACGGCCAGGCGTGCGGCGACCTCGTCGGCAAAGGCGGCGAACGCCGCCTTGTCGATGCCGATGCCGGCCTGTTCCATGGCCACGAGCACCGGGACGAGCGGCATTTCCAGCTCGGCCACAAGCCGGGACAGGCCGGCCGTTTCCAGGCGCGCGGCCAGCACGTCGGCCAGCAGGGCGGCCGCCCGGGCGTTGTCGCTGGGGGACACGCCCTCGGTGTCCACGGACGGGTCGGCAAACAGGCTGTCGCGCAGCCGGTCGAAGGCGTAGGCCCGGCTTTCGGGATTGAGCAGGTAGGCGGCCAGCCCCAGGTCGAACCACACGGCCAGGGGCACGGCGGCAAAGGCCGGGTGGGCGGTGAGCAGGGCCTTGACCGAAGGCACGGCCGCCCGGCCGGCCCGGGCCAGGAAGGCGGCCAGGGCTTCGGGCGTGGGATCGATGTGCTGTTCGTCCGGGCCGTAGGACAGGCTGTAGCCTGTTTCCAGGGGAACCAGGGCCAACTGCCGGCCGGCCGGGTCGGGCAGATTTTCCAGGGGGACGATCACGACCGGGGAGGGCGCCGGGGTCGGGTCGGCGGCTGGTTGGGCCGTGGCCGGACGAGGGGCGTCAAAAAGCGACAGCTGGGCCGTACGCGGGGCAGCCGGCGCGGCCGGCGCGGCCGAGGCGGCGGCGGCCGGCGGCTGGCCGGGGATGTCCCGGGCTAGGTTGCGCAGCTCGTAAGCCAGCAGGAATTCCCGCAGGGCCTTGGCGTCGGGAGCGCCAAGCCGGGCGTCGTCGAGGCCGGTTTCCGGCAGGATGTCGGTTTTGAGGCGCGTAAGCTCCCGATAGATGAAAAGCTCATCCAAAAGGGGAACGATCTTGTCGCGCACTTTCGGCTTGATCGTGTCCAGGCCGTCGCGCACGGCCTCCAGGGTGGGCAGCTGGCGCAGGATGTCCAGGGCCGTTTTCGGGCCGACCCCAGGGATGCCGGGAATATTGTCGCTGGTGTCGCCGACCAGGGCCTGCAGGTCCGGCCAGGAGGCCGGGGCAATGCCGCAGTCGGCGGTGAAGTCGGCCAGGGTGGTGATTTTTTCGGCCTTGCCCGAGGGGTCGTAGAGGACCACCCGGTCGCTCAGGCACTGTTTGAGGTCCTTGTCCGCGCCGACGATGACCACGGGCAGGCTTGGCGAGAACCGGGCGGCCAGGCTGGCGATGCCGTCGTCGGCCTCGGCTCCCTGGGGGATGATGACCGGCACGCCCAGCAGGCCAAGGCCCTGGCGCAGGGGCTCCAGCTGTCTGGCCAGGGGTTCGGGCATGGCCTCGCGGTTGGCCTTGTAGGCGGCATAGATGTTGCTGCGAAAGGTTGGCCCCTTGCCGTCGAGGAAGAAGACCAGATGGCGCGGCTCCTGTTCTTTGAGAATCTTGAACAGGAGGCGGAAAATCATAAACAGGGCGCTGGTCGGGAAGCCGTCGGACCGGGCCAGGTCGCGGAAGGCGTGGTAGCCCCGGTAAATGTAGGCGCTGCCGTCCACGAGAAACAAAGGGGTCTTGGAAAAACCGAGCCGGGTGGCCAGGGTCATGGGCATCCTCCTGACGGCCTGAGCCGTCCGCTGTAGCCGCGCTTGTACGGCAGGGGCGGGCGCGATGCAACCGAGGCGGGTCGGCTCTCGACAAGACGCGGGAACAGGCGTAAGATACTGCGCTTGGATAGGGTGTATGCCGGTTTGGTGAATGCTTGTTCACAAGAGTATACATCCGGTATTAATTGTATTATCGGGAAACCTCCCTGGCCTGCGGGGAAATCTCCCCGAATGTGAGGACTCGGCATGACCGCAGCTGCGAAACGGCCCCATCTCGTTCTCGTAATGGGCTTGATTCTCTCATTATTTCTGGCCGGCTCGGCCTTTGCCCAGAATGGCTCGGGCAGCAACAACGACCGGGTGGCCAAGCGCTACGCCATCCAGCAGACCCAGGACGGCTACGGGCCGCCGCCCATCTCCGACCCGGGGTTGGAAACCAAGGTCGAAAAGATTCCGCTGCCTGATTTCGTCAAGGAAAAGCAGACCGACCCGGCCGCGCCCAAGGCCGGCGCGGGCGGCACGGCCCAGGCCGCGGACGGACAAAGCTTCGACATGCAGCAAAGCGCCCAGCGAAGCCTGGACGCCAACCCGCAGATGCAGTCCGCCCGCGCCCAGCTGACCGGCTCCGAGGACAAGCGCCGCCAGGCTCTGGCCAACTTCGGCCCCGTGGGCACGGTGAGCTACTCCTTCCAGCGCGTGGACGCCCAGGTCGTGGGCTCGACCAGCCTGAGCCTGCCGGCCAACCAGATCATCAACGCCACCCAGGGCACGAGCCTGTCCACCACCCGCACCTCCTCCACCCGGGTGGGCACCTGGCAGAACACCTACCAGCTCCAACTGGTGGCCACCCAGCCGCTGTTCACCGGCTTCAAGCTGTTGAGCTCCTACCAGAAGGCCGCCCTGACCAAGGAGCAAGCCGAGGCCAACATCAAGTACACCGAGCTGACCCTGGTCAAGGCCGTGCAGCAGGCCTTTTTGACCCTGCTCCAGGCCCGGGCCAACGTGCAGTCCAACAAGGACTCGGTGGCCCGCCTCGAATCCCAGTACAAGGTGGCCCAGGCCTACTACGACGTCGGCCTCAAGCCCCGTCTGGACGTGTTGCAGGCCGAATCCGACCTGGCCCAGGCCGAGCAGGACCTGCTCAAGGCCGAAAACAACGTCCTGGTCCAGACCGCCCAACTCAATTCGCTGCTCAACCTGCCGCTGAACCAGCAGACCAACTATCTGGGCGAACTGGCCTACATTCCCTTTGCCATGAACATCGAGGACTGCCTCGATCTGGCCTACAAGCAGCGCCCGGACCTGTACATGGCCGTCAAGTCGGTGCAGATCGCCGAGCGCGACGCCAAGATCGCGGCCAGCCCGCTCTATCCCCAGGTCCAGGCCCAGGCCATCTACCAGCGCCAGGGCAACACCCTGGACCTCGACGTGCGCGACAACTCCGGCTCCACCGTCCCGGAGACGACCTCCTTTGGCATCACCGCCTCGCTGCAGGCCTGGGACTGGGGTTCGACCTTCTTCGGCTTCCAGGCGGCCCGGGAAAACGTCAAAAAGCTGCAGGCCGATCTGGCCAAGCTGCGCCTGGACATCGGCTATCAGGTCAAGACCTTCTATCTGAACATCCAGGACGCGGCCAAGCGCATCTCCGTGGCCCGCACGGCCCTGGAGGCGTCCAAGGAAGGCTACCGTATGGCCGTGGCCCGCTACCAGGCCCAGGTCGGCACCAGCACCGACGTGCTCGACGCCCAGGCCCGGGTGAGCACGGCCGAATACAACCTGACCCAGGCCCTCACCGACTACCAAAGCGCCCTGGCCGACATCTTCGTGTCCATGGGCATGAAGAAGCTCGATCTGGCCGCCGCCCAGTAAGCGGCCCGTTTCCCGGCCCCAGGGCCGCCCAAGGGACTTCCAAGGCCCGCCTCCGCAAGGAGGCGGGCCTTTTTGCTGGGTGTGGCTTCCGGGTGGGTAAACGGCTGGAGTGTGGTGACAGGGTGGCTTAAGAGGCCGATGGCGGCGTCAGGGCTGTCAAACGGCCGGGAGTCGCCTCGCCGGGAGTTGGCGCAACAGCGTCTTCGTGGGGGCGGCAAAGCGCCGTTGCCTAATCAGAAAACCCTGCGGCCCAGGCCGCCCGGCCTGTGGAAGGGATCGCCTCCGGGAAAGGGGGCGCGGATCGGATAGGGAATACCCCTTGGGGCGAGGCAGCCGGGGACGCGTTTACCCTGGAGCCGCGCAGGAGCGGCAAGAGGCACTGCGATGCTGCCCAGGTAACACCTACCCGCTACAAGGGCAGGAGCGTCAAGCCAGGCGCGTTTGGCAAGACGAAAGGCCTGTCCGCGACGGGATGGCGGCTACGGCGTCCATGGCCGTAGCGAGACACTTTCGGAAGTCGCCATGCGTATTGCCGCCACGCCGCGCCGAGACGCTTCCTGGCGGCGACAGACAGCCTTCCGCCCTTTCCCGGACCAAACCCCTGTAGGGGGCTCCTCGCCACGAAAAAGGCCCGCCTCCTTGCGGAAGCGGGCCTTGAAGGCAGGGTCGCGGCCGGGCGCTTATTCGGCCGGCGGGGGCACCATGGACAGGTTGCCGCCCTCGACTTCGCAGCGAACTTCGATGGCGATCTTCCACAGCACGGTCAGCACGATGCCGCCCAGGGAGAAGATCATCAGCGAGATCATGATCTCCGGGACGGTCGGGCTGTACACCGTGACGGTCTCGAAGGGGTTGGGCGTGAAGCCGCCGATGAGCAGCCCCAGGCCCTTGTCGATCCAGGAGGCGATGACCAGCATGACCAGGCCGATGGTCAGAGCCGTGGGGTTCTGACGGATGGGCGTGGGGATGAGGAACACCAGGCAGCCCAGGCCCAGGACCACGGCGGTCCACATGAAGGGCACCATCATGTCGTGGCCGTCGATGCCGGTGAAGAGGTACTTAAACGGCGCGATATGCCCCGGCATGTTGCTGTAGAACGAGGTGAACACTTCCAGCAGGAAGAAGAAGATGTTCACGCACATGGCGTAGGTGATGATGACGGCCAGGCGGTTGATGGCTTTCTGGCCGGGATCGAAGCCGGTCAGGCGGCGCAGGCACAGGACCAGCAGCAGCAGGATGGCCGGACCGGAGCAGAAAGCCGAGGCCAGGAACCGGGCGGCCATGATGGCCGTCAGGAAGTAGTGGCGTCCGGGCAGGCCGGCGTACAGGAAGGCCGTGACGGTGTGGATCGAAAAGGCCCAGATGACCGACACGATGGCCAGGATCTTGACCCACTTGGGCGGGGTCATGTCGTTTTTGAAGTACTGCAGGCTCGTCCAGCCCACGATGATGTTGAGGAACAGGTAGCCGTTAAGGACGACCATGTCCCAGAACAGGACCGAGTGCGGGGTGGAGTTGAGCAGGACGTTCATCATGCGCTGCGGCTGACCAATGTCGACCACGATAAAGCCCAGGCACATGACCACGGCGGCGATGGCCAGGAATTCGCCAAGAATGATCATCTTGGAGAATTCCTTGTAGTGGTGGAAGTAGTAGGGAAGGACCAGCATGACGGCCGAGGCGGCGACGCCAACCAGATAGGTGAACTGGGCGATGTAGAAGCCCCAGGACACGTCGCGGTTAAGCCCCGTGATCTTCATGCCGAAGGTCAACTGGTACAGCCAAAAGCCGAGGCCCAGCGCCATGACCAGGCCAAGGGCGATCAGCGTGCCCCAATAACGGGGACTTCCTTTGAGCGCTTTTTCCAGCATGGCTTACCTCACAGGATGTAATACACGCTCGGCGAGGTGCCGGCGTCCGGTTTGCGGCGGATGGCGAAGTGCTCGCGCAGCGCCTTGCGGATGTCGGACTGCTCGTCGGACAGGTCGCCGAAGACCAGGGCGCCCTCGGCCGCTTCCACGCACACGGGCAGCTTGCCAATGGCTAGGCGCTCGGCGCAGAAGTTGCATTTTTCCACAACGCCGCGCATCCGGGTGGGGAACTGCGGATTGAAGCTCTTGATGAACGGACGCGGGTCCTGGAAGTTGAAGCTGCGGGCGCCAAACGGGCAGCCGGCCATGCAGTAGCGGCAGCCGATGCAGCGGTGGAAGTCCATCATGACGATGCCGTCGGGGCGCTGGAAGGTCGCCTGGGTCGGGCAGACCTTGACGCACATGGGGGCTTCGCACTGGTTGCACAGCAGCGGAAACTGCCGGTGCTCCACTTCCTCGGACAGGTAGTGGCCGTGTTCGGTGGGGAAGGACTCTTCGTAGTTGGCTCCCCAGAACCACTTGATTTCCTTGGGGCCGGCGATGTCGGGCACGTTGTGCTCGGTGTGGCAGGCCTTGCGGCACTTGGCGATCATGTCCGGGGTCATCTTGGCGGTGAAAATCGCCATGCCCCAGTGTTTGGCCTTGAGGCCCTCTTCGAAGTTGGCGACCGTGGGCACGCCCTCAGCGAACGCCGGGGCGTCGCCGAGGAAACCGAGCCGGGCGGCGCCGATCCCCATGGCGGAGACGGCGGCCAGCTTCAGAAACTCTCGTCTGTTGCTTTTCATGGTAAGGTCCCCTTGAGTGGTGGTGTCGCCGACGCCGGCCTAGTGCCCGCCCGTGGCCGCTTGCGCGACGGGGGGAATGGGCGACTTCTGGTCCGGCGTGAGGTTGTGGCAATCCCAGCAATAGGGGGCCACGCCTACCGTGTCGTGGCAACGGTCACAGAACTTGGCCTTGTCCGTGTGGCAGGACATGCAGGTGTTGGTCAGGCTCTTGACGTATTTCTGGCCTTTGGCGTTGACGAAGATGCGGTTGCCGTCACGAACGGCTTCGTTGCGCCATTCGTTGAGCAGCTGCATGTGTTTGTCACGCATTTCCTGGGTCGGCAGCACGCAGTCCTTCTGATCCTTGGGCAGCTCCGGCGTCACTTCGAACTTGTGGCCCATGTTGTAGACCACGGGAACGAAGGCGAGGGCCAGGAAGAAGATAATGCCTGGTATGATATATTTGGCATTGTACATAGGTTATTCCTCCTCGTCCTCCATCCCCGGCAGGGGGTTTTGCCTGAGATCGGTGGTGCGCTTCTTCTCGCCGTCGAGGATGATCGCATTGCCCACCAACTCATGCAGGCCGGAGACGCCGACACCCGGAGCCCAGTAGTCGCACAGGGGCGGCAACGTGGCGCGGTCGATGGCGCAGACGCAGGCCAGGTTGTTGACGCCGTGACGATCGCGCACATACTTGACCGCGTTGCCCCGGGGCAGGCCGCCGCGCAGGCGCGTCTCGGTGAACTCTTCGTTGTTGAGGCCCGCGCCGCCGCCGCAGCAGAAGGTCTGCTCGCGGATGGTGTTTTCGGGCATTTCGTAGAAGTACCGGCAGACGTTTTTGAGCACGTAGCGGGGTTCTTCGAACAGGCCCATGCCGCGGGCAGGGTTGCAGGAGTCGTGGAAGGTGGTCTTGAAGTTGTCGTTGCGCGACGGATCAAGGTTGAGCTTGCCGTGCTTGATCAGGTCGGCGGTGAACTCCGCGATGTGGAGCATCTTGGTGCCGGCGGCGGCGTCGAACTTGGTTCCGGTGATGGGGGACACCGGGGTTTCCAGGAAGTCGGCCGGGCCGTTCATGGTGGACATGTACTGGTTGATCACGCGCCACATGTGGCCGCACTCGCCGCCAAGGATCCATTTGGCGCCCAGGCGTTCGGCCTCGGCGTACATCTTGGCGTTGAGCTTTTTCATCATCTTGTCCGAGGTGAACAGGCCAAAGTTGCCGCCCTCGGAAGCGTAGGTGCTCCAGGTGACGTCAAGGCCGAGGTGCTCGAACAGGATCAGGTAGCCCATGTAGGTGTAGATGCCCGGGTCGGCGAAGATGTCGCCGGACGGCGTGATGAAGAGGATTTCGCAACCCTTCTTGTTCACGTTGGGCCGGATGCGCTTGCCGGTGATTTCCTCGATGTCGTCGCAGAGGAAATCCATCATGTCCTTGTAGGCGTGGGGCTGGATGCCGAGGTGGTTGCCGGTGCGGTTGCAGTTGGCGGCCGGTTCGAGAATCCAGTTGATGTTGCAGCCCACTTCATGGAGCAGCTCGCGGGCCATCATGGTGATTTCGGCGGTGTCGATGCCGTAGGGGCAGAACAGCGAACACCGGCGGCATTCCGTGCACTGGTAAAAGTACAGGAACCATTCCTTGATGACGTCCTCTTCGAGCTTGCGGGCGCCGGCCAGCTTGCCGAGCACCTTGGCCGCCGCCGAGAACTCGCCGCGGTAGATGGAGCGCAAGAGTTCCGCGCGCAGCACCGGCATGTTCTTGGGGTCGCCGCCGCCGATGAAGAAGTGGCACTTGTCGGCGCAGGCGCCGCAGCGCACGCAGATGTCCATGAAGATCTTGAACGAGCGGTACTTCTTGAGCTTCTCGCGGAACTTCTCCATGACGATGCGCTGCCAGTCCGGCGGCAGCTTCCAGTCGTCATCGGTGGGCGTCCACTCGCGGGGGTTGGGCATCCCCAGGTACTTGAGAATGTCGGGCTTGCCCGGGTAGCTGAAGTTGCCCGGTTTGAAAGCCGTCTTGGTGTCCATCCACGACTTGACGGGCGTGGTGTAGTTGATCTTGATCAGTTCTTCCGGTGGCGGATACTTGGCCATGGTCGATCCTCACTTCTCTCCAGAAATGGTAAGGTTGCGCCTGTTCTAGGCTTGCTTGTCCACGGGCAGGCCGGCTTCGATCATCTTCTCGCGGAAGTCGTCCTCATAGGCCGCGTAGGAGTGCGGCTTGATGGACGGATCGTTCCAGGGGTTCACCCACATGGCGCGGCGGCTCATGTTGGGCACCACGCGGGTGGGCGAGAGGAAGACGCCGCCCATGTGCATGAGCTTGGAGAAGGGAAAGTAGATGAACAGCGCGCACACCAGGGTCAGGTGGGCATAGACCGAGGGATCAATGGCCGCCTTGGGCATGTGCGGGTGCAGGGTCACGATGCCCATGGCCAATTCCTTGACCGCGATGACGTCGACCTTGACCACGTAGCGCATCCAGATGCCGGTGACCACGATGCCGATCAGCAGGAGCAGAGGGAAGTAGTCCTGCATGAGCGAGATGTAGCGCACCTTGCCGTCGAACACCCGGCGGGCCAGGAGGAAGAGCAGGCCGACGAGGATGAGCGCGTCGGACTGGTACAGCACCGGCAGGCCGATCTGGAGGATGGAGTCCATGAACTCGGCGATGTGGACCGGATAGGGCACCGGCGCCATGAAAAAGCGCAGATGGCGCACCAGGATGAGCAGGAAGCAGTAGTGGAAGATCAAGGCGAACAGCCACAGGGATTTCTCCGAGCTGTAGCCGACCTTGGGGCCTTCCTGCTGCAGTTTCACCGACGTGTTGCGGAACAGGGACCGGAAGCACAGGACTTCCAGGACCATGCGCATGAACACGCCCTTCTTGTCATACGGGTTGTCCCAGGGGCTGAACTTGATCCAGGGCAGCGATTTCTGCTGACCACCGGTGGTGGGAATGCAGAAAGGGATGGGGCTTTTGGCCCAATCCACGATCCGCATGGTGAATCCCACCAGGAAAATGATGATTGCGATGTACGGGAGCACGATCCCGAACAGCGCACCCATCCCCATCCCCACGCCCAACCACGGGATGACGATGAGCGCCAGTACCGCGAGAAAGGAGTAAAACGCTGCCATGTACCCTCACCTCGTTAAAGGTTTCCCCATTGACGCCTACTTCTCCTCCCCTCCCTCGGCGGAGAGGTCGCAGACGAGATTGGCCCGTTTAAGGAGCCGGTCGTACTGTTTCTTGATTTGGTCGATGCGAAGCGCCGCGAGCTTTTCCCGGCACTGGCAGTAGATGTCCATGGCGAAAAGGGCCAGCACGTCGATGGCGGATTCCAGGGCCAGGAGTTCGATGTAGAGCCCGTGCTCCACGATCTTGTCCCAAAGAGCCTCCCGCACCGCCTTTTTCAGCAGAAAAATGAACGCCGTGGCCTGGGACGGCGTGAAGTCCTGGATGGCCCGCACCCGCACGATCTCGTCGAGATAGGGGCCGAAGGTCTCGACGTCGGGCGTTTGGCCGCAGGTGGCCAGTCCCACCACGATGCCCCGCATGCCGGCCTCGAACCGGTGGCGCACCGGATTGGCGAAGGGGTCGTCGCGTTTTTTCCACAGCACGGCCGTGTTCTCGGAGTAGGTGCCGAGAATCAGGTCGAACCAGGCGTCAAGGACGGCCTGCTGATCGAGGACGAGATGATCCACCAATTTCAGCATGAAATGTACCTTTCTTCACAATCGCTTAACAGGCTGGTTCCTTACCAGAAAAACGCAAATTGTAAAGGACGGAATTCCCCCGGTCCGGGCGGAAATCGCCTTGAATTCCCGGCCTGTTGCCGGTCTATGGCGCTTTTGCTAGGCTTGGAAAAAAGCGAGCCGACATGCACACCACTGCCGCCCACGTCGATATCCTGCGCGCCGCCGCCGCCTTTTCTTCCATCGAACGCTACAACGGGACCATGCCGAGGCGGCAGGCCCTGCATTACGACAAAACGCGGCTGGCGGAGCTCGAAGATGCCGGATTTCTGGAGCGGGTCAAGCTCTCATTTCCCTGCGGCAAGGACGTCGAAGGCTGGCGCATCACGGCCGGCGGCCGCTTCGCCCTGGCCGGCGAGGATGCGGCAAGCGCCCTGGAGCCCGAGCATCTGCGCATCCTTTCCGACGTTTACCACTATTCCAAGCTGTCGAAGAACCGGGGCATGATGCCCAAGGATCTGGCCGGGGAGTTCGACGGCGACGATGTGCGCGACCTGTTCATGCACGGCTACCTGCTGCGCATCAATTTGAAGGGCACGGTCAAGGCCAAGGGCTGGGTGGTGTCGCAAAAGGGCCTCGACGCCCTGCGCCGGGTCGGCGACCGCGCCCCGGCCTGCGCCGAGGACGGCCCGGGGCCGGTCGGGGCCTGACCGGCCTTTCCCGGCGCGCCTCCCCGTGGCGGGGCGTGGGCCGGCCC
>JAEZMB010000176.1 GCA_023435825.1 Pseudomonadota bacterium | reverse complement strand
CGGACCAGCCCGGGATGCCGTCGCCAGCGCCGGCTCCCGAAGCCGCGCCGCCGGCCAAGGCCAGACATCCCAAGCCCGTTACCCCCGCGCCGGCCAGCCCGCTTCCAGCCGCCCCGGACCAGTCCGGGACGCCGTCGCCAACGCCTGCTCCCGACCCCGCCCCGCCGGCCAAGGCCAAACATCCCAAGCCCGTTGCCCCCGCGCCGGCCAGCCCGGTTCCGGCCGCTGCGGACCAGCCCGGGATGCCGTCGCCAGCGCCGGCTCCCGACCCCACGCCGCCGGCCAAACCCAAGCCCGCCAAACGGCCGGCCAAGCCGGCTCCAGCGGCCGAGTCCGCCCCACCGGCGGCGGCGGCCCCGACGCCCGCGACGCTCCCGGCGCCCTAGGGGAGGCGGCCCGGTACGGCCTCGTTTGGTTGACGCGTCTGCCCGTTTGCGCCAAGCTCGGCCCACTGCAACAAGGAGAGACCGGATGATCCGTTTGTTTTCGGCTGTTATCCTCATGCTGCTGACCGCCCTGCCGGCGGCGGCCCAATCGTTTGGCCCCAAGAGCTATCCCGACTGCGTCATGCTCTACGTCAAGAAAGCCTCTTCCCAGGACGGCGCCATGATCATGCGCCGGGCCTGTAAATGCCGCTTTCAGGACCCCAAGGCCACCGATTGCAAGGACTTTTCCCAGGCCGCCCTGGAGTGCATCATCTCCAACGTCGGCGCGGCCGAACGCGACGAACAGGCCTGGGGCGTGGAACGCGCCTGCCGCACCAAGTTCCCGGCCAAATAGCCGCCCTGCCCCGGCCCACAAAAAAAAACGCCGCCCCGAACCGGGACGGCGTTTTTTTATGGCCCATGGCCGCGACTGCGGCCCCAACAAATGAAAGCGGCTCCAGGTCGCCATCCCGGAGCCGCTTTCTGAAATGTCCTTTTCGGAGGAAGGATGACTCTCTATTAGCAACAGCCGTGCCAACGCCCGAATAAAACAATTTAATCCAATAAAATCAGCTTCCATCAAACAGGCATCCAGGACAGCCAGCCCGCGACAGGCCGTTTTGGGGCTTGTAACGGTACAAAAGCTTTTACCCCTGCCGACAAGTCCCGGACAAGAGGGACAGGAATTTGTACCCAACCGTCCGGCTTTCAAAAAAACATGGAAAATCGGGATATTGGACGAGGCTTTTGAGACTGTCGAAAGCCGCCGTCGCCCCGGGGACGGCCGTGGCCAGGGCCGCTCTCCAACAGGCGGTACAAATCCTTGTCCCCCGCCCCCCGTCACGCGCCCGCTTTTCCCAGGCCGTCCGAGCCGAAACACGGGGCAGGCATGAAACCGCGCCCCTCAGCCCCACGACCACCCGGCAACGGACGCCGCCGCGTCCCTCTCCCAAGCGAGGCGCTCATGCATTGCACCATGACCAGTCCCGGGCTGTCCCGGGTCCGGATTTTCGCCGCCAAGGCCGCCGGAGCCCAGGCGGCCCCCTGCCCGCCCGGCCGGCCCTGCCGGCAGTGCCGCACCGCCGAGGACTGTCTGGCCGCCCGGGCCACCGGGCCGGTGCTCGACGCTTTTTCGGCCGTCGTTTCCTATGAGCCGGTCCTTTTGGCGGTCGATGACGGACGGAGCCCGAAACTCATCGAGGAGACCGGACAAGGGGCGGCGCTGCGTCTGCTGCTGGCCGCCTTGGGCGAATCGGGATGTCCGTTTTTCGGGGAGCTGCTGCCGGCTGGAATCGGCCGGCCCGGGGACGGGGATTGCCGCGCCGCCTTCCAGGGCGCGGTGCGCGGTCGCCTCGGTCAGCCGGTCGAGACCGACCCGGCGGACACCCAGGCGGAACGCGCCCGAGCCATCGAAGCCCATCTCGCCCCGCTGTTGGCCCAGGCGCGGCGTCGGCGCGGGCTGGACGCCGGGCTCAACGCCGTCATCATCCTGATCAACTGCGTCCGGCTGGCTGTCGCCGATGCCGAGGATGGCCCAAGAAGGCGGCATGGCCCGGACGCCATACGGGTGGTCCGGCGCGGCGGCCCACAGGCGCGTCCGGTCAATGGCGCGGGGCCCGCGCCAGCGGCCGGCGACCGGCCCTGACACGGCCCGCCGGGGCAGGGCGCGCACCCCGGCACAAAGCCGCTACTGCGGCATGAGCAGACGGTTCTTCTTGCGCCGGGCGATCTCCCACTCGGTGTCGAGCATGAGCTTTTCCTGCTTGGCCGCGAAAATCTCCTGGGCATGGCTCACGCCGGCCTTGTGGTCCTCGGCGGCCATGAAATCCCGGGCACGCTTTTCCGCCGCCGCCTTGCGCTCCAGCAACTCGGCCATCTCGGCCTCGATGGCCGCCACCTGGGCCTCGATGTCCTGCGGAACAACCTCTTCGCTCATGAATCCTCCACCACGATGGTCTTGATGTTGGCAAATTCCAAAAGCCCGTGCCGGGCCAGCTCCCGGCCGTAGCCCGAACGCTTGACCCCGCCAAAGGGCAGCCGGAAATCCGAACGCGGCACGGCGTTGACCGTGGCCATGCCCACCTCCAGCCGCCGGGCCAGGGCCAGGCCCCGGGCCACGTCGGCCGTCCAGACGCTGCCGGCCAGGCCGTAGGGCGAGGCATTGGCCAGGGCCAGGGCATCCTCGGCGTCCTCGGCCGCGATCAGGGCCGCCACCGGGCCGAAAAGTTCCTCGTCAAAGGCCGGCATCCCCGGCCGCACGTCGGCCAAAAGTGTTGGCGCGTAGAAATAGCCCGGCCGGTCCAGACGATGGCCGCCGGCCACCAGCCGCGCCCCGGCAGCCAGGCTCTCGCGCACCTGCCGGTCGAGATTCTCCAGCAAATCCAGCCGGGCCAGGGGGCCGACCGTGGCCGCCGGATCGTCGGGGTCGCCCGCCCGGTGGGCGGCGAGACGCTCGGCCAGCCGCCGGGTGAAATCGTCATAGAGCGGGCGCTCGACAATGAAACGCTTGGCCGCGATGCAGGCCTGACCGCACACCCGCATCCGGGCCGTCTCGGCCGCCGAACAGCAGTCGTCCAACACGGCGTCGGCCAGGACAATAAACGCGTCGGCCCCGCCCAGCTCCATCACGGCCTTTTTCACCGCCGCCCCGGCCATGGCCCCCACGGCCGCGCCGGCCGCCGCCGAGCCGGTGAGCGTCACCCCGGCCACGGCCGGATGGGCCACGGCCTGCCCCACCAGCCCCTCGGGCACGCGCAGCATCCGCACCAGATCGGCCGGAAAGCCGGCCTCGGGGAAAAGCGCCTCCAAGGCCAGGGCCGAACCCATGACGTTGGGCGCGGGCTTGATGGCCGCCGCGTTGCCCACGGCCACAAGGGGAGCCACGGCCCGGATCGCCTGCCAATACGGGAAATTCCAGGGCATGACGGCCAGGATCGTGCCCAGCGGATCATACACGATGAAACGCCGCCCGGTCTCGGACGGCACGACCTCGTCGGCCAGCCAGCGCGGAGCCATCTTGGCGTAGAACCGGCACGCCCGGGCGCAGCGCCGCACCTCGGCCTCGGCCTCGGGCCTGAGCTTGCCCATCTCCAGACTGGCCAGCCGGGCCAACTCCGGAACCCGGGCCTCGAAAAGATCGGCCAGACGCAACAGCGCCCGGCAACGCTCGTCCAACGGCACGTCGCACCACAGCCGCCAGGCGGCCCGGCCGGCGTCAAGAATCGCGGCCATGGCGGCGGCGTCATGGGCCTCATACGAGGCAAAAGGCTGGCTGGTCGCCGGATTTATGCTGACGAACATGGGTGTTGGACTACACGGCCGAAGCGGCCAAAGGGTTACGCGATTACAGGCGGCCGTCAGGCAAGCCAAAGGCGCGCACTCTACCGGTTTTGCCCCGCCAAGCCAAGGGGAAGAGGAAGAGGGCCTCCGGCGGGGGGGGGGGGGGGGGGGGGGGGGGGGGGGGGGGGGGGGGGGGGGGGGGGGGGGGGGGGGGGGGGGGGGGGGGGGGGGGGGGGGGGGGGGGGGGGGGGGGGGGGGGGGGGGGGGGG
>JAEZMB010000171.1 GCA_023435825.1 Pseudomonadota bacterium | reverse complement strand
CCCGCGGTCGTGGGTCCTACAGCAGGGTGTCCACCGGGGTGTATTCCAGGCCGAAGGCGTCGGAGACGCCCTTGTAGGTGACCTTGCCGTGGACGACGTTGGCCCCGGCCTTGATTTCGGCGCTATCCTTCATGGCCTCTTTCCAGCCCTTGCCGGCGATCTGCAGGGCATAGGGCAAGGTGGCGTTGGTCAGGGCCATGGTGGAGGTCTTGGCCACCGCGCCGGGCATGTTGGCCACGCAGTAGTGGATCACGCCGTCGACGGTGTAGATGGGGTCGCCGTGGGTGGTGGGGCGGGAGGTTTCGAAGCAGCCGCCCTGGTCGATGGCCACGTCCACGAGGATCGCGCCCTTTTTCATGGTGGAGAGCATTTCCCGGGTGATGAGCTTGGGGGCCTTGGCGCCGGGGATGAGCACCGCGCCCACGACCACGTCGGCCCGGGTGAGCAGGTCGCGCAACAGCGCCGGGCTGGACATGAGCGGGAAGCAGTTTTTGGGCATGATGTCGCTCAAGTAGCGCAGCCGGTCCAGGTTGAGGTCGAGGATGTAGACCTTGGCCCCCAGGCCGCAGGCCATCTTGGCCGCGTTGGCGCCGACTTCGCCGCCGCCAATGACCACCACCGTGGCCGGATCGACGCCGGTGACGCCGCCGAGGAGCACGCCCAGACCGCCGTGTTCCATTTCCAGGTATTTCGCGCCCTGCTGGATGGCCATGCGGCCGGCCACTTCGCTCATGGGGGTGAGCAGGGGCAGGGAGCCGTCGGCCTTCTGGATGGTTTCGTAGGCGATGCCGACGCACTTGCTCTTGATCAGCGCATGGGTCTGGCGCTCGTCGGCGGCCAGGTGCAGGTAGGTGAAGACGATCTGGCCTTCGCGGATAAGGTCGTACTCGGCCGGCAGGGGTTCCTTGACGTGCATGACCATGTCGGCGCGCTCAAAGATCTCCTTGGGCGTGGCCACCATCTCCGCGCCGGCGGCGATGTAGGCGTCGTCGTCGAACCCGCTTCCCGCGCCGGCGTTTTTCTCGACCAGCATGGTATGACCATTTTGGCGCATCACTTCCACGCCGGCCGGGGTCATGCACACGCGATTCTCTTCGGACTTGATCTCTTTGAGGATGCCAACGATCATTTCGAACTCCGGTTTACGGGTTGCCGTCGGGGAATTTCTCTTGCCGTCCCCCTTGGTTAGCAAGTCCCTTGCCAGGGTACTCCGGGAAGCCCCAAAAAATGCCGCCCAGGGGCGGCGTTTTTGCGAAATATGCAAAAAATGTAAAAGCGCGGCAGGTTAGCAAACGGCTGGGCAACGCCGGCCCTGCCCTGCCGGATCGCGACGGACGGCTAACCGGCCGACCAGACCGAGGCCGGCGGGATGGGACAACGCTTTTTGGAACGAAAACCTTCCAAAGAACCAAGCCCAAGCGTTAATTTCCTGAAATTGAAGAGATAAAGAAGTGGCATGAAAACGAACCAGTGGTCCGTTTTCATGCCAGATGATGCTTTTTGACCTTGGCCAGCAGGGCCGTGTGGGACAGGCCCAGGTCCCGGGCGACCTGACGCAGGCTCTTGCGGCCTTTGAGCGCGTTTTCCAGCAGGTCGCATTCGTAGCGCCCCATGGCCGAGCGCAGGGACAATCGGCCGCCGTCGCCGGCCGCCACGCTCCCGTCGGCCAGAGGGTCGCGGCCAAGCTCGTGGACCAGCAGCACGTGGCGCTCGCCGATGACGGGCTGGTCGCACAGGATGGCGGCGCGTTCGACCACGTTTTTGAGCTCCCGCACATTGCCCGGCCAGCCGTGGCGCACAAGCTTGTCCCGGGCGGCCGTATCGAAGCCCGTTAGTTCCTTGCCCAGGCGGGCCGAGAGCTGGAACAGGAAATGGTCGGCCAGGGCGCAAATGTCCTCGGGCCGCTCGCGCAGGGGCGGGATGTGCAGGGGCAGGACGTTTATGCGGTAGTAGAGATCCTCGCGGAAAAGCCCCTTTTCCACGAACTGTTCCAGATTGCGGTTGGTGGCCGTGATGATGCGGGCGTTGGCCTGGGTTTCCCGGCTGTCGCCCAGACGGCGCAGGCGGCCGTTCTGGATCAGGCGCAGGATCTTGGCCTGGGCGGCTAGCGGCATTTCGGCGATCTCGTCGAAAAACACGGTGCCGTCCTTGGCCAGCTCAAAAAGCCCGGGCTTGCCCTCGCGCCGGGCTCCGGAAAACGCCCCCCCCACGTAGCCGAAAAGTTCGCTTTCCATGAGCGTCTCGGGCACGGCGGCGCAGTTGATGGCCACGAACTGGCCGGGCAGGCCGCTGGCGGCGTGCATGGCCTGGGCCAGCATGTCCTTGCCGGTGCCGGACTCGCCCCGGATGGTCACGATGGCCTCGGAGGAGGCGATTTTTTCGGCCATGGCCACCACCTGCCGCATGGCCGCGCTGGCCCCGATGATGTCGCTGAAGCCCACGTCGGCCGGCTCGTAGATGGACTTGGCCAGGTCGCGGATTTCCTGGGCGTCCTTGGCGATCTCCACCGCCCCGGTCACGCCGCCCTCGGCGTCGAGGATGGGGCGGCCGGTGGCGAAGTATTGCAGGCGCTTGCGCCCAACGGTCACGTTCTTGCGGACGTTGTTGTAGCGCCGGCCTTCCAGGCAGCCCAGGATGGCGTGGTCGGGCAGGGGCAACTCGCGCACGTGGCGGCCGACCAGCTCGGCCCGGCCGCATTTGAAATTCTCGCGGGCCACGTTGTTAATAAGCGTCACGCAGCCGCTGGCGTCGATGGCGACCACGGACTCGTCCACGTTGTCCAGGACCGTGCGCAGCAGATTGGCCTGCTTTTCGTGGGGCATGGCCTCGATGCAGCTGATGCGCAGCAGCCCCGGGCAGGCGGCCAGCATGGACATCAAGTCCTTGCGCGGGCAGTCGCCGCGCTCGTGGTCGATCTCCAGGAAGATATGGGCGCAGCCGTGCTCCTGGGCCACTTCCATAGACAGGATGTTGTGGCCCCGGCTGGCCAGCAGGGCGGAAATGTCGGCCACGATGCCGACACGGTCGGTGAATTTCAGATGCAGCTTGCTCATGAGCGCCCTCCCCGGACGCCGCCCCCGACGCCTCGGCGGCGGCCCGCGCCGCGCGTTCCCGGGTATGCGCCGAAACGGCGAGGACGATCAAGCACAATCCCGTCCACGCCCTGGCCCGGCCGGCGTCCGGCGTCATCTCGGCGACGTTTTCGGGGCGGCCTTGCCTTTTGCGGAACCTTGTGGATAGATGCCGGCATGACGACGCACAGCGGCGACGCCGTGCGCGCGCAAGGACTTACTCAAGGGGAACCTATGCAGCCGTTACGTGTCTACAGCGTGGTGCCGAAACTTCCGGAGAAGCTGCGGCCGCTTTGGGATCTGGCGTATAATCTGCTCTTTTCCTGGAACGACGACATCGTGTCGCTTTTCGCCCAGGTCGATCGCAAGATCTGGCGCGAGTGCTACGGCAATCCGGTCTGCTTCCTCAACCGTCTGCCGCAAAAGACCCTGGAAGCCCTGGCCGAGGACGACTTCTTCGTGGAGCGCGTGGCCGACCTGCGCCACAGCCTGGCCACCTATCTGGCCCGCAAGAACTCCTCGATTCCCTTTCCGGACCGCGACGGCACGCCGGTCATCGCCTATTTCAGCCTGGAGTACGGCATCAGCCAGTGCCTGCCGGTCTATTCCGGCGGCCTGGGGATTCTGGCCGGCGACCATCTCAAATCGGCCAGCGACCTGTGCGTGCCCCTGGTCGGCATCGGGCTGTGCTACCAGCAGGGCTATTTCCGCCAGTACCTCACCCCGGACGGCTGGCAGCAGGAACGCTACCCCATCTACGACTTCGAACAGATGCCGCTGACCTTGTGCAAAGACGCGGCCGGCAACCCCCTGCTCGTCCATGTGGACCTCAAGGGCGAGCGGGTGGCGGCCCAGCTGTGGAAGGCGCAGGTCGGGCGCGTCTCGCTCTATCTCATGGACACCAACGTGCCGGAAAACCAGCCCGGCACGCGCCAGCTCACCAATCGCCTCTACGGCGGCGACCTGGAAACCCGGGTGCGCCAGGAATACCTGCTCGGCATCGGCGGCATCCGCGCCCTGGAAGTCCTTGGCCTCAAGCCCAAGGTCATCCACATGAACGAGGGCCATTCGGCCTTCGCCGGCCTGGAGCGCATCGCCAACTTCATGGACAAGCACCAGCTGTCCTTCGAGGCGGCCATGGAGCTTGTGGCCTCCAGCTCCATCTTCACCACCCACACCCCGGTGCCGGCCGGCAACGACCGGTTTCCGCCGGAACTCATCCAGGCCTATTTCGAGGACTACGCCAAGCGCCTGGGCCTGGCCTTCAAGGTGCTCCTGGCCCTTGGCCGCGAGGACCCGCGCAACGACACCGAGCATTTCTGCATGACGGTGCTGGCGCTCAAGCTCTCGCGCTTCAACAACGGCGTCTCCCAGCTCCACGGCGTGGTCTCGCGCAAGATGTGGAACCGGGTCTGGACCCAGTATCCCATGGAAGACGTGCCCATCGGGGCCATCACCAACGGCGTGCACGTGCCGACCTGGGTGGCCCAGGATCTGGCCGCCCTCTACGACCGCTACCTCGGAGCCAACTGGCGCGAGGACCCGGACACCACCCGGGTCTTTTCCCAGGCCCATCTGATCTCCGACGCCGAGCTGTGGCGCACCCACGAGCGGCTGCGCGAACGGCTCATCGGCTACGTGCGCGAGCGCCTGCGCGACCAGCTTTTGGCGCGCGGGGCCAAGCGCAAGGAACTGCAGACCGCCGAGGAGGTCCTTGATCCCCAGGTGCTGACCATCGGTTTCGCCCGGCGCTTTGCCACCTACAAGCGGGCCAGCATGTTGCTCCAGGACAAGGAGCGGCTCATTCGCATCATGTCGGACGCCAAGCGCCCGGTGCAGTTCATTTTTGCCGGCAAGGCCCATCCCCACGACAACGAGGGCAAGCGGCTCATCCAGGAATTGGTGCAGCTGTGCACCAGCCCAACCTGCCGCTACAACATGGTGTTTCTCGAAGACTACGACATGGAGATCGCCAGCTACCTCGTCCAGGGCGTGGACGTGTGGCTCAACACGCCGCGCCGGCCGCTGGAAGCCTGCGGCACCAGCGGCATGAAGGCCATGTGCAACGGCGTGCTCAACTTCTCGACCCTGGACGGCTGGTGGGCCGAGGCCTGGAAGCCGGACAACAGCGTGGGCTGGGCCATCGGCATGGGCGAGGAATACGAAGACGCCGGCTACCAGGATTTCGTGGAGAGCCAGACGCTCTACAACATCCTGGAAAACGAGATCATCCCGACCTTCTACGAGCGGGGCCACGGCAATCTGCCGCGCAACTGGATCCGCAAGATGAAGGATTCCATTTGCGAGCTCACGCCGGTCTACAACTCCCACCGCATGGTGGAGGACTACGCCCGCGTCGCCTACATCCCGGCCCTGGAGAACTACACCCGCCTGACGCGCGAGGAATGCGCCCCGGCCAAGGATCTGGCCTCCTGGCGCATGGACATCATGACCAAGTGGGGCGGCCTTGATGTCCGCAACGTGCGGGCCGGCGACCCCGAGCAACTGCACGTGGGCGACCCGGTGCGGGTGACCTGCGAGGTGCATTTAAACGGCATCCGCCCCCAGGACGTGTCGGTGCAGATCTACGCCGGCCGGCTGGACGTGGAAGGCAAGTTCGCCCAGCGCGAGACCGTGGACATGCGGCCGGTGGAAACGACGGCCGACGGCTGGCACGTGTACATGGGCGAGGTGCAGCCCTCCGAGGCCGGCCGCTTCGGCTTCACGGTGCGGGTGTTGCCGCACCATCCGCTGCTGCTCGACTCCCACAGCCTGGGGCTGATTCGCTGGGCCCAGGGGGCGTAGGGCGAGAAAGAAAGCGACTGCGAGAAAGGCGGGCCGTTCCGGAAGGGGCGGCCCGTTTTGCGTCTGTTTGCGCTCATGATTGAAGCGGTTGCAAAGACATCAAACACCAGCAATCGTCTATAATCGTATTTTATATCTATATATTTACAAATCGAAAAATACCAAATACCCCTTGAACAATCTTTTACGTGAGGATGCATTAATGACTAATCATAAAAAAGACTTAAATGCACAAAAAAACCAAACGATTAGGACACCATTAGCTAGCCATACCCGCCGAGGGAAAAATTTGCTCCCACCGTTTGCTATGATGAAAAATCGATTATCACTCTGCTCTTGGATGAATGACCGCTTACCTGAAATGCTCTGGGCAGCGTTAATCCTTGCGGCATTCCCGAGAAAGGACGCTCTGACAATACTATCGAAAATTTTAAAATTCATATTGCACCACAAGCATTCAAATACAATGAACGATCTAACCCTAACAGGTATATCAAAAATTCCTGTGTCTATCCGGGAAGAGTTGTTGGAATATTTAGTCATTACCAGCAACGGAACAAAGTCGCTTTGGCCATTACTACTATATGACGACCTACCTGGCAAAGAGGCTTGGTCGAAATTTATACCCGACTGCGACCAAGATATATCGCTCCTAATTAAGGCAGTTGGCTATTGTTTAGATCATCAATCACAGGAATCAACAGATTGCCGCTGGGTTCGACTGATGGGACAAGTTGTTGGAGGAAAACTCCATGTCCCCGAGGAACAGCTCAAACAATGGTGTGAGTACCCAGACTCTCTAGCGCAACAATCGATCATGCCGAGTATACGAGCAGCAGAGGCATGCCCAATGCCATTTATGGAGATAAATTCATCTTGGCCTGAATCATTCTGGCATCAATCCTGGAAAGCAACACCATGTTTTGGCGTTGAACCTGAGCAAGAAAAATGCCAAAATGATATCCAAGCCGAAATAGCATCCATCATAAACGTTCACGACAAACTTCACTTGCACTGGAACAATACACACTCAACAACAGCCATTGACGCAAAGCATGACGCAATATTTGGAATTGCTTTTTATTCATTATTAATACTAGAAGAACTCACAGAAGGAATCACAGCATCTGGGATAACGGGAAGACTCGCACTCCGTACACTCTTAGAATTAAGAATATGTTTACACTTCTTGACAAACGAAAGCAGTGACGAACTTTGGCATAAATGGAGAGCATATGGAACAGGACAAGCAAAGCTAAATGCTCTTCGATTTGAAAACTCAACCCCACCAAATTATATATCACAAGAATCTTTAGCTGAAATTGCAAATGAAGACTTATGGCAAGAATTTGTAACCATCAATATCGGATCATGGCATGCACTCGATCTACGAAAAGTCAGCGAACGAATAGGACTAAAAGATGAGTATGACGCCTACTATTCGTGGTCTTCTGGATATGTACATGGAACATGGGGGGCCATCCGGGAGGCTTGTTTTTCAACCTGTGAGAACCCGCTCCACAGACTTCATCGCTGCTTAAACAATCAACCTCTTCGTACAACTTTTTTTGATGCAGCTCTTCTCGTAGACAAAATCTTAGCCGATTTAGACACCTGCTATCCAGGCTTTGAATGGCGTATTAATCCAAACAGTTCACCTCTAGAAGCACCTGAATAGTTTGAACGCCTTGCTACTATTAAAATCAGCACAAACTGCCCTCCCGGCCCCCTCCTCGACTCCCGGCTCGACGGTCGGCGTCGTAGCTGCTAAGGCTATCGAATGCTTTGCGGCATCGCCGTCTGCGCCACCGCCCTTGTCGCCTCGCTGCTGACCCTCTATTCCGGCTTCGGCCTGGGCACGCTCCTCACGCCCATCATGGCCATCTACTTCCCCATCGAGGCGGCCGTGGCCATGACCGCCCTGGTGCACTTCGCCAACAACCTCTTCAAGCTGGCGCTTTTTGCCCGCAAGGCCGACTGGAAGGTCGCGGCCGTGTTCGGACTGCCGGCCCTTGGGGCCAGTTTCGGCGGCGCGGCCCTGCTGGTCGCCCTGGCCGATCTGCCGCCGGTGGCGACCTACACGCTTTTGGGCGCGCCCCACGCCGTCACGCCGGTCAAGCTCGTGGTGGGGCTGCTCATCGGGCTGTTCTCCCTGCCCGAGATCACCCGGCGCATCAAAAAACGCGGCCTGCCGCCGGCCCTGCTCCCCCTGGGCGGGCTGGTTTCCGGCTTTTTCGGCGGCCTGTCCGGCCATCAGGGCGCGTTTCGCAGCGCCTTTCTCCTGCGCCTGGGCCTGCCCAAGGAGACGTTTATCGCCACCGGCGTGGTCGTGTCCTGTCTGGTGGACGCCGCCCGACTGGCCGTCTACGTCGGCCATCTGTCCGCGCCGGGCGTGGCCGACAACCGCCCCCTGCTCCTGGCCGCCTCGGCCGGCGCCTTTGCCGGAGCCTTCGCCGGGGCACGGATACTGGGCAAGATGACCCTCGACGGCGTGAACAGGCTGGTCGGCTGGATGCTGCCTCCTGGCCGGGCTGTTGGCGACGGGCATTGTCTAGAATTCCCATTGCTTGACGCCGTCTAAAAATATCAACTATACGGGAATCGATAGCCCAACCCTTCGTTGCGCTTTTGCACAGCCGCGTCCGGCAAAAGTTCCATTGCCCTGCGAAGGCCAGGCAATTACCAATAATATAAAGGAAATTTTATTCATTATGAGCAAGAAGCAACGCATTATCGTCAGCAGCATCACGTTTCTCATCATCCTGTTCTACGGCCTCACGCAATACGCCTCGGACGTCGCCAAATCTCGCGTAGACGCCGCCATCGCCAAGCAGGGTCCGAACGTAACATTCCATTACGGGAAAATATCCTACAACCTCTTCACGCAACATACCGTCATCAATGCCGTCTCCATGCGGGGGCCGGGCATGGCCGCTCCGGCTTTCGCCAAGGAAGTCATCATACGCCGCATTGACCTGGATTCGCCCAGGCCGAAGTATGTCTCCTTCGACATCCTGGGCATCGAGCTGGAGCCTTCCGCCCTGGGCAAGGAGGTGGCTACCGAGCTTACCGCCCTAGGCTACGTCGGGCCGTGGGCGTCCGATGTGACCGTCGACATGGACTGCCTGGTCGAGAAGCGGGAACTCAAGAGCCACATGGTCTATGCGGCCAAGGACGTCGGCTCCTTGCGCCTCGACTTCGTGCTCGGCAATCTGGACTATACCGCCGTCGACCCCGAGGCGATCATGGCCAGCATGTTCAACTGCGCCTTGAAGCAGGCGGAAATGGCCTATACCGACGCGTCCCTCGTTGAGCGCATCTTCAAGCAAAACGCCGCGAAACAAGGCATGGACCTGCCGGCCTACAAGAAACAACTCGCCGGCCAACTCGACGCGGCATTGCAGCATTCGCCCAAACCCCTGCCCCAGGCCTTTGGCCGCGCCCTCAAGCAGTTTGTCGAAAACCCGCGCCAGCTCACCATTTCCGCCAACCCGGCCGCCCCCGTCTCCTTCATGGAGCTGCTCAAGGCCGGCACGCCCGAGGCCGTCGCCAACCTGCTCGCCCTGGATATCAAGTCCTGAGGCCCGCCCGCGCCCCCCACTCCCGGCTCGACGGCCGCCGCCCTTGCTGCTAAGGCTATTTAATGCTTTGCGGCATCGACGTCGGCGGCACGCACACGGACGCGGTCCTCATCGGCCCGGAAGGGGTCGTTGCTTGCGCCAAGCTGCCCACCAACCACGACGATCTCCTCGCTTCCATACGCGAGGCGCTTTCCAGCATCGTGGCCGTGGCCGGGCCGGCAGCCATCGATCGCCTGACGCTCTCCACCACGCTCACCACCAACGCCATCATCGAAGGCACGGCCGACGCCGTGGGCATCCTCGTCTCCGGCGGCCCGGGCATCGACCCCGAGGCCTACCGCCAGGGCGGGCACTACCATGTCCTGGCCGGAGCCATCGACCACCGGGGCCGCGAAACCGCCGCCGTGGACCTCGACGCGGCCAAGGCCGCCGTGGACGCCTGGCTGGCCGAGGGGCTGCGCGCCTTTGCCGCGGTCACCAAATTTTCCACCCGCTGCCCGGACCAGGAGCTGGCCCTGCGTGGCCTGCTCGCCGGCCGGGCCGACTGCGTGTCGCTGGGGCACGAATTTTCCGGCCGCCTGGGCTTTGGCCGGCGCATCGCCACGGCCTGCCTCAACAGCGCCGTGTGGCGCGTCTACAACCGCTTTTGCGACGCCGTGGAACAGTCCGTGGCCGACCTGGGCATGACCGCCGCCATAAACGTGCTCAAGGCCGACGGCGGCACCATGCCGCTGTCGGTTTCGCGCGCCCAGCCCGTGCAGTCCATCCTGTCCGGCCCGGCCGCCTCGGTCATGGGCATCATCGCCGTGTGCGACATCGCCGAGGATTCGGTCATCCTCGACATCGGCGGCACCACCACCGACATCGCCGTGTTCGCCGCCGGCGCGCCGCTCATCGAAAACGAAGGCATCGCCATCGACGGCCGCCCGACCCTGGTCCGCGCCCTGCGCACCCGCTCCATCGGCGTGGGCGGCGATTCGGCCGTCACGGTCAGCCGGCTGGCCATCGAGGTCGGCCCGCGCCGCTTCGGCCCGCCCATGGCCCTGGGCGGCAAGGTGCCGACGCTCATCGATGCGCTCAACGTCCAAAACGTCATCGCCGTGGGCGATCCCCGGGCCTCCTACCAGGGGCTGCTCGACGCCGCCACGCCCCACGGCTTCGATCCCGAGGAAGTGGCCGAGGCCGCCATCCTCAATGCCGTCAATCAGATCCGCTCGGAAGTGGCGGCCGTTGTACGCGAAATAAACGACCGCCCGGTCTACACGATTTTTGAGCTGCTGGAAGGACGCCAGGTGCAGCCCACCCGGGTCTACGTCATGGGCGGGCCGGCCCTGGCCCTTTCCGCCCTGCTCCAGGACGCCTTTTCCGAGGAAGTCATCGTGCCCGAGAGCTTTGCCGTGGCCAACGCCATCGGCGCGGCCCTGGCCAGGCCAACCTTTTCCGTGGAGCTTTTCGCCGACACCGCCGCCGGACGCCTCACCATCCCGTCGCTCGGCGTGGCCCGGACGGTATCCGGCAACTACAGCCAGGCGGCCGCCGAAGGCGAGGCCGGGGCCAGCCTGCGCGACTATCTCGCCTCCATCGGGGCCGACGTCGACGACGCGCCCATCGAGACCGTGGAGCTGTCGTCGTTTCCCATGGTCGAGGGCCAGGAGCTGGCCGGCCACAACATCCGCGTGGCCTGCCAGGTGCGGCCTGGCGTTTCGGGAGCCTACAAACAGGCGGTGTCCAAGCAATGCTGAAAGCCCGCCATCCGCTCGGGATCGTCTTTTTCCCGGCCTACGACTGGGCCATCTCGCCCACCCACCCCGAGCGCCAGGAACGCCTGCTCTACACCCAGGACCAGTTGCGCGAGGAAGGCGTCTTCGACATTCCGGGCGTGACCGAACTCAAGCCCGACCTGGCCACCCACGAAGACGTGGCCCGGGTGCATTTCTGCTTTCCCGACGTGCCGGCCGTCACCACCACCTCCCACCTCATTTCCGCCGGCGGGGCCATCCGGGCCGCCCGCACGGTCATGGAAAAGGAGGCCGAGCGCGCCTTTGCCCTGGTGCGGCCGCCCGGCCACCACGCCATGAAGGTGGTCCACGGCTCGCGCGGGTTTTGCAACATCAACATCGAAGCGGTGATGGTGGAATGGCTGCGGGAGCGCTACGGCCCCTTGCGCGTGGCCATCGTGGACACCGACTGCCATCATGGCGACGGCACCCAGGACGTCTACTGGAACGATCCGGACACGCTCTTTATTTCCCTGCACCAGGACGGCCGCACCCTCTACCCCGGCACCGGCTTTCCCCTGGAGCTCGGCGGCCCAAGGGCCCTGGGGACCACGGTCAACGTGCCCCTGCCGCCCGGCACCTCGGACCAGGGCTTTTTATTCGCCATGCGCGAAGTGGTCATGCCGCTCATTGAGGATTTCAAGCCCGATCTGGTCATCAACTCCGCCGGCCAGGACAACCACTTCTCCGACCCCATCACGGACATGGCCTTCTCGGCCCAGGGCTATGCCCAGCTCACCGAGCTGCTCGGAGCGGACATCGCCGTGCTGGAAGGCGGCTACGCCATCCAGGGCGCGCTGCCCTACGTCAATCTGGGATTGGTGCTGTCCATGGCCGGGCTGGATTACAGCCACGTGCGCGAACCCGGCTTCGACCCGGCGGCCGTGCGCCAAAGCGACAAGGTGACCGGCTACATCGAGGACGTGTGCCGCGACATCGTCAAGGAAGTCCGCAACCCGCGCGGTCCGGGCAAGGGCGAAACGGTGAACGGCTGGTTCTCGCGCCGCAAGACGCTCTATTACGACACCGACGCCATCACGGAATACCAGACCGAGTCGGTGCGGCTGTGCGACCACTGCCGCGGCGTGGTGAAGTATGAGACGGAATCCACGCGAAATCCGCTGTGCCTGGGCGTGGAAGCGCCCATCGGGGCCTGCGAGCGCTGCGTGGAGGAAGCCTACCGCATCTACGAGGCCGGCCAGATCAAGGGCGAATACCGCCATCTGGCGCTCATGGACCGGGTGGGCAAGAACTACCTGAGCTTTACCGGCTAAAGCTCCCGGCGCAGGCTCTCCGCCGCCGCATGAACCGACGGCGACACAGCGCGACGATTACGCTTTGATCCCCAACAATTTGCTGTTTAACGGCTGGGCGTGACCCCGCGCCGCGTTGCCGCCGCGTCCGGCCAAAAGCTTTCCGCTTTCCCGCCTGACGCATCCCGCCCGCGTTGCCTTTTGCCGCTCCTTTGGCCTATAGGAAAGTTGGAATCCCAAGGAGCGTCCGATGCAGCCACCTCCCGCCCCTGTGGCGACGACGGGGCGTCCCGGCTGGTCCCCGGACCGGCGCATGGCCCTGTGGAAGGCCCTGGCCTGGTGCCAGCTGGCCTTTGGCCTGGCCCTGACCGGCTACGCCTGGATGCTGGTCCAGGGCGACGTCACGGCCCATGCCCGGGCGCGCTTCGACTTCCGGGTCTCGGAGATCCTCACCGCCCTGCGCGACCGGGTCACGGCCTACGAACTGGCCCTGGACGGCGGGCTGGCCCTGTTCAACGCCGTGGGCGACGTCAGCCGGGAGCAGTGGAAGGCCTTTGCCGCCACCCTGGACCTCAACGCCAACTATCCCGGCATCCAGGGCCTGGGCTATTCCCCGGCCATCTTCCCGGACACCCGTGAAGCCCACGTCGCGGCCATGCGCGCCCAGGGTTTCCCGGACTACGCCATCCGCCCGCCCGGCGACCGCGACGCCTACACGCCGGTCGTCTACCTCGAACCCGACACCGGGCTCAACAAGAAGGCCTTCGGCTTCGACACCTTCAGCGAAGCCGTGCGCCGGGCCGCCATCGAACGCGCCCGGGACACGGCCAAGCCGTCCATCACCGGCAAGATCACCCTGGTCCAGGAAGGCACGACCAATGTCCAGCCCGGCTTCATCATGTTCATGCCGGTCTACGGCACCCCGGCCCCGCCGCCCACCGTCGAGCTGCGCCGCCGGCTCATCAAGGGCTACGTCAACGCGCCCTTTCGGATGTACAACCTCATGCGCGGCATCCTGGCTGGCGACCATCAGGACGTGGGCTTCGAAATCTTCGACGGCGACGCGCCGTCCGAGACGGCGCTCCTGTACCGCAGCGAAGGCCTGGCCGACGACCCAGCCAAGCCCGGCCCGCCCCTTTTCGCCGACACCCGGCGCCTGGAGATCCTGGGCCGGACCTGGACCATCCGCTTCGCCGCCCTGCCCGGCTTCGAAGCCGCCATGGACCGCCGGCTGCCCGTCTTCATCACGGCCTCGGGCCTAGCCATCACCCTGCTCCTTTTCGTCATCATCCGGGCCCTGCTCGCGGCCAGGGCCGGCGTCGAACTGCTGGAGCGCACCCGCCAGCACGAATCCGACCTGCTCCAGGGCATCCTCGGCAACTTCCCGGCCCCCTATCTGCTGGTGGACGCCGGCCAGCGCGTGCTCCAGACCAATGCGCGCTTCCTGGAAATGCTCGACATCGACGGCCCGGTGGAGGGCCTGACCGGCAAGCACCTGGCCGAGGTCTACTACCGCGACCCGGCCCACGAGACCATGGCCGGCAAAAGCATCGCCGAAGGCGTCATCTTCCAGGGCATCGAAGTCAACACCAAGAGCCACAAGGGCCGCGACAAGGTCATCCTGGCCAACATCTCGCCCCTGTACGACATCAACAACGCCTGCATCGGCGGCCTGTGCATCTACGTGGACCTCACCGAGCGGCGGCAGATGGAAATCAAGCTGGCTCGGGTGGGCAAGCTGGAGGCCATCGGCCAGCTGGCCGCCGGCATCGCCCACGAGATCAACACCCCCACCCAGTACGTGGGCGACGGCGTGACCTTCCTGCGAAACGCCTTCGAGGATTTGTGCCGGGTCCTGGCCCTGGTCGAGGACCAGGCCGGCCGGCCCGAGGCCGTGGGCGAAGCGCCGGCCCGGGCCATGAGGGAACTGCTGGAAGACATCGACGCCGCCTTCCTGCGCGCCGAGATCCCGGCCGCCATCGACAACATCTTCGACGGCATAAGCCGCATCACCTCCATCGTGGCGGCCATGCGCCGCTTCTCCCATTCCTCCGGCGACCGGACCCAGGCCGTCAACCTGGCCGACCTGGCCCGGGCCACCCTGGAAATCTCCCGCAATGAATGGAAGTACGTGGCCGAGGCGGACCTCGACAGCGATCCCGACCTGCCCGACGTCCGCTGCCAGGCCGACGAGATCAGCCAGGTGCTGCTCAACATCGTCATCAACGCCGCCCACGCCGTGGCCGAGGCGGCCCAGGAAGGCGGCGCGCCCGGCCGCATCGGCCTGCGCCTGCGCCGGGTCGGCGACATGGCGGAAATCGCGGTCAGCGACACCGGAGCGGGCATCCCCGAGGCCATCCGGGACAAGGTCTTCAACATGTTTTTCACCACCAAGGACGTGGGCAAGGGCACGGGCCAGGGGCTGGCCATCGCCTACGACATCGTGGTGGCCAAGCACGGCGGCTCGTTGACTTTTGAATCCGAACCCGGCCGGGGAACGACGTTTTTCGTGCGCCTGCCCATCGACGGCGACGACAACGGCCACAAGGGCTGACCCATGAAGCCGAACATCCTCTTCGTCGATGACGAGCCGGGCATTTTAAACGGCCTGCGCCTGTCCCTGCGGGCCAAGCGCGGCCAGTGGAACATGGACTTCGCCCTGGGCGGCCGGGAAGCGGTGGATGCGCTGGAGAAGACCCCCTACAACGTGGTCGTGACCGACATGCGCATGCCGGGCCTGGACGGGGCCCAGGTGCTGGACGAAGCCAAGCGCCTCCAGCCCCAGTGCGTGCGGGTCATCCTGTCGGGATATGCCGACAGCGAAAGCGTGCTCAAGGCGGTCAAGCCGGCCCATCTGTACCTGAGCAAGCCCTGCCGCAGCGAAGTGCTCGTGGAGGCCCTGGAAAAAGCCCTCAAGCTGGACGGGCTGCTCGGGGACACGGCCCTGCGCCGCATGGTGGCCCGGCTGGAATCCCTGCCGGCCCTGCCCCGATGCTATACGCAACTGCAAGAGGCCCTGGGACGGGAAGACGTGCCGCTGTCGCGCATCGGCGACATCATCAGCCAGGACGCCGGCATGGCGGCCACCATCCTGCGGCTGGTCAACTCGGCCTTTTTCGGGCTGCCCCAACGCGTGGCCAGCCTCCACCACGCCGTCAACCTGCTCGGCGAACAGACCCTGCGCGCCCTGGTCCTGACCGTCCACCTGTTCACGACCCTCGACCCCGGCCATTTTCCGGACTTTTCCGTGCCCCTACTGTGGGAGCACAGCTTCCGGACGGGCAGCCTGGCCAAGGCCATCGCCCAGGCCGAGGGGGCCGGGCAGGAAACGCGCGAGGACTGCTTCATCGCCGGGATGCTCCACGACGTGGGCAAGCTTGTGCTGCTTACCGGCCTGCGGGAGGAATACGCCGCCGTGGTGGCCCGGGTGCGCGCCGACGGCCTGCCCCTTTTCATGGCCGAGCAAAGCGCACTGGCCGCCAGCCATGCCGCTGTCGGCGGCTACCTGCTCAATCTGTGGGGATTTGCCCAGCCGGTGCTGGAGGCCGTGTGCCGCCACCACGACCCCGGCGTGCTGTCCGAGGAAACGTTCTCGGCGGCGGCGGCGGTGGCCGCCGCCAACCATCTTGACCATGCGCTGGTCAGGCTGCATCCGGACTATGCCGTGCATCCCCTCGGGGAAAACGGCGAGACGTCGGCGCTGGCGACGCGCCGCCTGGAGACGTGGCGGGAAGTCTGCCGGCAGACCCTGGAACAGCAAGCTGCCAGCGACGCCGACGGCTGATCCGCCGCCGGCCGGGGATCAACCGCCGAAGTAGCGCACCACGGCGTCGCGGGTGGTCTGGGAGATGAGCTTTAAGCGCACGAATTCGTCGGGATGGTACTGGAACACCCCGGCCAGGAACATGAAACGCGGATCGTCCAGGCGGTTGCCGCCCTTTTCCGCGAAGCTCAGGGCGTTTAGGACCGTGGCCTCGAAGTCGTAGCCGCCCTGCTTGAGCACCACGGCGTAGACCATGCACTCCCGGTCGTGCAGCTCCTGGGGATGCAGGTTCTCGGGCAGCTTGTTCTTGGCGTCTTCCACCTGCTTGAAATACATGAACACGTTTTGCTTGTTAAACGCCAGGCTCCGTCCGCCCTCGGCGGCCACGGCGGCCAGGGCCGGCCACAGGCAAAACGCGGCCAGGGCCGCCAGCCAAAGCATGCGCCGGGCCGGGGTCACTGGGCCGCCTTGTCCTGGCCGCACGGGGCGTAGAGCGGCTCATAGAAATAGCTGAGCGTCCCGGCGTCGCGCTCGGGCGAGTACTGCATGCGGATGAGCACGTTGCCCACGGGCCAGCCCAACTCCACGCCCTTGCCTTCCAGGTCGATGGGCTTGCTGTACTTGCCGGCCAGGAAGTTCTTGATGCTCTCGTGGTTTTTCTTGCCCTTGTATTCCACCATCACGGCCGCGAACTTGTCCTGGCAAAAGCCATAGACCACGCCGGAAAGGAACGCGTCGCCGATGCGGTAGACCACGCCCTCGGCCGTGGCGTAGGCGGCCTGGCCGTCGCGCTCGGCCACGGTCAGATCCGGAATGGCGGCCATGGCCGTGCCCCATTTGATGCCGTTGAAGGCATTGGGTTCCTTGATGACCTTGCCCGGCGTTTCCACGGTCTCGGCCGGGCCGGACGGTTCGCGCGGCGCGGCGGCCTTCTTGGTTTCGTGTTTCTCGGGCGGAGCCTTCTTGGCCAGGGCGGGCATGGCGGCCAGGGCAAGGCAACAGACCAGCAGCAGGGACAGCGTTTTTTTCATGAGGGGAAGGGGGGAGAGGGGTTCTAGGCCGAGGTGCGCACGATCATGCCGCGCAGGGTCACGGCCATGATGTCGCTTTGCACGGTGCGGCCGCTTTCCAGAAAGTGGGCCAGCTCGGCCCGGCGACGGTCGCCGGACAGGGCCATGTAATCCAGGATCATGTCGTTGATGGCCGATCCTGTCAGCGGCGTGAGGGTGATGGTCGGACCGCCCATGGCGTGATGCTCCCTTTTCCCGTGCTGTAGCGCCGCGCCGGGGGAATGGCAAGCGGCGACGGCGATCATGGCGTGAACAGGGCGGCCAGGGCGGCCAGGCCCTCGTCGAGGAGGTCGACGAATTCCGCCGGATCGGTCTCGGCCAGCCGGAACATGGCCAGGGCGCGCAGGTCGAGCCGGGGCAACGCCGCGCAGGGCGTTATGCGATAGCCCAGGGCATTGGCCATAAAATCGGCCACGTGCACGGCGGCGGCCACCACCGATTCCGGGCACTGGCTCGGATCGTGATGGGCGGCCACGCCTTCGATGAGCGTGTCGGCCAGCCGCCATTTGTCGGCGATGCGGCCGCCCAGGGCGGCGTGGTCGAAACCCAGCTCCAGACGTTCGGCCGCGTCGGACGGAATGCGTCCCTCGGCCACCCGGGCCAGCACCGCCTGGGCCAGGTCGGGTTCGGCCACGGCCAGGACCAGCCGCCCCATGTCATGGAGCAGGCCGGCCACGAAAAAGCGCTCCGCCGCCGCCTCGTCGCGACGCCGGGCCAGCCCCCGGGCCAACATGCCCACGGCTACGGCGTGACGCCAGAAATCGGGCATGGACAGCAGCTCGGCCCGGGGCGGCTTGTCGAACAGCCGGGCCAGCACCGCGCCGGCGGCCAAGTTGACGATCTCGGTGAGGCCGATAAGCCCCACGGCCCGGCTGACGGTTTCCACCCGCGCCCTTGGCGCGTAGATGGGGCTGTTGGCCAGGCGCAGCACGTAGGCGGCCAGGCTCGGGTCCAGGGACACGGCCTTGGCCACCTCGGCCACGCCGCTGAGCGGATTTTCGGCCGTGCGGCGCAGGGCCAGATAGGCTTCGGGCAGGGGCGGCGGATTGATGTCGGCCAGGGACCGACGTTTGCCCGGGGCCAGGGAGGCGGCCGGAGCAGCGCCCGGCGGCGGCGCGGGCAGGGCCTCGCGCCGGGAAGCGCCAAGCTCAAGCAGCCGCGTCACGAACGGCGGCGCGTCGGCGGTGGAAAAAAAGGCGCTGTCCACGATCATGCCGGTTGCTCCCGGAAACGGATTCATCACCCGTCTAGCGCAATCGCCGCCCGGCGGCAAGCCGGCTGGCCGGGCCAGGGAGCGAGCCTTGACTTTCATCCCACGGCGGACCATAGATTTTTTACAGCTTTCTCACCAGGAATCCCCATGTTCAAACGCAGGGTCGGCGAACTGGCCAAAAGGCCGCTCATCGTGCCGGCGGACGCCACCGTGACCCAGGCGGCCGACCTCATGGTGCGCGCCGACGTCAGCTGTCTGGCCGTCGTGACCGGGGCCAAGGTCGTGGGATTCGTCACCGAACGCGAGCTGGTGCGTCGGCTTGACGTCGACCTCGACCCGGCATCGCCCGTGCGCGATGTCCTGTCGCGCACCGTGGGCGGCGGCATCCTCAAGGACCTCTCGGCCAACGAAGCCATCAAGACCATGCTGGAGCGTAAGGTGCGCCATTTGCCGGTCGTCGACGTGGGCGGTTCGCTCATCGGCGTGGTGACGGACAAGGAACTCGTGGACGCCCTGGCCGTGGATTTCATGGTGGAAAACGTGGACTGCCGGGCCGTCATGCGGCCCACGCCGATCATCTTGTCCCCGGAGCAGTCCGTGCAGACGGCCCTGGACCGGATGCGCGAAGTCGGCGTCGGCTCGGTGCTGGTGGTCACGGACGACAAGGCCGCCGGCATCTTCACCGAGCGCGACGCCCTGCGGGCCATCATGGGCCTGCCCGAACGGCTTGCCGATCCCGTCTCCGCCTACATGAGCCGGCCGGTGGTCAGCGTGCCGGCCGAGGCCATGGTCTACAAGGTCATTTTGTACATGCGCCAAAAGGGCGTGCGCCGCCTGGCCGTCACCGAAGCCGACGGCCGCCTGGCCGGCGTGCTCACCCAGCCCGACATCCTGCTCTACGCCAGACGCATGGGCTGACCGCCCGCCTCTCGCCAGCGTCCGGCCGCCCGACAAGGGCCTGTCCAGTCCGCCGGGCTCTCCCGGCTCCGCCTCCGGGCCGCAGCACAAGCCCGGAACGGCTCCCCGGCCGTCGTATGTCACGCCGGCCGCCCAAGATGTGCCAGCCCCCGGAGCCGCCATGCCACACCGCCATTTCCCCGGTCTGATCATCCTTGCTTGCGTCAGCTTCCTGTTCCTTTGCCCGGTCAGGCCGGCCCTGGCCGCTGACATCGACACCGCCGCCCAGGCCCTGGACCGGCTGCTGGCCCAACTGCCCCAGACCATGCGGACCACGGTCGCCGTTTCGGGCGAAACCGGACCGCGCCAGGGCGAGGTGGTCCTGACCCTGGACGCCCGATCCGTGCGCCTGGGCCGGGGGCCGGGCTGGCTGTTCGGCCTGACGCTGCCAAACGGCGACAAACGCGTGGCCTTCGTGGCCGCCGACGGCTCCAGCCGCTTCGTCCCGACCACCCAACTCCCGGCCGGCCTGACCCCCGTCAGCCTGCCCGATGCCGCCGCCGACGCCGGCCCCATCGCCGACCGCCAGGCCGCCATCGCCGCCGTCACCGACCGGCTGCTCGGCCACTCCCTGCAAGGCCGGCGGGTCTATGTCGCCAACGAGGCCGTGGGCGACGGCATCACCGTGCCGCTGCTGCGGGATTCGGTCAGCCTGTCCGGCGGGCCGGGCTGGCTCTTTTTCATCGACGATGTCCCGCAAGCCAACTGGTCCCACGGCTGCCGCTTCGTGCTGGCGGCGGCGGACGGCACGCTCCATGTCGTCCCGGCCATGCTGCCGCCGGCCGACATGGCCGGCTTCACGGAACTGACGGTCTGGCCGCCGGCCCAGCCGGCCCAGACCTCGTCCCTGCCGGCGGCGTCAGGCGAAACGGCCAAAGCCGCCGCCAAAGCCACCGGTGACGTTCCGGCCGCCACCGACGCCAGCCATCGCTACGCCGTCATCCTCTCCGGCGGGTACAACCCGCAAAACAACCACGTCCGCTACTGGAACGACTGCTCCTATTTCTTCAGTACCCTCAAGGCGGCCGGCTTCCAGCAAGACCATATCTACGTGCTTTTCGCCGACGGCACGGACCCGGCCATCGACAACTCCCTGGGGCTCAATTCCAACACCGACCTCAACAACGACGGCGTCCAGGACATCAAGTACAGCGCCACCAAGGCCAACATCACCGCCGTCTTCAACGAACTGGCCGGCAAGCTCGACAGCCAGGACATCCTCTACATCTTCACCACCGATCACGGCGGCGCGGCCCCGGGCAACACCGCGCCTTACGAAGCCGCCAACGTGGTCCTCAACCTCTGGGGCGAGGACATCACCAATGTGGAATTCGCCGCCGAGGTGAACAAGGTCAAGGCCGGGGCGGTGGTTGCCATTTTCGAGCAGTGCTTTTCCGGCGGCATGATCGAACCGCTTAAGGCCCCCAACCGGGTGCTCATGTCCGCCGCCCGCTACTGGGAGCTGTCCTACGCCATGGGGCCGAACTACGACTACGACGAGTTCTCCTTTTACGTCACCCAGGCCCTGGCCGACGCGACCAAGGGCGACAGCAACGGCGACGGCGTCGTGACCCTGGAGGAAGCCTACAGCTACGCCCTGGCCAAGGACAGCGTCCAGGCCGAGACCCTGGACGGCAACGGCGACAATGACGGCGAGCATCCGAGCTACTACAGCAACCCCTGGGACCTCGGCCGACAGCTGGCCCTTGGCGGACGCTATCCCACGGCCAAGGCCCCGACCTACGGCGGCTATGCCCAGTACCAGACCGGCGACGCCTTCCCCACCGGGGCCACGGCCCAGAACTGGAAGGGAACGGACCAATACTGGCCGCTGGCCCTGCCCTTCGCCTTCCCTCTGGGCGGCCAAAGCTACACCTCGGCCTCGGTGTCGAGCCATGGTGTCATCCATTTCGCCAACCCGACGACCAGCGGCTACAACACGGTAAGCGGCCTGGCCGCCAGCGTGGCCGCGGCCCCGCTGTGGGACCGGCTGACCACGGCCGGCAATGGCGACGACATCGCGGTGTCCTCGACCAGCGAGGCCGTGACCGTGGTGTGGAAGGCCAAGACCGTGGCCGACGGCCGGCCGGTCAACGTTGCGGCCCGGTTGTATCCGTCCGGGGCGGTGCGGTTTTATTACGGGACCGGCAACCAGCACACCTCGCGGGTGGCCCAGCGCGACAAGACCATCGGCCTGGCGGCGGGCACGGCCGCGTCCATGCTGCTGGGGCTGCGAAACGGCCTGCCGGACCTGGGCTCGGCCAACGCCCTGCTCATCCAGCCTTCGACCCTGCCCCCGCCCTCGACGGGGCTGCCCTGGCAGGAACTGCTGCTGCAGTAGCCCACAAATCAAACGGCCCCGGGCGAAACTCGCCCGGGGCCGTTTGCATATCCTGCCTTCCCGTTGGGGGGTCTGGGGGCCTCAGGCCCCCCGCCGCCCGAGGCATCCGCGGT
>JAEZMB010000159.1 GCA_023435825.1 Pseudomonadota bacterium | reverse complement strand
CGCGCCCCCCCCCCCGCCGGGGGGGGGGGGGGGGCGGCCCCCCCCCACTCTTCGCCTTTATCCTCGCCCTTACCGACCCAGCGCGCCTTGCTCGAAGGCGTCGAGTTCGCGGCGCAGTTCGGGGCAGCGCTTGACGCCGTAGTTGTGGCCCAGGCGCAGCCGACACACGGCCTTGGGCAGGTTCATGATGAGATGCACGGAATTCTCGCCGGGATAGCGTTTGAGAATCTCCCCCAGGGGCTTTAAGCCCACAGGCTGTTCGTCCTTGCAGGCCACGAAGATTTCAATGGGCTCGTCGCTGCCGCTGACGATGTTGACCAGAGGATCAAGCCGCACGGCTTGCAGCTTGATGATCTTCTTGCCTTCGCCTTCGCCCTGGTCGACGTTGCCGATCTTGGCGGTGAGATAAAGGGGCACGTCGGCATCGAGGTGCTCGCGGCAGGCGGCGTAGACATCGGAAAAGACCACGGCCTCGGCCTCGCCGCCCAGATGGTCTTCCAGCTTACAGAAAGCCATCTTCTGGCCTTTCTTGGTGATGATCTCCTTGGTGGAGACGCAGATGCAGGCCAGCTTCACCTCGACCCCAGGCTCCATGCCGTCACACTGGGCGATGGTGGTCAGGCGCATGGCCCTCAGGTCACGCTCGTAGGCCAGAAGCGGATGGCTGGTGAGGTAAAAGCCCAAGGCCTCTTTCTCAAAGGCCATCATCTCTTCATGGTGCCACTCGGGCAGGTCGGCCTCGGCGCAGGAAAGGCCCAGGCCCACGGTGGGCTTGGGCTTTTCGGGCATGAGCGTCATCAGCGACAGCCGGCCGTCGTTTTTCTCGGCAGCCCGCTTCTGGCCGATGGCGGCGGCCTGGTCCAAGCCGGCGGCCAGCCCGGCCCGGGAGCAGCCGAAGCTGTCGCAGGCCCCGCATTTGATGAGGTATTCGATGACCCGCTTGGTGATCTTGCGCATATTGACGCGCGAGGTGAAATCCAGAAGCGAGGTGAAGGGACCGCCCTCTTCGCGCGCGGCCACGATCTCGGCCACGGCGTCACGGCCGACGTTTTTAACGGCGGCAAGGCCGTAGAGGATCTTGTTGTCCTTGACCGAAAAGTGCGGATAGCCGGCGTTGACGTCGGGCGGCAAGAGCGTCAGGTCGTTGTCGCGGCAGGCGGCGATGTACTGCAGCAACTTGTCCTGGTTTTCCATGTCCGAGGTCATGAGCGCGGCCATGAAGGCGACCGGATAGTGGGCCTTCAAATAGGCGGTATGATAGGAAATGAGCGCGTAGGCGGCGCTGTGGGACTTGTTGAAGCCGTACTCCGCGAACTTCTCCATCAAGTCAAAGATTTCGTTGGCTTTCTTCTCGTGGATGTCGTTTTGGGCGCAGCCTTCGACGAAAAAGCCGCGCTGCTTGCCCATCTCCTCGGCGTTTTTCTTGCCCATGGCCCGGCGCAGCAAGTCGCCCGCGCCCAACGAAAAGTTGGCCAGCACCTGGGCGATCTTCATGACCTGTTCCTGGTAGACGATGACGCCGTAGGTGGGCTTGAGCGTCTCTTCCAGGAGCGGATGCGGGTACTCGACCGGGTCTTCGCCGTGCTTGCGGCGGATAAACAGCTCGACCATGCCCGACCCCAGCGGCCCCGGGCGGTACAGGGCGAGCATGGCGATGATGTCTTCAAAACAGTTGGGCTTAAGCATCCGCAGATACTTGCGCATGCCCTGGCTTTCCACCTGGAAGATGCCGTCGGTGTCGCCCTTGGCGAAAAGCTCGTAGGTGGCTTCGTCGGTAAAGGGCAAGGTGTCGAGGTCGGGCGGCTCCGCTCCCATCTCGCGGATGATCTGCAGGGTGTCGTCGATGACCGTCATGGTTTTCAGGCCCAGGAAGTCGAACTTCACCAGTCCGGCCTTCTCCACGCGCTTCATGTCCCACTGGGTCACGGTTTCGTTGTTCTTGCCCTTATACAGCGGCACGTACTCGGTCATGGCCGTGTCGGACACGACCACGCCGGCGGCGTGGGTGGAGGCGTGGCGGGCCAGACCCTCCAGGCGGCGCGAGACGTCGATGAGCTTGGCCACCCGCCCGTCCTGGGCCATGAGGGTCTTGAGCTCCGGCTCCTGGGCCAGGGCCTTGTCGATGGTCATCTTGAGATCTTCGGGGATGAGCTTGGCGATGCGGTCGGTCTCGCCGAAGCTCATGCCCAGGGCCCGGCCCACGTCGCGCACCACGGCCTTGGCCTTCATGGTGCCGAACGTGGTGATCTGAGCCACAGCCTCTTCGCCGTAATGCTCGGTGACGTAGCGGATGACCTCGTGGCGGCGGCGTTCGCAAAAATCCACGTCGATATCGGGCATGCTCACGCGCTCGATATTGAGGAACCGCTCGAAGAGCAGATCATACGGCAAGGGATCGAGGTTGGTGATGCGCAGCGCGTAGGCGACCAGGGACCCGGCCGCCGAGCCGCGCCCGGGACCGACGGGGATACCGTGGTTTTTCGCCCAGTTGATGAAGTCCTGGACGATGAGGAAATAGCCAGGGAAGCCCATCTGCTTGATGACGTCGAGTTCCAGCTCCAGCCGGTCCCAGTAGCGTTTGGGGTCGGCGTCCGGCATCTTGGACAGGCGTTCGGTCAGCCCCTTGCGGGCCATGTCGGCCATGACGTCGTCCAGGGACTGGCCGGGCGGGGATTTGTAGACCGGAAAATGGTAGTCCCCGAACTTGAGCTGGAGATTGATGCGCTCGGCGATCTCGCAGGAGTTGGCAATGGCCTGGGGCACGTGGGCAAAGGCGGCGGCCATCTCGTCCGGGGAGCGGTAATACAGGTCCTGGGTGGTGAAGCGCATGCGCTTGGCGTCGTCCACGCAGGCGGCGGTCTGGATGCACAACAGCACGTCGTGGGCTTCGGCGTCGTCGGCGCGCAGGTAGTGGCAGTCGTTGGTGGCGACAAGCGGCAGGCCCATGTCGTCGGACAGGTCGATGAGAAAATCGTTGATGACGGCCTGTTCGGGAATCTCGTTGGCCTGGATTTCCAGATAGAAGCGGTCCGGGAAAAGGCTGGCGTATTCTTTCGCCATGGCCCGGGCCTGGTCCTTGCCTTCCTTTAAAAGCTTCTGGTTGATCTCGCCCTTGATGCAGGCCGAAAGCGCGATGAGCCCTTCGCCGTATTGCCCAAGCAGCTCCTTGTCCACCCGGGGCTTGTAGTACATGCCCTCGGTGTGGCCGAGCGTGGCCAGCTTGAGCAGGTTTTTGTAGCCCGTCATGTTCTGGGCCAGCAGCACCAGATGGTAGCGCGGCGTGCGCGGATCGCGGTCGCGGCGCGAGGTGGGCGAGACGTAGACCTCGCAGCCGATGATGGGCTTGAGTTCCGCCTTCTTGGCCGCGTCGTAGAAGATGAGCGCGCCGTGGAGGTTGCCGTGGTCGGTGATGGCGGCGGCCGGCGAATTGAAGCTCTTGGCGGTCTTGACCAGATCGCCGATGCGGATGGCTCCGTCGAGGAGGCTGTACTCGGTATGGCAGTGCAGGTGCACGAAATCGGGCATGGGGGTGCGCTCTTGGGAAAAAAAAGGTCACAGGCGGGATCGCCCGCCCGGGACGGTATAGCGCTAAACGCCGCCGCTGAAAACGGCCCCGGCATCGTTGCCGATCCCGGCCGCCGCCTTGCCCCTAGGGCTGCCGGCCTGGATTCCCGTCCCGGAAGGCGGCAATGCCGTCAGAGGAATCGTCCCGGAGCCTCGAAAAAAGCCGGCCGCCCGGAGATTCCCGGACGGCCGGCCATGAAACCCATGCTGCCGGCGTCGGCCCTAGTGCCGCGCCCACGAAAAAGCATAGTGTATTTCGTAGGCAACATAGTAAAACCATAAGTTTTTCTTAAAAAATACTACCGTATTTGTTAAGGGACGCGGCCCTAGGCCGGCCGGGTCTTTTTCCAGTAGGGATGGGCGATGTCCTCGAAGGCCGACAAGGCCGCCGTGGAGCCGTCGCCCACGGCGTTGACGATCTGCTGGGCCCCGCCGGTGACGTCGCCGGCGGCGTAGATGCGCGGGATGGAGGTGCGCTTGGCCCGGTCGGCGACGATATAGCCGTTGGCGTCGAGATTAAGGCCCAGCTCCTGGGCGATCTCGGTGTTGGGATTAAGTCCGATGGCCACGAACACGGCGTCGGCGGCGATCTCGCGCTCCGTGCCGTCGGCCTCAAGCACCCGCACGCCCGTGACCTTGGTCTCGTCGCCCAGGATTTCCACCACATTGGCCCCCAGCACGGTGGGGATGCCCGAGGCGGCCAGGGCGTCCTGCAAATGCTTCTCGGCCCGAAATTCGGTCCGGCGATGGATGAGGGTCACGTCCACGCCGAGGTTTTTGAGATGCAGGGCGTCGGTCAGGGCTGTGTTGCCGCCGCCGACCACCACGGCCTTTTTCTCGCGGTAGAGGTAACCGTCGCAGGTGGAGCAGTAGCTGACGCCAAAGCCGAAATAGCGGTCTTCCCCGGGCGCGCCGAGCTTGCGCCAGGACGCGCCCGTGGCCAGGATCAAGGCCTTGGCCACATAGACCGCCTTGTCGGTGTAGACCTCGACGTGCTTGCCGACCTTCACCTCGTCGATGCCCTCGCCTTCGTGGATGTCGGCGTAGCTGCGGGCCTGCTCGGCGATCATCTCCATGAGCCGCTTGCCCGGCACGCTGGCGAATCCCGGATAGTTCTCGACCACCGGCGTCACCGTCACCTGGCCGCCGATGACGTTTTTCTCCAGCACCACGGCGGTGAGCCCGCTGCGCACGGCGTAGACGGCGGCGGTCAGCCCGGCCGGGCCGGCCCCGGCGATGACCACATCCACCTCATTGACCGGATAGCCGCCCGGCGTCTGGACCCCGGCCGCGGCGCGCTGTTGGGCCAAAAGCTCCTCGGCGGGCCGCAGCGTCACCAGTTCCACCACGAACCGCTCCTCGGGCAAAAGCCCGAGGGTGGAAAAGGTCTCGTTTATGACCGTATGGGGCACGCTGCCGACATGGTAGCGATCGGCGAGCTTGGGATGCTGGGAGGAATCCACGCACCAGGCAGAGACAAGATCCGGCCGCTCCACGGCGGCCCGAAAGGCGTTGCCAACCTGGCCCGGACAGTAGGGACACGAGGGATTGACGAACACCTGGACGTGGCGTTTTTCCTCAAGCTCCTGCAAAAGCTGGCGGGAAATCTGGGACAGGCCGCTCTTGCCGGCCGACAGGCGCATGATGGTCTCGACCAGGGTGCGGGCCTCTTCGCCAAGGGGCGCGCCCAGATACCGGATCTGGCAGCGGTCCGGGGCCAGCAGCAACGTCGGGGAAAAATCCACTTCGTAGAGTTTGGCCTCGGGACTGTCGAAGCCCAGGAAGCGGGTCGTGATCTTGTCGGCGATCTCAGCCAGCTCCCGGCACAGGGATTCCATGAAGGCGTTGTAGGGCGTGTTCTGGCGCGAGTCCGTGAAGACCACCAGTTCCACCGGTTCCTGCATGCCGTCGAAGAACTTCCGCAGTTCCGGCAGGCTGTCCTCGGGGATCAGCCGCTTGGGCGCGGCCGGCTCCTGGGGTTTCTTGTCCGCCGCTTTCTTTTTCTTGTCGTTGCCGAAAAGGGCCATCATGCCCCTCCTTGCTCGTTTCCTGAAGGTCTTGGCTCATTGTGTAGCCAATACGCGGCAAAGAGGCAAACAGTTGCAAGGCTGGGGACGCTTTTTCCTTGCGGGCCGGCGCAAAAAGCCTAGAACGAAACCAGGGAATCAGGGAGTCCGGTCCGGGGGGACCGGAATACGCACACTGGGGGATGAGGCCATGAAAGATACGCTCATCGCGGCCGCGATGGTCTTTTTTGCGGCCATCATGTCGTTTTTCCCGTCAGCCTGGGAACCGGTCAGCGAAGCCGAAGCCCGAGATTTGTTGGGCAAGGACGAGGGGAGAGAGCGAGAGAGAGAATAAGAGGCCTCCGGCGGGGGGGGGGGGGGGGGGGGGGGGGGGGGGGGGGGGGGGGGGGGGGGGGGGGGGGGGGGGGGGGGGGGGGGGGGGGGGGGGGGGGGGGGGG
>JAEZMB010000152.1 GCA_023435825.1 Pseudomonadota bacterium | reverse complement strand
GTTTTCCCCCAATCTTACTCAGTCACGCCCTTCGGACGGGTCGAGGCCGTAGGCCACGAGCAGTTCGAGCATCTTGTTCCAGGCATCGGCCATAAGGCCTCCGCAGCGGGTGGGGTCGGGCTTGCCGTCGCTTAAGATGGCGGCGCAGGTGGTGGCTCCGTAGTCGTCCTGGGCGCGCTGGCTGAACCAGTCGACGAAATCGGACACCAGGGCGTCGCCTTGTTCGAAGGGCGTTTCCTCGTCGCGGCCCTTGCCGGTGTAGAGCCCCAGGGCCAGGCAGCCGCCGGTCATGATGCCGCAGGCCCCGCCCGTGCCGCCCATGCCATGGCACAGGCCCATGGCGGCGCGGACAAGTTCGGGGTTTTCCCGGCCCTGGGCGGCCAGGGCCAAAAGCACGAGGATCTGGCTGCAGCAGTAGCCCTTGTGGGCCAGGGGCAGGATTTCGAGCAGCGTGGGATTCATGGTCACGCCTCCTTGCGGCAAATCCACAGGCCGTAGCCCAGACGCGGTTTTTCGCCGCCGCCCGCGCAGCCCGGTTCCCGGCCGGTCAGCACGGCCATGACCTCCCGGGCGGAACCGAGTTCGAGGACGAGACGGCAGGAAAGATCGATGAGATGGCGGGTGTGGTCCTCGAAGACCACGGCAAGCAGCCCATGCCGGGCAAACCGTGCTTCGGCCACGTCCCGGGGCAGGGCTCCGGCGGCGCAGCCCGCGCCCGCGCCGCCGCTGCCGGGCGAGCCGGCCCGCAGATAGAGATCGGAGACGACGAGGTAGCCGCCCGGGACGATGACCCGGGCGATCTCCTCCAGGGCGGCCTCGGGCCGGGCCAGGGCCGAGAGCACGCATTCACAGAACACGCCGTCAAAGACGGCCGGGCCAAAGGGGAGCCGGCAGGCTTCGGCCCGCAGCGCCCGGCCCGGGACGCGGCCGGCCGCCTCGGCGGCGAGCAACGCCGAGATGTCGCAGCCAACGGCCCGGAAGCCGGCGGCGCTCAGGCGGGCCAGGGTGGCCCCAGCCCCGCAGCCGCAGTCCAGAAGCCTTGCGCCGGCGGCAAAGGGAAGCAAGTCCAGGGCGCGGTCGGTGAGCGCCAGCCCGCCCGGGCGGATGGCCCCGCCCGTGGCCCGGCGCACGTCGGCGCGCTCGTAGGGCTTTTCGCCCGACCGCCCGCCGAAGCCGGGGCCGGCCGGCGGCGCAAAGGGCGCGGGGCCGGTCAGCGGCGCGGCAAAGGGCACTACTTGTCCTCCAAGAGCTGCTCCACCTCGAACATCTTGCCCACGGCCAGATGCTCGGGCACCAGCGACAGCCCGCACTTGGGGCAGGTCATGAGCGTGATGGTGAACCCGCCTTGCAAGTAGGTGACGCCGACCGGCGCGGAGGCGAGTTTCTCGCCGCAGGCGGCGCAGCTCCAGTCGCCGGACTCGGGCAGATAGGTGGGGGTGTCGTTCATGGCGCTTACGCCTCCTGCCGGTCCACGCCGGTGACGTTCATGCGGTGGCTGTAGCCGGCGTGGACGTGGGCCACGCCATCCAGCATTTCATAGAGCGCCCAGTAGGTGACCCGCGCCCCGGCCAGCCCGGCCAGATGGCGGCCTGACGCCGCGTCGGTGAACTTGCGCCCCGTGGCCTCGGCGTAGGCGATAACCCGGGCCAGGTCGGTGTCCAGCACATGGCGGGCCTCCAGCACGGCCCGGACGGCGTCGGGGATGACGAGCCGCACGGCCGGCGGCGTCTCGGGCGGGGCCGGCTCGTTCCAGACGGTTTCCAGCACGGCCCGCTTGAGCCGGACCCGGGCTTCGTGGCGGTAGGAAAAGCCGGGATCGGGCCGGGCCGGATCGGCGGCTTTGCTTGGGAAAAGCAGGTCCAGCAGATGGAAGGTGCGCTTGCCGGCCCCGGCCAGCCTGTCGCGGCACATGGAGCAGGTGGCCACGAAGTCGCGCGGGCTTTCGGCCACGCGCCGGGCCAGGGTGGCGGCGGCCAGTTCCGGGTGGGCGTTGGCTTGCAAGCCGCCAAAGCCGCAGCAGGAGGCCAGCTTGCCCGAGGCGGGCAGTTCCTCGACGGCGACGCCGCGCTTGGCCAGAATCTCGCGCACGGCGGCCAGTCCGGCGGCGTCGTGGCGGCCGGTGCAGGCGTCGTGGATGGCCACTGGCGCGTCGGGAAGCTGGCCGGCGGGCGCGGGCAGCCCGGCTTCGTCCAGGAGCACGCGCCACAGGGAGACCACGGGAATGTCGGGGGCCAGGCGGGCGAAGGTGGCTTGGCAGGAGGCGCAGGCGGCGATGACGCGGGGTTTGCCCAAGGCTTCCCAGTCCGCCTGGAAGGCGGCCATGGCCGCCTCGGCCAGATCCTGCCGGCCGGCCCAGAAGGCCGGCGCGCCGCAGCAGGCCAGCCCCAGCCCCACCCCGCCGGGCAAGCCGGCGCGCAGATGGGCGTAGACGGCCGGCACGGAGGCGGCCGGATCGCCGCCGAGCTGGCAGCCCGGGAAAAAGAGGTGGGAGCAGGTCGTCTCGCCCGGCGCGGCCCGCATCAGGCGGAAGGCGTCGGACAGGGAAAAGGCCATGTCCTCCAGAGCGAACTCGTGGGCCCAAAGCGGCATCTTGCCGCGCGCCACCATGTCGCGCCGGGCGGCAAGGATCAGGTCGGGCATGGAAAAGCCCGACGGGCACAGCTCCTCGCACTGGCCGCACAGGGTGCAGGAGTTGATCATCTGGTTATACGACCGCGCGCCCTGGACAATGGAAAGATTATTATAGATCTGGCGGGCGTAGACGCGGGGATAGCCCTTGTAGCGGGCCAGGTACGTGCAGGCCTTGACGCACTCCAGGCACTGGCAGTCCAGACAGCGGGCGGCCTCGGCCTTGGCCTCGTCCGGGGTCAGGCCAACGGACGGATCGGCCGGGACCGTGGCCGGCAAGGGAATCACGCCGGTAGTGTTGGTGAAAAGGCGCGTGGGGCAAGCCCCTTCGCGCTCGCGGGAGGCGGTGACGGACACGCCGGCCAGATGCCGGTCCAGGGACACGGCGGCCCGGCGGCCGTCGCCGGCCAGGGAAATGACGGAGAGCGGCTCTCCAGGGGCGGCGAAACCGCCGCCAAACACGCCCTCCCGGCCAGACAGAGCCAGGGTCAGGGCGTCGGCGTCAGCCTTGGCCAGCCCCAGGGCCGGGGCCGAGACGGCCTCGACGTAGACGCCGTCGTAGTCGGCGCAAAGCTGGTCGAGCAGCGCCGCATCCAGGGCATGGCCCGGACGAAACGTCACGTTCATGCGGCCCATGATTTCGATCTCGGCGGCCAGGGCGGCCGGCGGGAGGGTGTCCGGCGACAGTTCGCGCAGATGCCCGCCCGGGGCGTCGCCCGGGAAATACACGTCCACGGCGTAGCCCTTCTTGCCCAGGTCCCAGGCCACGGTCAGGGCGCTGACGTCGCCGCCCATGACGGCGGCGCGCTTGCCCTTGCCGGGCATGGACAGGGGCTTGGAAGCCGGGCCGGTGGCCTGCAGGACGGCGCGCTCCAGCGACCCCATGGCCAGGGCCGCGTCGATGGGCACGCGCACGCAGTGGGCCTGGCAGGGGTGGTCGCAGACGCGGCCAAGGACGGTGGGCAGCGGCAGGGTGCGGTCCAGGGTCTTGCGGGCCCCGGAGAAGTCGCCGGAGCGGACCTGGCCCATGAATTTGCGGACGTCGACATGGAGGGGACAGGCGGCCTGGCAGGCGGGCTGCTCCTCCTGGATGCAACGGTACTCGATATCGCGCAGACCCTGCTGATCCATGAAGACCTTCCCTGTTTGAAAGACGGGGCGAACGCCTGGCGTCCGCCCCGTCCGGTTACGACATTAACTAAGAGGATGCTTCAAACGGTCCTACTTGCCAAGGGCCTTGAGGCCGGCCAGCACCTTCTCGGGGTAGGCCGGCAGGTGGCGGATGCGCACGCCGCAGGCGTTGTAGATGGCGTTGATGATGGCCGGGTGCGGGCCGCACAGGGGCACTTCGCCCACGCCCGAGTTGCCGAACGGGCCGTGCTCACGCGGCGACTCGACGTAGATCAGCTCCAGAGCGTCGGGGATGTCCTTGATGTAGGGCACGCCTGCGCCGGCCAGGGAGGAGTGCTTCTTGATGTCCTCGAAGTCCTCGGTGAGGGCCAGGCCGATGCCCTGGGCCAAGCCGCCCCAGTTCTGGCCGTCGACGGTCTGACGGTTGTTGATGGTGCCGATGTCTTCGACCAGGACCATCTTATCGACCTGGGTCTTGCCGGTGGCCAGTTCCACGGTCACTTCGGCCATGAACACGCCGTACATGTAGCAGCAGAAGGGCGAACCCAGGCCGTTGGCGTCGCAATCCTTGGCCGGGGCGGTCCAGGTGCCGTTGTAGCGGGTCTTGAGGCCTTCCTTGACCATCTCGTCGTAGGTGCGGAAGGTGCCGTCGGCCTTCTTCATGGCGGCCACGAGCTGTTCGCAGCCGTTCTTGATGGCCTGGCCGACCACGACGTTGGAGCGCGAGCCGCCGGCCGGGCCGGAGTTGGGGCACTTGCTCGTGTCGTTCAGCACCAGCTTGATCTTGGAAGCGCAGATGCCCAGGGGCTTCAAAGCCTCGTGGGCGAAGCCGACGGTGCCGGCGTCGGAACCCTGGCCGTGATCCTGCCAGGTGTTGTAGATGGTCACGGAACCATCGGCATTGAGCTCGGCGTCAGCGCCGGCGGAGTCCGGGCCGTCAAGGCCGGAGCCGTAGATGCCAATGGCCACGCCAACGCCCTTCTTGTGGGTGGCGGTGGAGTTCTTTTTGGCGTTGGCCAGGGCTTCCTTGTACTTGGGACGCAGGATGTCGATCATCTCGGGCAGGGTCCAGGAATCGGGCACCTGGTCGGTGGGGGTGGTGTCGCCCGGGCGGTACGCGTTGACATACCGGAATTCCAGGGGATCCATGCCGAGCTTTTCAGCCATTTCGTCCATGAGGGACTCGGAGGGGAACATGATTTCCGGCGAGCCGTAGCCGCGGAAAGCCGAACCCCAGCCGTGGTTGGTGGCCACGCAGTAGCCCTTGGCGCGCATGTTGGGGATGCCGTAGCCGGCCATCCAGTACTGGGAGCCGCGCAGGGTGAGCAGGTCGCCGAACTCGGAATAGGGGCCGTGGTCCACGATCCATTCCATTTCGGAAGCCACGATCTTCTTGGTGGCCTTGTCGACGGCGATGCGGCCCTTGGTCCAGAACGGGGAGCGCTTGCCGGTGTAGTACTGCTGCTGGGCGTAGTTGTAGCGCAGGTGCACCGGGCGGCCGGTGACCATGGCGGCGACGCCGACCAGGGCTTCCATGGTCGGGCTGAACTTGTAGCCGAAGGTGCCGCCGGTGGGGTTCTGCACGAGGACGAGGTTCTCGGGCTCGACGCCAAGGCCCGGGGCGATCATGTACAGGTGCAGGTACAGGCCGATGGACTTGGAGTGGATGACCAGCTTGCCGTCTTCGTTGGTGTAGGCGAAACCGACGTCAGGCTCGATGGGCAGGTGGGGCTGGCGCTGGGTGTAGTAGTCGCCGCCCATGACTTCGTACTTGGCCGGATCGGCGAAGAACGGGGCCACGTCCGCGCCCTTGGCGTGGTTCTGCTCGTAGTAGGTGTTGGGGGTGCCGGGGTGGATTTCGATGGCGTCGTCGGCCATGGCCGCCGGGGCGCTCATGTAGGCCGGCAGGACTTCCAGGTCGACCTTCACCTTCTCGGCGGCGGCCCGGGCATTGGCCTCGGAGTCGGCCGCGACCAGCGCGATGGCGTCGCCGTACTGGAACACCTTGGTGTCGCACAGGATGGGACGATCCCAGCCGTCACCCTTGTTGGTGGGGAAGGTGATGAGGCCGGTGATGCGGTTTTTGCCCTTGACGTCCTTGGCCGTGATGACGCTGTGCACGCCCGGCATCTTCAGGGCTTCGGCGGTGTCCACGCCCTTGACGTTGGCATGGGAAACGCGGGCTTCGACAATGGCCAGATGCAGCGTGCCCGGGGGCAGCATGTTCTTCTGGTCGTCGCCGAACAGCCACTGGCCGGTGACCTTGGCCACGCCGGTGGGACGCGGGGCGCGCGAACCGAACACGTTGCCGTCGGCCGGCATGTTGTGGTTGATGCAAAGGGTCATTTCGCCACGCAGCACCTTGGCGGCGTCCATGACGGCGTCGACGAGCGGGATGTAGCCGGTGCAGCGGCAGACGTTTTTGTGCTTCTGGAACCAATCGCGCACCTGTTCGCGGGTGGGCTTGGGATTGCCGTCCAAAAGGCCCTTGGCGGACATGATGAAACCGGGGGTGCAGAAGCCGCACTGGGCCGCGCCGTGGACGACCCAGGCGGTCTGCAGCGGGTGCAGGTTGGCCGGGGTGCCGATGCCTTCGATGGTGGTCACGTTGGCGTAGTCGGCGACGCGGCGGATCTTGGTGATGCAGGCGCGGGTGACCTTGCCGTCGATGATGACCGAACAGGCGCCGCACTGGCCCTGGGCGCAGCCCACCTTGGTGCCGGTCATGTGCAACTGGTTGCGCAGCACGTCGGACAGGAAGGCATCCGGGTCGGCGATGATTTTGCGCTCGATCCCGTTCACGATAAGAATTTTTTCCTGCATGTCGTCTCGCTCCGTTTCGGTTGGAGGTTTGTCGCGTTACCGACGCCGCGCCCGGAACCGATTCCCGTCCGCGCGGCCTTTAATCCTTGGCCAGGCCCTATCCCTTGCCGAAGCCGCAGGCGGGATAGCGGCATTCGGGACACATGGCGCAAAGGCCGCCGTGCCCCAGTTCCACGATGTCGTCCCGGGTCAGATGCTCGCCGGCCACAAGGCGCGGCACGGTCAGGTCGAAGATGCTGGCCTTGTGGTACATGACGCAGCCCGGCAGCCCGACCACGGGGATCTCGCCGACGTAGGCCAGCATGAACATGGCCCCGGGAAAGGTCGGCGACCCGTAGGTCACGACCTCGCCGCCGGCCGCCCGGATGGACGACGGGGTGAGATCGTCGGGGTCCACGGACATGCCGCCGGTGACGGCGATCATGTCGGCCCCTTCGTCAATGAGGCGATGGATGGCCCGCACGGTCATGTCCTGATCGTCGGGGACGAAGATCTGGCGCGTGACGGTGCAGGATAAGTCCTCGAACTTGCGGCGCAGGATGGGCCCGAAGGCGTCCTTGATGCGGCCGTGGTAGACCTCGCCGCCGGTGGTCACCACGCCGACCCGCAGCGGCCGGAAGGGGCGCACCCGCACCACCGGGCCGTACTCGTCGCACACGGCCTCCACGGCCTCGATCTTGGCCTCGTCCACCACCAGCGGCACCACCCGGGTGCCGGCCAGCATCTGGCCCGGGGTCACCACGACGTTGCCGTGCAGGGTGGCGATGGTCACTTCCTCGATGGCGTTTAGGCGGCGCAGGATGTCGGCATCGATGGACAGCAGGCCGGCGTGGGCGGCCAGCAGGTTGATGCGGCCCTCGCAGGGGGCGGACAGCACGATGCCCTGTCCGGCGATGGCCCGGGCCATGCGGTCGGCGGCGTCGTCCTCGTGGATGAAGCCGTCGGCCAGATCCCAGACGTAGAGGTGTTCCTTGCCGAGCTTGAGCAAGGTTTCGATGTCGCCGTCCTCGACGACATGGCCCTTGCGGAAGGCCGGCCCCTTGCCCTCGCCCGGCACGATGCGGGTGATGTCGTGGCAAAGGACCATGCCCGAGGCCTGGTGGACGGGAATGGAACGCATGGGGGCGTTTCGGTGCCGGAGGACTTCTTGGCTCACCTGCATGGCGCGTCTTCTTCCCTTGCGGTTGGTTATGGGTTGGCCGGACCTTGTCCGGCATCGGCCGGCTCGTCGGCCGGCCACAGCCCCTGTCTCGGGCCGGCAGCCCCGGGCGCTGCCAAAAATTTGCTATATTAAACTTAACACGACTCAATCATGAACAAGAAGAGCTCTGCAGCAACGGCATTTCGCAGCCTAATTTTCTCTGTTAATTTGAACATAGCACGTTTCTGCTCTATGTTTTTTACAACACAATAAATCCACTCACACTGAAAAAGCAATTTACAGGCCAATGCCACGACACCATTGCATACGGGCATCCATGGATATCCCGCCGCGTAACGCGCTCGCCAACGACAGACATGGTGACCCTGCGTGACCGTCGCTTCTTCCGGCCTGTCTTGACATAGGAATGCCAACACGCTGAAAACAAACAGCCTTTTGAAACAAGGTACAAATGGGTCAATTTGGCCCGGCGAATGGGTCAAAAAGCGACAGCCGCCGGAGTCACCCGGCGGCTGCGGCGGCGAGCCAGAAAAGAAAGGCTTGGGAAACGACGAAAATCAGCGACAGGCGCGGCACCACGCCCGGAAGCAGGCCCGGCCTGATGGCCGGCCCCCTGACGAATGCGCCCGGATTTTTGGAGAAACTACAGCGGATTTAGCTCGTTGCCACCAAACGCCACAGGCGCGCTTCGTGGACGCGACACTAGCGGTCGTGTCGATACGCCTCGGCCCGGTCAGGCTCCACGGGCAGCCGGTGACGGACGATCCAGAAAAGGGCCACGGCGACCACAGCGCCCAGGGTGTCGGCCAGCATGTCCTTCTGGGCGTCCCAGACATCGCCCTGGCTGCCCAGAAACTCGATGCCGGCCTGACCGCCCTCGGCGGCGGCGTACCACCATTCGATGATCTCGTAGGCGCAGGCCACGGCCATAATCATGGTGAGGCCAAACACGGCGATGACGGCCGGATGGGCCAGCCGCCTGCGCCAGAGGTATTCGGCCAGGGGGAAGGCGTAAAAGCCCACGGTGAAATGGGCCATCCGGTCGAAGTGGTTGCGCGAGAAGCCGAACAGGTCGGTGATGAAGCCAAAGGGAACGTTGGCGAAGGTGTAATGCCCGCCGATGGTGTGCAGGAACAGCCAGACGGCCATGAGCGCATAGGCCAGGTTGGAAAACCGGAAGCGCCGGGCCCCGGCCACGAGCAGGAGATAGACGACCAGGATGGGGATGACCTCGGCCCACCAGACCTCCCGGGAGACCGGCGCGATGCCGAGCAGGACGAAAAACACCGCGAACGCCGCCGCCAGGGCTTCGGGAAACCAGCGCGCCATGACCTTCCTCCTGATTGGGCCGGCCCGGACAGTCGGGCCGTGGCCTAAAAGCCCTACCCCAGCCAGGGCCTGGCGGCAACGGGGCGCGGAACTTTGGGGGCCGTGTCGCGGCCACGAAAATGCGCATGGAGCCTTTCACGGCCAACAGACGAAAACCATGATCTTTTCTTACACCATGCTCTCGTATGTTTTTCAGGGACGCGACGCCAGCAGCGGCGTGCGCGCTGGCGACGGCAACGCCGGCCACGTGGCAGGGCTCCCCGAGACGCCGTCCGAAGCCGACAGTTGACATAGTTCTTTTTTGATATACCAAAAGAGGATGAACGGACATGACGTCATCGAACGGCTCAAAGCCGCCGGCTGGCGTCTCGACCGCATCAAGGGGAGCCATCACGTCATGCTCAAGGATGGCCGGGCGGTCCCGGTGCCGGTACATGGCGCGAAAGACCTGGGGGCCGGCCTGCTGGCCGCCATCGCCCGCCAGACCGGCGTTACGCTCAAATAGGAGAAGCCATGGAAATCCGCTACCCTGCCCGTCTCGAACCTCAGGAAGGGGGCGGCTATTTCGTAAGTTTTCCCGACTTCGCCGACACCTTCACCGAAGGGGACAGCGAGGAAGAGGCCCTCTATTACGCCTCGGAAGTGCTGACCGCCATGCTCGAAACCAAGATCGCCCACGATCTGCCCATAGCCGCGCCCTCCCCGGCAGGCCCCGGTGAACGCCTCATCGCCCCCGACGCCAAGACCCAGGCCGCCCTGCTCGTGCGCTTCGCCCGTGGACCGCGCGCCCTGGCCGATCTGGCCCGCGCCCTGGGCACTTCCTGGCCGGCCGCCAAGCGGCTGGAAGATCCGGGGCACTGGCCGTCGCTCAAAAGCCTGGAACGGGCTGCGGCGGCTCTGGGCCAGCGGTTGGTGTTGTCCTTCGAGGAAACAAAAACCGGCCGCGACCACACGCGGTGATCACGGCCGGCAGGTCCGACGCGCCAGGGGGGGCTTGGCGCGCGGGCAACGGGAATTACAACACTTCCGGCTGAAATCCCGCCGCCGTCAGCGCGGCCACAACCGACCGGCCATGTTCGCGGTCCCTGGCCTCGAAGGCAATTTCCAGGCTCGCTTCCTTGGCCGGCAGGGCTAAAAGCGTGCGGTGGTGCTGGATCTCCATGATGTTGGCCCCGCTGTCGCGCAGCACGGCCGTCACCTGGGCCAGGGTGCCGGGACGGTCGGAGATGGGCAGGCGGATGGTCACCACCCGGCCTTCGCGGATGAGCTCGCGCATGATGACCGAGGCCAAAAGCCGGGGGTCGATGTTGCCGCCGGAAAGGACCAGACCGACCTTCTTGCCGGCGAAACGGCCGGGATATTCCAGCAGCGCGGCCAGGGGCGAGGCGCCGGCCCCTTCGGCCACGGTCTTTTCGATGAAGAGAAAAAGCGCCACGGCCTGCTCCAGGCGCGGCTCGTCCACGGTCAAGACCGCGTCCACCCGGGCCTTGACCACCTCCGTGGTGAGCGCGCCCGGATACTTGACGGCAATGCCCTCGGCGATGGTGTTGCCCGTGCCTTCGGGCGGCTCGCCGCGCATGGCGCACAGCATGGACGGATAGCAGGCGGCCTGGACGCCCACGACCTCGATGTCCGGGCGCACGCCCTTGGCCGCCGTGGCCACGCCGGAAATAAGCCCGCCGCCGCCGATGGGCGTGACCATGACGTCGAGGTCGGGCACGACGTCCAGCATTTCCAGGGCCACCGTGCCCTGGCCGGCCATGACCATGGGATCGTCAAAGGGATGGACAAAGGTCAGGCCGCGCTCGGCCGTGATGCGGCGGGCGGCCTCGGTGGCCTCGGCCAGGGTTTCGCCGGCCAGCACGACTTCCGCGCCGTGGGCACGGGTGTGCTCCACCTTCACCGACGGGGTATGGGCCGGCATGACGATGACGGCCGGGATGCCCAGGTTCTTGGCATGGTAGGCCACGCCCTGGGCATGGTTGCCGGCGGACATGGCCGACACGCCGCGCGAGCGTTCGGTTTCGGAGAGCGTCAGCAGCTTGTTGAGCGCGCCGCGTTCCTTGAAGGAGGCGGTGAACTGATGGTTTTCGAATTTGACCCAGACGGCGGCCCCGGTCATGGCCGAAAGCACCTGGGACTGCAAAAAAGGCGTGGGGGCCAGCCGGGGCGACAGGCGCTCCCTGGCGGCCAGGACATCGGCGAGTTCGATCATACGGCTTCTACCTGATGCAAGACGTAACGGCCGTCACGTCTTGCCTATCGCTAAACATCGCAGCGCGACACAACTTGCGCCGGTTCCACGTGAATCGTGCGGTCGCCCCTACGCTTCCTCGCCGGCGGCGGCGGCGTCCTCGAAACGGCCGCGCTTGCGGTTCTTGCGCACGGCCCCGGCCGGGAACACCCGGCCGCTCATGGCGATGTAGACGCCGGGGGGGCTGGACCAGACCGCGCCCACGGCGCAGCCCACGTTGAACGGCGCGTCGGAGGCGGCGAACCGGGCCGGGCTCATGGCCCCGGTCAGGACGATGGTCTTGCCCGGGATATCGGCCAAAAACTCGGCCGTGCGGGTCATGGTGTCGGTGCCGTGGGTGATGAGCACGTGGCCGGCCGCGTCGGCCAGGATGCGTTCGCGCAGGACGCCGCGCTCCTCGTCGGTGACGTAGAGGCTGTCCTTGCGGGCGATCTCGGTGACGCTCCAGGTGAAGTCCACCCCGGCCTGGGTCAGGATGGCCCCGACCTGCGGATCGCCCACGGAGTAGTCGGACAGGTCGTCGAAATAGACCTTGTCGATGGTTCCGCCCATGGAATAGACGGCAAGTTTCACATGTTTCCCCATTGTTGCGCTTGTTGGCGCTCCGTCGGCGAAGCCAACCCCCCTTTTCCCTGGCGGGGGGTGCGGGGGGCGCCGGCCCCCCGCCGCCCGGGGGCG
>JAEZMB010000133.1 GCA_023435825.1 Pseudomonadota bacterium | reverse complement strand
CGAGAGGAACCCCTTTTTGCAAAAAGGGGTTCCTCTCGCATCTTCATCTTCTTTCTCTTCTTTTCGCTCTCTACGGCGCCAGCTTGTAGCGGTTGCTGTCCACGATGAGCATGATCATGGAGTCCGGCCCCAGGCCGTTATGGTCCTGGGAGGACATGGTGTAGACGCCGGAGACGCCGACCACGCGGTCGAGCTTTTCCAGCGCCGCGCGCAGCGCCTCGGGATCGGCCTTGCCGGCCTTTTCCAGGCCGGCCCGCAGCAGGGTCAGGGCGTCGTAGGCATAGCCCGAGTGGGTATTGAGCGGGAACTTCTCCTGGATGCCGTTATCCTTGTAGGCCTTGATGAAGGCCTCGATGACGATTTTCTGCGGGTCTTCGTCGGGCAGGGATTCCGGGGCCATGAGCTTGGTGCCGGGCATGACCGTGCCGCCGGCGGCCTCGCCGGCCAGTTCCAGGTAGGTGGGGCCGGGCTGGCCGTGGCACTGCACCAGAAGCGGCCGCTCGCCGGGCAGGGCGGCGAAGTTCTTGGCGGCAATGGACCCCGCCGGTCCGATGGTCCAGACCACGGCGGCCTGCGGCTTGGCGGCCTGCAGCTTGAAGGCCTGGGCCGAGAAATCCGTGCCCTTGGGATCGAAGGTTTCCTCGGCGATGATCTCGATGCCGTACTTGGCGGCGTTGTCCTTAAGCTCCGTCGCTCCGTCCTGGCCGAAGGCGTCCTTGGAGCTTAACACCGCGATCTTCGAGATGTTCTTGCCCTTGAGGTACTCGTAAATCTTGGCCACGGCCGTGGCGGTGCGCTGGGGGGCCTTGAAGGTCCAGTCGTAGGGGCCGAACTTGCCGCCGGCCACCACGGCGTCGCCGCCCACGGTCATGATGACCGGGACGTGCTTTTCCTCGGTGTACTTCTTGACGGCCAGGCCTTCGCCCGTGGACGTGGGGCCGATAATCGCCAGCACCTTGTCGCCCTCGACGAGCTGGCGGGCCTGGCGCAGGGCCACGTCCGGGGAGGATTCGGTGTCGTAGGCGACGAGCTTCACGGGCCGGCCGAGGATGCCGCCCATGTCGTTGATCTGTTTGACGGTCATTTCCGCCACGAGCTTGCTCGGGGTGCCGACCACGGCGGCCGGCCCGGACTGGGCGAAAAGCCCGCCGACGATAATGGGGTCGCCGGCCGGCGCGGCGGCATGGGCGGCTGCCGGGCAAAGGAGCAAGGCAGCGACGAGCAGGAGAAATCTGGCCATGGGGAAGCCTCCGGTGCGGTCTGGTCTGATCGAAAGCGGCAGGGAATTTTTACCGCATCGGGCGATGTTGTAAATGATTTTTCGGCAAGGTTGGGGCGATGCCCTAACGCGAGGCGCGCCAGTAGCCGACTAAAAGCGCCGCGCCCAAAAGCAGCCCGTTGACCAGGGTGCGGGCGTCGCCCAGGACCGACAGCCAGCTCATGGCCGTCTCCAGGACCAGGGCGGCCAGGATGGGGCGCAAGAGATTGCCCGGACCGCCGATGACCAGGAACAGCAAGGCCTTGAGCGAGAGTTCCAAGTGGTACTGCTCGGGGCTGATGAAGCCGGTGTAGTGGCCGTGGATCACCCCGGCGGCGGCCGACAGGCCTCCGCCCAGGCCAAAGGACAGGGAGCGCACGGCGGCGCGGTCCACCCCGAGGCTCGACGCCGCCTGGGCGTCGCCCCGGCAGGCGGCCAGGGCCCGGCCGAGCCGGCTGTCGCGAAGAGCCAGGAAGATGTACGAGCCCAGGGCCAGCAGGCCGGCAAAGCAGAAAAAGGTGGCCCGGTCGCCGGAAAGAGAGCCCAGAAGCGGCAGGGCCAGACGGGCGTTGGCCATGTGGCCGGCCGAACCGCCGGTGACGCTTTCCAGGGTCAGCACGAGGTTGGTGAAGACCAGCGACACGCACAAGGTGGCCATGGCCAGGAAGCCTTCGCCCAGGCGCTCCATGGGGCGGCTGAGCATGGCGGCCAGAAGGCCCGTGCCCAGCACCACGGCCGGGACGATACAAAGGGTCGCCTCGGGGAAACGGTCGTGGAGCAGCACCGAGCCGTAGGCTCCCAGGCCGGCGAAGGCGGCCTGGGCCAGGGAGATCTGGCCGCCAAGGCCCAGGCAGAAATTGAGCGCCAGGACGTTGACCGCCAGAAACAGATGCTGGTTGACGGCCAGGAGCTGAAAGCCGGGCGTGGCCAGGCCGACCACGGCCAGGGCGGCGAAAAACAGGCCAAGGGAGAGGTTTCTGGGCACGGTCATGGCGTCAGGGGCGTTCGTCGTGCTCGCGCGGCGCGGCCACGAGGAGGATGATGATAAGGATGTAGATGGCGGTTTCCTTGAATTCGCCGGAAATGGTCAGGACCATGGCCGCCTCGGCCAGCCCCAGCACGATGCCGCCGGCGAACACCCGGCCCAGGGAGGTGTAGCCGCCGATGGTGGCGGCGGCAAAGCCCTTGAGGCCAAGCCCCAGGCCCATGTCGTAGCGCAGTCCGGTCTGCGGCCCCACAGCCAGGGCGGCCAGGGAGGCCAGGGCGCCGGCCAGGGCAAAGGACAGGGCATGGCAAAAGACCGTGTCCACGCCCTGGAGCCTGGCGGCCACGGCGTTTTGGGAGGTGGCCCGAAGCGCCCGGCCCAGGCGCGTGCGGCCCAGGAACAGCCCCAGCACGACCACGGCGGCCACGGCCAGGGTCAGGGCGGTCACGGTGTCGCGGCCGAGAAAGAAAAGGCCCAGCCGCAGGTCGGGCAGGGGAATCAGGCGCGGCGGCATGAGGGGATTTTTCCCCCAGCACAGGATAGCCACGCCCTGGAACACGAGGCTTGCGGCCACGGTGAGCATGAGCTGGCGCAGGGGCGCGGCCCGCAGGGTCAGCCCCAGGGTGGTGGAGAAAAGCGCCCGTCCCAGGAGAAAGCCGGCTGCGGCGGCGGCCAAGAGGGCGACAGCCGGCGGCAGATGCCAGACGCCGGCCAGGCTCATGATGGTCAACCCGCCAAGGAGCAGAAGCTCGCCCTGGGCGAAGTTGATCAGCCGGCTGGCCGAAAAGATCAGTGAAAAGCCCAGGGCCATGACGCCGTAGACGGCCCCCAGGGCCAGTCCCGAATTGACGATCTGGGCCAGATACAAGGCGAGCAAGGCAACCTCGAAAACCAGGGGTGGACGAAAAAAAACGGGGGAACCGCCGCACAATGCGGTTCCCCCGTCGAGACGTCAAGTGGAACGGGCTATTCGCCGGCTTCCTTGTCGATGCCGAACTCGCCCGGCTGGCTGAAGCCCGAGGCGTCGAGCTTGTAGGCCAGCACGATGGTGCGGCGGGCGTAGACGCCGGCCGCGCCCGGCCAGGTGTTGAGGCACACCACCAGTTCCTTCTGGCCGTCGTTGTCGATGTCGGCCAGGGCGTAACCGGTGACCGTGCCCTTGATGCGGCGGGTCTTCCACAGCAGGTTCATGCCCACGCCGTCCCAGTACAGGGCGTGGATTTCGCCCTGGGAGAAGGTGCGGAAGGTCTCGAAGAACTGGGCGGCCAGGGAGATGTTCTTGCTGACCAGCACTTCGTAGCGGTCGTCCTTGTCGAGGTTGGCCACGATCATGGGCAGCGGAATGTAGTAGTAGGTCCAGAGGTGGTCGCTCTTGGGCTTTTCCATGGGGGCCATGAGCGGGTCGAACTCCAGGCCGATGGCCGAGCCGCAGTACTGCTCCTCGGTGGCGGCGATGCGTTCGCCCTTGGCCGTGTAGACCACGATGCGGTCCTGGTCGTCGTTGATGAGGACCTTGTAGCCGCTCTTTTCCGGCAGATAGGCGAAGTTGAAGGGGTTGGCCTTGTTGGGCAGGGGCAGGCGGGTGGACAGCTGGGGCTGGCCGCCGGCGAAGATGACGTTGTGCACGCCCTGGACGAACAGTTCCTTGGGTTCGCCCTTAGAGCCGACCAACTGGCGGTTGAAGTCCGGGGCCACGGTGGCCACGTTCAGGTAGAGCTTGATGTCCTTGTAGAGCTCGGCCAGCCTGTTGCCTTCCAGGGCCAGGATGAAGGCGCGCGGCTCCTTGAAGTAGCTGGTGGAGACGATGATCTCGGCCTTGCCGTCGCCATTGATGTCCATGGCGCTGATGTTGAGCAGATTGAGGTTGGGCGACAGCTCAAGCTTGGCGATGGGCATCAGCTGGCGGTCCTTGTAGCTGAAGACCTCCACCGAATGCTGGCCCAGGATGGCCACTTCGTTGTGCCCGTCGCCGTTGAAGTCGGCGATGGCGATGCCGCGCGAGACCAGCGGCATGGACTGGCTGCGCCACACGCCGGCGGTTTCGGTGGGGCCGGCGTAGCGGAAGCTCGGGTTGAGATAGGCTTTCTGGCCGTCAGCGCCGGCGCCGGTCTGGTTGACCACGAAATCCGAGTTGAGCTGGCCGCTTGGCGCGCCGCCCTGGCCGGACGCGGCCTGGGACGGGCGCTGGAAAATCTCGTTGTTGAGCGCCTGGGCCGTGCGCTCCATGGCCGGGATGAGGTCGGCGATCTTGGCGGACAGGGACTTGGGCCACTTCTTGCCGTCGCGCCCCACCACCATGATGTCCACGCTGGCCTGTTCGCCGGAGATGGTCACCGAGCCGTAGGCCAGGAAGTCCACGCCGAGTTCGGCGGCGGTCTTTTTCGCCTCGGCCTCGGAGGTCGGAGCCTTGGCCAGCTTGGCCCCGGCCTTGGCCTTGTCCATGGGAGCCAGATGGCCCGGCCAGTTCATCCGGGATTCGAGCATGCTCTGCACGCCTTGGCTCAGATACTGGTATTTCTCGGGGCCGTGCACCGTGAACGGGGCCACGGCAAAGGTCTTGACCTCGGCGGCCAGGGCGGTCGCCGGCAGGCACGTCAAGGCCGCGACCAGCAGAACAAGGCGACGAAAAAGCGTCATAAGGGTTCCTCCGGGTCCGCTTGGGGACCGTGTTGTCCGGGGATACGGCTGCGGCCGGGACAGGCCGGTTCGCCGCGAGGCCTGCAATACTATCATGCCGCTGGCCTTGCAAGGGCTGGCGGATGTCTTTCCGTTCATCCTTTGCAGCACCAGTCGTCTGATCGGCCTTCCGGTTACGCCCCGTTCTGTCATGAAAATGTCATGCCCTGGTTCTTGCCTCCGCCGACGTTCAGGGGTACCCACCCTGCGCCACCGGAGGAAACCCGCCCCTATGTCCTGTTTTCCGCCTTCGCTTGCTGTCCTTGCGTTCCTGGCCATACTCCTTGTTGCCCCGGCGCCGACGCCGGCCGCCGACAGGCCGGCCCCGGCCGAGACCGTCACCGTGGCCGCCGACCAGACCCTGCGCAAAACCGACCGCCGCCTGCTCGGCATCAATCTCGACTACTTCATCGACCACGACGCCAACCGTCCCAAGGGCGCGCGCCCCCTGGCCGAGGCCCTGGCCGATCTCGGCGTGGGGTCCCTGCGCTACCCTGGCGGGGCCAAGTCCGACGTCACCCTCTGGGCCGCGCCGCCCTACCGCAAGCCCCACCCGACCCTGGCCCGCCTGGGACCGGACGAGTGGCCGGCCAGCGACCGCCGCGTCTACAACCTGGCCGAACATCGCTTCAACACCACGCCGCTGGATTTCGACGCCTTCATGGCCCTTTGCCGCAAAACCGGAGCCGAACCCGTGGTGGTCATCCCCCACGACGCCATGTACAAGCCGGCCGCCCCCGGTTCCGTGGCCCCGGACATGGCCACGCTGCTGCAAAACGCCGTGTCGCTGGTGCGCTACGCCAACGTCGAGCGCGGCTACGGCGTCAAGTATTTCGAAATCGGCAACGAATCCTATTTCTATGTCTACGACGGCGGCTCGCGGGCCAAGGACTACGCCCGGGACCTGACCCTGTTTTCCGCCGCCATGAAAGGCGTCGATCCTTCCATCCTGATCGGAGCCAACGGTCCGGTGGGGGCAAACGACGTCGGCAGCCTGGACAACATGACGGGCGACCCCACCGTCTGGTGGCAGGCCGTCTTTTCGCAGGCCGGGGCCGCCATCGACTTCGTTTCGGTCCACGAATACCCCTGCTACGAATGGGGCGGCTACGACGCCTACCGCACCCAGGCCGCGCCCATGCTCGGCGTGGGCGAGATCGACAAGGCCGCCCGGGCCTGGGGGCCGCCCGGACTGGCCGGCCGGCTGCGCTACCTGCTCACCGAAATCAATTCCGCCGACTGGTCCGGGCATCCCCAAAACCTCGGCTGGAAGCACGAGAACACCCTGGGCCACGCCCTGGTGCTCACCGACATGCTGGCCCAGGCCGTCAGCGATCCCAGGGTCGTCACCACGCAGATATGGGCCACCCGCTGGCTGGGCAACACCCAGGCCCCCGAACTCTGGGACGCCCTGGACAGCCATAACAACCCCTTGCCCACCGGCACGGCCCTCAAGCTCCTGGCCGACCACCTGGGCACCCGCGTCGTGCCCACGACGGACGCCCCGGGCGTTCGGGCCTTCGCCACCCGGGACGACAAACACAAGACCCTCTCCATCTTTCTCATCAACAAGGATACGGCCCGAACCGTGGCCGTGCGCCTCGCCGGAGCCAAGCCCGGCAAGGCGGCTTCCCACGCCGTCTGGAGCGGCGCGGGGCCGGACGACAAGACGCCGCGCCTGCATTGGGAGCAGGCCGTCGAGGTCGCCGGCAACGAACTGGCCGTGACCCTGCCGGCGGTGTCGTTGACGATTTTGACGGTGCCGGTGTCGTAGCGGGGGATGGCAGTGGGGTTGACG
>JAEZMB010000078.1 GCA_023435825.1 Pseudomonadota bacterium | reverse complement strand
TGGGCGGGGGTAGTTAACACCCCCCCCCGGGGGCCGGGGCCCGGCGCCCCCCGGACCCCCCAAATGGGGAAAAAGGTTAGGGGGCCACGCGGATTGGTCCACTGGCTGCCGGGGGCCTTACGGAAACCGCTTTCCTGCCGGGGTGCTGACAGAGAAGTCCCCTGCCCCCGGCAGTGGGGAAAGGCGGGGAAGGGCTGCGGCGAACGAAGAGTCCGGCGTCTTTGCTGCGCGCCGCAGGGGGCGAGATCCCGTCAGGGACAGGCCCGCCAGTCTCAAGCAGCATGACGCGCCTGCGCCGTCACGTCGAATGGTTGCCGCCCATCGCGCCCTGCAATACCGACGGACGCGCCGTCCCAAGCCCTTGCGCCGCGATCAGGCCTGCGCCTTTGCAGTGCCGCGCCTGGCGTCGAACAACGGTTTGCCCAGGCTTCTCCCGAACAAGCGTCCATACCGACCCGACGATAATCCCTGTCTCTTTCGCCCGCTGCGACAAAATTCCTGTCATCGCGCCTTTTGTTGACCGCAACGGTCCGATGCTTTGCAGCAAAATCATTTCCATGTATACCATCTGGCGCCATCCGAATCAGATGGCGCGGCGATCTCCGGCGCAGTATTGACGCCGGCCGGCCCTGTCGCCATGCTGCGTCCAGGCCATTGTCCGCTCCGTCGGGCCGACAGCCAGGCCATCACGGACGCAGCCGCCTGTTTGGCGTCGCTTGTCGCGGATGCAACGGCCGGACAACGATTTCGTGAAATGCCGACAGTCTTGCATCCTGTCGGCGAACGGCATTGCCCACGGCCCAAGGCCCCACGCCGCGAGGCGAAACGGCTGGGGGTCCGGCCAGGGCCGGCCTGGAACGGCCGTGCGGCAATGCGCCGACAAATGCGCCGTCCCCCTGGCCTTGGCGGCATATGTTGTGCTATCGGTTTCACAGGCGGATACTTGGCCCAAAACGGATTTTTTTCGCCAAACCCCAACGCGGCCCCCGCGCAAAGAGACTTCACCATGCGCCGACTGCTCATTCTCGCCTTTGCGTTGCTTGTGCTCGCTCCTCCCGTTCCGGCCCGGGCCTTCTCCTTTTCCGAGGAGGAGTCCAAAGGGTCCCAGGCCACGGCCGCCAAACGCGCCGCCGTCAGCGCCGCCCTGTCCGCGCCCTGCCGATCAAGCATCAAGGGCAAGCGCATCGCCCTGCTTTTGGCCGAGCGCACCGGCGGCAAGCTGGCCCTGGGCGGCTCGGGCGTGCTCTTTGACGCCGTCAACCAGCAACTCCAGCAACTGGGCCTGAGCACCATCACCCAGGGCCAGATCAACGCCCAGATCGCCGCCGCCGAACGCCTGGCCATTTTGAACAACGACCCCGACGCCGCCCTGGCCGCCTCGGGCCGCATCGGCGCGGACTTCTTCATCCGGGGCGTCATCAGCGGCCGGGCCGGCAAGAACCTCATGGTCAACGCCAACGAAGTGGCCGTCACCATCATGATGACCCTCACCGACGCCCGGGGTCGGGTGCTGTCCAGCCAGAAGATGTCGGCCGAATCCTGGGCCGGCCAGGACGTGGTCGGCGCGGCCTTGTCCGTCATCGAGGACGAAGGCGCCGTGGCCGTGGCCAACCTCTACCGCGATTTTTGCAGCCAGGCCGGCAAGTAGCGCCCGTCCCCCAGGCCCTGCCGTCGCGACGCCAACCCCAACCCACGGGACGCCCCATGAAACGTTTTTCCCTTCTTGTGATCCTGGCCCTGGCCCTGTGCCTGGGCATGGCCCTGCCGGCCGCCGCCAAAGCCAAGGACGGGCCGGCCGCCCCCAAGCCCGAGGCCCCGGGACCGGAAAAAACCATCATCGTCACGGCCGAGGGCCTGGCCGATCCGGCCGGCGAGGCCTATGCCCGGGACAAGGGCCTGCTCCTGGACGCCCTGCGGGCCGACGCCAAGAACCAGATTTTGGAAAAAGCCGTGGGGGCTTACGTCGAGTCCTCCACCCTGGTCGAGAACTATGCCGTCATCAAGGACCGGATATTCTCCCGCTCCCAGGGCATCATCAAAAAGATCATCAAGGAATCCGACCCCTGGGTCGGCGAGGACGGGTTCGCCCATCTGCTCATGAAGGCCGAGGTCTACGTCGGCGGGGTGGAGGACGCGCTCAAGGAAATGAGCCGCGACGAGCGCATGGCGGCGCTCAAGGAACAGGGCAATCCGCGCATCTCGGCCACGGTCTTCGTGCGCGACGCCGCCCGCGGCCCGGACGTCGTGTCCGAGCGTTCGCCGGTGGCGGAGAACATCATCAAGGAACGCATCAAGAGCTTCGGCTACCGCATCTGGTCCGACGACGGCCGCCCCTCCGACGGCAAGGGGGCCAAGGCCGCCGATTTCGCCATCTCCGGCGAGGCCAAGTTCAAGACCGTCAGCGCCAAGCTGCCGGCCTCGGGGCTCACCGTCACCAAGTACGTGCTCACCTCGCTGACCATCAAGTGCGTGGACAACCACACCGGCGAGGAAATCTACTACAACAGCAAGGTGCCCCAGAAGCAGAGCTGGGCCGACGAGGACCAGGCCCTGGAGGAAGTCGGCCGCATTATCGGCGGCGAATTCTCCAAGGAATTCTTCGCCGACCACTTGCAGGCCCCGGCCAAGACCTACCAGATCCAGATCGCCGGGCTGCCGAGCTACGACGCCGGCCAGCTGGTCAAAAAGGAATTCATTGGCCTGCGCCCGGTGCTCAACGTGGATTTCCGGGAGTTCGACAAGACCGGCACCTCGCTTTTCGAGGTGGAGTTCGTCGGCACGCGCGGCAACTTCGGCGAGTTCCTGCAAAAGGCCATCCTGGCTCCGCTGAACCAGAAGATGGGCCAGGGGGCGTTCAGCCTGGAATCGGCCCATGGCGACGTGGTGAAGCTGGCCTTCGCCTCGCCGCTGGCCGCCCCGGCCGTCATGGAGCGCCTGGGACACGCCGTGCCGGCCTCCCTGGTCCAGGCCCCGCCCGAGCGGCTGCGCGAACTGGTCAAGTCCGAGGAGACGGCCAAGAAGGTGGCCGAGGTGGTCCCCGACGCGGCCAAGGCCCTTTCCGGCGAGCAGGCCCCGGCCAAGCCGCTGGATGCGGTGAAAAATTTCTAACCGGTGCGCGCTGTTCCGGCAAACCGACTGGCGTCCCCAACCCCCAACACCCCACGGAGGAGCAACATGCGGTTTTCTGTTCTCGGCGTTTTGGCCCTTTTGGCAACGGTTGGCCTCACCGGCTGCGTCACCGGCGGCTCGGCCTCGAAACAGGCCAACGAAGCGGCCGACCAGGCCATGTACCAGGCCATCACCTACAGCGACAAACCCGGTCCCATGCTGGTGGTCATTCCCGGCGAGATCAAAAGCGCCAATGCCACCTACACCCAGAAAGTGACCAGCAACAACATCGCCGACTACGCCGAACTGGAGCTTGGCAAGGCCCACTATGTGGTGCTTGAGCGCTCCGACCTGGGACCCATGCTCAAGGAAATCGAGGTCGCGGCCAACCTCGGCGACGCCACCCAGCTGAAAAAATTCAAGAAAGGCAAGTTCAAGGCCACCAACTGGCTGGTGCGCTTCGACATCCTCAAGGCCGAGCCCGTCTCGGAAGTGAAAAAGAGCTTCGACGGCCGCTGGATCGGGGCCATCGCCGGTTCGGCCATCGGCGGCGCGGGCGGTTACGCCGCCGACGCCACGGCCAGCTCCGTCCACGCCAACGAGGCCGCCGCCGTGTGGATCGTGGGCCTGCGCTACAAGATCCTCGACGCCAACACCGGCGAGCAGAAGGCCACCGGCTACATCGAGGACAAGATGGAAATCAACTCCAAGGGCGGCGGAGCCCTGGGCGTGTCCCAGTCCGAAACCCGCGTCATGACCCTGGACACCATGTCCCAGCGGCTGGTCCAGAAGGCCGTGGCCGACATGGACAAGCTCAAGTAGCCAACGCCCGAACCCAAGGAGAGCCGTCATGGCCAAACATCTCATGACCGTCCTGGCCGCCGCCGTGCTGCTTATGGGCCTGGCCGCCTGCCAGCCCCAGCCGGCCGTGTACGTGGCCGCGCCCCAGGCCTCGGCCCAGGATTACTACGACGCCGGCGTGCGGGCCTTCAACATGGGCGACTACAACAACGCCGCCGCCCAGTTCGACGCCGCCGTGCGCATGGCCCCGGGCATGGCCGACGCCTACTGGTATCTCGGCCAGAGCTATGTCCGCCTGGGCCAGACCGGCCGGGCCGACGCCGCCTACCGGGCCGGCCTCGCCGTGGCCCCGGGCTACGCCCGCCTCCACGAGGGCTTGGGTATTCTCAGCTACGACACCGGCAACCAGCTGGTCGCCCGCCAGGAGCTGGCTCAGGCCGCGGCCCTGGGCTCCACCAACCCCCAGGCCTACTTCTACCTCGGCAACCTGGCCCTGCTCGACGGCGACTGCCCGGCCGCCAAGGCCCATTACCAGCGCGCCCTGGCCCTGGACCCGAGCTACGCCCTGGCCCGCCAAGGCTTGGCCGACGCCCAGAGCCGCTGCCGGGCAAAGGCCGCGCCCGCGCCCAGGCCCAAGGTGGAAAAGAGCTTCACCGGCGGAGGCCGGGCCATTGACCCGTCCGACTTCTAGAATCGGACCCCTTAAAAAATACGCTGGTATTTTTTAAGAAAAAAATGGTGTTAGCGCGTTGACGACAAAACGTCATAGGCGCTTTTCGCGGACGCGACCTGAGGATTGCGCCCCCGCCCCCCAAAAATAACCCGTCGCGGGGGGGGGGGCGGGCGCG
>JAEZMB010000026.1 GCA_023435825.1 Pseudomonadota bacterium | reverse complement strand
GGGCCGGCTCGGGCGCGGCGCGGCCCTTGTCGCCGGCCACGTCCAGGACCACCCGGAAGGGGCCGGTTTCGGAGCGGATCTCGTAGCCGGAGAGGCTTTCCAGCTCCAGCACCACGCGCACGGTTTCCGGCGTGAAATAGCCGGCCCGCACCCGGGACACCGGACCTTTCTTGTACCGCTTCTCCGAAGCCAGCTTGGGGCCGGTACGGGCGTTGTCGAGGTCGATGTAGAGGCGTTTGACGGCACCGCCGTCGGAGCGTTTCTGATCGAGAATCTGGTAGCGGTAGCCGGTTTCCCGGCTAAGCGTCAGGGTGATCCGGCTGCCGCCGGGCGTTTCTTCCACCTCGGCCTTGTTGAGGAAGGCCGGTTTGGCCGGCGTGGCCAGATCGGCGGCCGGCTTGGCCGGGGGCGGCGCGGCGGCCGGTTTGGCGGCCGGGGCCTCAGCCGCCTTGGCCGGCTCGGCGGCCTTGGCCGGTTCGGCGGTCTTGGCGGTTTCGGCGGGCTTGCTGGCCGACGCATCGCCGAAGGCGGCCAGGAATTTCCGGGCCTGGGCGGCCATGTCGCTCTTGGGATATTTGCGGACCAGGGTCTCCAGGTCGGCCTTGGCTTCCAGGGGACGCTTGAGGTTCTCGGCCAGGATCACGGCCCGGCGCAACAGCGCGTCATCGGCCCAGGCATGGGTGGGGAAGGACTGGGCCAGCCGGCCGTAGAGGCTGGCGGCGGCTTCGTAGTCGGCGTCCAGCGCCGACCGTCTGGCCATCTCGGCCGTGGTCCAGGCCTGGTAATACAGGGCCTTGGCCGCTTGGGCCGTGTTGCCGCCGGCCTTGGCCAGGGCGGCGAAATCGGCGTCGAGTTCCTTCCACAGGTCGCGCCGACCGGCCGAGGCCGGGTCCTTGCGCAGGGCGTCGAAGCGGGCCACGGCCTTGTCGTAGGCGCTCTCTCCGGCCGGACTCGCGGCCTTGGTCCGGGTCTTGGCCGCCAGGGCCGAGCCGGGCTGCCCCGGAGTCAGGGACAACCCCAGGACAAGCGCCAGGATGACGCCAAGGGCCGTCCAGGCCCGGTTCGCTACGCTCGTGCCCGCCACACCGCCGCCTATTCCACGGTGACGCTCTTGGCGAGGTTTCGGGGCTGGTCCACGTCCTTGCCGAGGTAATCGGCCATTTCGTAGGCGAAAAGCTGCAGTGCGGGCAGCATGAAGAAGGTGGCCAAGGGTCCCCAACCGGCCGGCACCTCCCAGGGGTGGTCCACGTCGAGGTCCGCGCCCGGATGGGTCAGGGCCACGATCTTGCCGCCCCGGGCCTGGACTTCCTGGAGGTTGGACTTGACCTTGGGATAGAGCGCGTCCACCGGGGCCAGGGCAAAGGACGGGAATTTGGGGTCAATGAGCGCGATGGGGCCGTGCTTCATCTCGCCGGCGGCGTAGCCTTCGGCGTGGATGTAGGAGATTTCCTTGAGCTTGAGCGCCCCTTCCAGGGCCATGGGGTAGTACAGCCCCCGGCCGAGGTAGAGGAAGCTCTTGGCTTCGCTGTAGACCCGGCACAGGGCCTTGGCCCGGTCGCGCATCCCGGGCAGGGCGGCGTCGAGCTCGGCCGGCAGGGCTTCCAGGGCCGGCAGGCACTTTTCCGCCACCTCGGCCGGCAGCACGCCGCGCTTGCGGCCCCAGACCAGGGCCATCAGCGTGAGCAGGGTCAGCTGGGAACACATGGCCTTGGTGGAGGCCACGGAAATTTCCGGTCCGGCCTGGGTATAAAGCACCACGTCGGCCTCGCGGGCGACGCTGGAGCCCACCACGTTGCAAAGGCCAATGACCTTGGCCCCGCGCGCCTTGGCCAACTGGATGCCGGCCAGGGTGTCGGCGGTCTCGCCGGACTGGCTGATGGCGACCACGGTGTCGCCGGGACCCAGGATGGGGTCGCGGTAGCGCAGCTCCGAGGCGATCTCGACCCGGGTCGGGATGCCGGCCCACTGCTCCATGAGGTACATGCCCCACAGCCCGGCGTGGAAGGAGGTGCCGCAGGCCACGATGAAAAGCCGCTCCGGGGCCGGCAGGGGTTCGAGCTCCGGCAGCCAGGCCGAGCCCGTCTCCCGGTCGATGCGTCCGGTCAGGCAGTCGGCGATGACGCGGGGCTGCTCGAAAATCTCCTTGAGCATGAAATGCTTGTAGCCGCCCTTCTGGGCCGCGGCCACGTCCCAGGAAATGTGGCGCAATTCCTTTTCCTTGGGAGCCAGGGTGGCCGCGTCCATGACCTGCCAGGAGCCGGCGTCGATGCGCACCATCTCGCCGTCGTCGAGGAAAACCACTTCGCGGGTGTAGGGCAGAAAGGCCGGAATGTCCGAGGCCAGGAAGTTCTCGCCCACGCCCACGCCCAGGACCAGGGGCGAATGCTTGCGCGCGGCGTAGAGCATCCCCGGGTTGTCCCGGCTGACCACGACCACGGCGTAGGAGCCTTCGACCCGGGCCAGGGCGGCGGAGAGCGCCTCGGCCAGGGAGCCTTTTTCCTTGAAATACAAGCCCAGAAGCTGGGCCAGCACCTCGGTGTCGGTCTCGGACACGCAGCGGATGCCGGCCTCGGCCAGCTCTTTTTTGATCTCTTGATAATTCTCGATGATGCCGTTGTGGACCAGGGCGATGGCCCGGGAGGCGTCGAGATGGGGATGGGCGTTTTTCTCGGTGGGCAGCCCGTGGGTGGCCCAGCGGGTGTGGCCCACGCCCGAGGTGGCCAGGTAGACGTTCTGGGCGGCGAGCTTGGTTTCCAGATTGCCGAGCTTGCCCTCGGCCTTGACGGAAACGAGGTCCTTGCCCTGCAAGAACGCCACGCCAGCGGAGTCGTAGCCCCGGTATTCCAGGCGTTTGAGACCTTCGATGATGACCGGGACGGCCGGCCTGTGTCCGCAATATCCGATAATGCCGCACATAATAGGCTCTCCTGGCGCGCCGGGGCGCAAGCTGCGACGGCCGGCCGGGACCGGCCCCGTGACCGACCGCGAAACCTCGCCGTGCTGTGGCGTATCTAGCCCGGCTTGGCTCGTGTTGCAACCGGGCGCGCCCCTTCCGGCCGTGAAATCGCTTCGGGTCATAATTTCCCACTTCGTTCAAGCGAGAAATTATGACCCACGAGAGCCTCGCTGAAGGACAAAATGTCGCCGACAGCCAACAGTCTGACATTGTTTATCAAATCGTAATCATTGCCCCGTTGTCCTGTCGGCTGCCCGATGCCGACTGTGTGCAGGAGTCCCACCCCTGCGGCGGCACCTCCCGCAGAAAAATGCAACACCCCTGAATAACAGCACATTTCAGAGGGGCCGATACTTGCTATGCCCCGACAACCCACTGTCATCGGGAGAGCCCGCGCTTCCCCATGCCGACGCATGACCTTGCGGTCTTACCCGCTGCCTTGGCCGTGGGCTTTGGGCGCGCCCGCCTCCCCTGGACCCGGAGGCGTGGCCTTGGCGTAAACGGCTCATTTTCCGGAGGGTTTTCAAAGGAGTTTTACACAACGTAACGGAGGGGGATTCGATGACGCTGGCTATCTTGATCGCCATTTCCTTGATGTGGCTGCCCGTGGCCCTGCTGTTTCTCGGCTACGGCGAAGCCAAGGGCACGGGGGCCATTTGCGCTTTCGTCGGCATCTGCGTGGTGCTTGGCGCATTTATCAACGCCATCCAAAACGACGCCTTCACGGCCGGGCTGCTGTTTGCCCATGGCCTGCTCTACTGCGTGGTGGCCTACGCGCTGCTCGCGGGCCTGGACAACCTGCGTTCCGTGGGCAACGTGAGCCTGACCGTCGCCATCATCTCCTTTATCTACATGCTGCTGTACTACCACGTGAAGGGCAGCGGCTATTTCACCCTGGCCTGCGCCGGCTACACCGTGCTCACCCTTGAGGTGTGGCTGAACGCCTACAACAAGCTCTCGGCCAAGCTCCTGGCCTGGTCGCTCATCATATGGGTTCCGGTGGGGCTGTACATCCCCGCCTTCCTGTTGCTCTCGGGCAAGCCGCTGCCCTTCTAGCCTCGCGGCCAAGCGCCCGGATCGCTCGCCGCGATCCGGGCCTGTCCGATATCGCGTCGGTCGGTTTCGGTTTTTTGTTTTTGTCACGACCTTTGGAGGAGGGAATCATGAAACGCTTACTGCTGACGATCCTGGCCGCCGTCCTGGTCACGGCCGCCGCCGTCCGCGCCGAGGCAGCCACCGAGGTGCGGATGACCGGAGACGCCCTGGTCTACGGCAACTTCTTCGCCAACCGCAACTTCACCGGCTGGAACAGCGCCAAATGGATCAACGAAGCCGGCACCATCCAGCACGCCGGCACCCAGACCGAGGACCGCTTCGAAATCTGGGAACGCTTCCGCCTGCGCTCGGACTTCATCGCCAATGAAGCCGTCAAGTTCCGCCTGGGCGTCAAGGTCGAGGACGTCTGGGGCCACGGCACCTTCACCGCCGCCAACCCGCAGGTGGCCGTCGAAGTCTACCAGGCCTACCTGTCGTTCAAATGGCCCGGCTGCGACATCTCCATCACCGCCGGTCTGCAGCCCGCGTCCATTCCCCAGAGCTCGTTTTTCGCCGGCAGCATCGTGTTCGATGAAGACGTGTCTTCGCTCATCATCAGCGCCCCGCTCATCGAAGACCACCTGAGCATGATCCTGGCCTACGTGCGCACCATCTCCAGCGACCGCACCTACGCCCCCACCACCACGTCGGTTTACGCCAACGAAGAAGGCTACATGCTGGCCCTGCCCATCACCGTGGACGGCTTCAAGGCCACGCCGTGGGCTCTTTTCGGCGTCGGCGGCAAGGGCGGCCACTATCTGGCCGGCGCGGGCTGGGCCGAAGGCCTCATTTCCTCGGGCCTGTTCACCGTCGCTCCGGTGGGCTGGAAGAACAACTTCATCACCGCCCTGTGGGCCGGCACCACCCTGGAAGTCACGGCTCTTGATCCCTTCAAGTTCTACGCCGACGTCCTCTGGGGCCAGCACGGCATGAACGAATACCGCAAGAACGTGCGCAACGGCTGGTTCATCGACGCCGCCGCCGAGTACACCGGCATGACCCTGCTCACGCCCCAGGCCTTCGGCTTCTGGTCCACGGGCGAGGACAGCTCCACCAGAAACGGCTCCGAGCGCATGCCCAACTTCTTCCCCGGCTCCGGCCGCGGCGGCGAACACAACGGCGGCACCCAGTCCTGGAACGCCGGCAACAGCTTCCTGTTCGACGGCGGCCAGGAACTGGTCAAGGGCTCCAACATGGGCATCTCCCCCGTGGGCGCCTGGGGCTTTGGCGCTTCGCTCAACAACGTGAGCTTCATTGAAAAGCTCACCCAGCGCCTGACCTTCGCCTACGTCCACGGCAACAACTCCTCCAAGGCCATCCGCTACGCCAACACGGTGCTGGGCTCCAACCCCATCTTCGTCATGGGCCGCGACCTGACCGCCAGCGAATGGGTCATGGGCCTGAACTTCGACACCAAGTACATGCTGTACGAAAACCTGGCGCTCATCATGGAAACCGGCTGGGCCCATCCCAGCGCCTTCCAGCAGAGCGTCTGGGGCCGTCGCCTGGCCAACAAGGCCGAAGACGCCTGGAAGGTTTCCTTCGGCTTCAAGTACACCTTCTAGGACCCGCCGCCCCACCGACGCGACCGCCGGAGCCAGGCAAGGCTCCGGCGGTTTTTTGTCGCCCCGGCCCGGTCGCGCCCTCCTCGCCTTGGCCACGCCGCCGCGCCGACGGCTCCGCCGCCGCATGGACAGCGGCCCCGTGATGGGCTACGCCGTGGCCTGCCCAAAACCACAAGAAACCACGCCAGGACCGCCAAGGCGACTTTACCATGCAAAACCAGCTCTTTCTCAAGGAACTGACCCGCGAGGCGGCCCGCCGCCGCACCTTCGCCATCATCAGCCACCCCGACGCCGGCAAGACCACCCTCACCGAAAAGCTCCTGCTTTTCGGCGGGGCCATCGCCATGGCCGGGGCCATCAAGGCCAAAAAAGCCGGCCGCCACGCCACCTCGGACTGGATGGCCATCGAACGCGAACGCGGCATTTCCGTGACGTCCTCGGTCATGAATTTCGAGTTCAACGGCCACGCCGTCAATCTCCTGGACACCCCGGGCCACCAGGACTTTTCCGAGGACACCTACCGGGTGCTCACCGCCGCTGATTCGGCGCTCATGGTCATCGACAGCGCCAAGGGCGTCGAGGCCCAGACCAAAAAGCTCATGGACGTCTGCCGCCTGCGCGACACGCCCATCATCACCTTCATCAACAAGCTCGACCGCGAGGGCCGCTCGCCCCTGGAGCTCCTCGACGACATCGAACAGAGCCTGGGCATCGAGGCCGCGCCCCTGTCCTGGCCCATCGGCATGGGCAAGGGGTTTCAGGGCGTCTACGATCTGCGCCAGGCCCGGCTGCGGTTTTTCGAGGCCGCCGACAAGGGCGCCCGCCCCCGGGAGGGCGTGATCGTCCAGGGGCTGGACGATCCGGCCCTGGACGAACTGCTGGGCGACGCGGGAGCCGCCGGCCTGCGCCACGATGTGGAGTTGCTCGACGGCGCGGGCTATCCCTTTTCCATGGAGCGCTACCTGACCGGCAAGCAGACGCCGGTCTTTTTCGGCAGCGCCATCAATAATTTCGGCGTTCGGGAACTGCTGGAAGCCGTGGTGGACCTCGCCCCGGGGCCGCGTCCCCGGGCGGCCGCGCCCCGGGAAATCTCCCCCCTGGAAGAAGAGTTCACCGGCCTGGTCTTCAAGGTCCAGGCCAACATGGACGCCGCCCACCGCGACCGGGTGGCCTTTGTCCGCATCTGCTCCGGCCGGTTCAACCGGGGCATGAAGCTGCGCCACCACCGCCTGGGCAAGGACATCAAGGCCTCCAACGCCATCCTGTTCATGGCCCAGGAACGCAGCGGCGTGGAAGAAGCCTGGCCCGGGGACATCATCGGCATCCCCAACCACGGCACGCTGAACGTCGGCGACTCCCTGTCCACGGGCGAGCCGCTGAAGTTCCTGGGCATCCCGCATTTCGCGCCCGAGCATTTCCGCCGGGTGCTGCTCAAAAACCCCTTCAAGGCCAAGCAACTGGACAAGGGCCTGACCCAGCTGTCCGAGGAAGGGGCCATCCAGTTCTTCCGGCCCATAAACGGCGGCGGCATGTTGCTTGGGGCCGTGGGAGCCTTGCAGTTCGAGGTCATCGCCCAGCGTCTGGCCTCGGAATACGATGTGGACGTCGACCTGGTCGGCACGAAGTTCAACGCCGCCCGCTGGCTGTTCGCCGAGAGCAAGGAAGCCCTGGACAAGCTTGTTTATGAGGAATCCGACGCCCTGGCCACCGACGCCGGCGGCCACCGGGTCATGCTGTTCACCAGCGACTGGATGATGGAACGCACTGTCGAACGCTGGAAATCCATCCGCTTCGAGGCCACCCGGGAGTGCGCCGACGCCATGGCCTAGTGCCGCGTCCACGAAAAGCGCATACGGCATTTCGTGGGCAACGCAGCAGAACCATGAGCTTTTCTGAAAAATACGCTCGTATTGTTTGAGGGACGCTGCACGAGCGGCGCGTCCCTGCAAAACGCTGATCGTCTGTTTGGGCTTGCGCCCGGCCGGGCCAGTTCTTGGCTGGCCCGGCCCGGCGCGCCGCGTTGCCAAGGCCGGCTCCCTGGGCTACCCTGCCCGGCCATGATGCACGATAAACCCCGCGCCCGACACGACCTCGAATTCATTCCCTTTGACCACGAAGGCCAGCCCACCATCCTGGTGCGTGACCGCCTGGAAATCGTGCCCTGGGGCACCGGCATTCCCCAAGGACTGCTGCCGGTCATGGCCCTTATGGACGGCCGGCGCAGCCTGGCCGAGGTGGCCGCCGCCGTCACCGAGGCCCAGGGCGGCCGGGAAGTGACCGAGGGCGACGTGGCCGGGCTCGTCAAGCAGCTCGACGCGGCCGGACTCATGGATTCGCCCGGCTACCGGGAGCGCAAGGCGGCCATCGCCGCCGCCTTCGAGGCCGCGCCCCGGCGCGAGACGGTCTTTGCCGGCCAGGCCTACCCCGACGCCGGGGACGAGCTGGCCGCCTATCTCGACGCCCTGCTGGCCGAAGCCCCCGAGGCGAGCCACGCCCTTGGCCCCATAAAGGCCGTCATCGCGCCGCATATCGACCCCGAGGCCGGCCGGGCCGCCTACGCCGCCGCCTACGCCGCCCTGGGGGCGGCCATCAAGGCCGCCGCGCCCAAGCGCGTCATCGTCCTTGGCGTGGGGCACCAGATCATCGACGGACTTTACTGCCTCACGGACAAGGCCTTTGCCACGCCCCTGGGCGATGTGGCCGCCGACGCCGATGTTGTCGCCAAGCTGCGCGCGGCCGGCGGCCGGTCTGTTGACGCCTCCAGCCTGCCTCACAAGGCCGAGCATTCCGTGGAGTTCCAGGCCGTGTTCCTGCGCCGGCTCCTGGGCGACACGCCTTTCACCATGGTCCCGATCCTGTGCGGCTCGCCGGCCGGCGTGCTGGCCGCGCCCACCCGGCAGGCCTTTCGCGAGTACGCCGGCCCGTTCCTCGACGCCCTGGCCGAGATCGCCGCCGCGCCCGACACGCTCATCGTGGCCGGGGTGGATTTCTGCCACATCGGCGGCAAGTTCGGCCATGCCGAGCCGGCCGAGGCCCTGGAAGAGGCGGCGCTCAATCACGACCGGGCGCTGTTGGCCGCCCTGGCCGCTGGCGACGTGGACGCCTTCTGGGCCGAGTCCGAGCGCGTGGGCGACGCCTACAATGTCTGCGGCCTGTCGGCCCTGGCCACACTGGCCGAGATCCTGCCGCCGTCGTCCATGACGCTCCTTGCCCACGACATCATGCGCGAAACCCCGACGCTTTCGGCCGTGAGCTTTGCCGCCGCCGCCTTTTGCCCCAAATGAGCGCGCCTATCGTCCTTGACCGGCTCATTGTCGAGGCCTCGTCCCGCAGCCGGGCCGAAATCGGCTTCACCATCCGGGCCGGCCACAAAAAACGCTGGCTGGACCACGACCTGCCCCTGGCCCTTTTCGAAAAGGCCCTGCGCGAGATCGACGCCGTGGCCGAGGTCCGGTTCCAGGGCTGGGGCGATCCCCTGGCCAACCCGGACATCCTGGCCATGCTGGCCGCGGCCAAGCACGCCGGGGCGCGCACGGTGCTCGCCACCGACGGCGTGCGCCTGGCCGACGAGCACGCCTCGGCCCTGACGCGCGACGACATCGACGCGGTGGTGCTGCCCCTGGCCGGGCTGGTGGAGGACGCCAATTTCCGGCGGCGCGGCACGAGCCTGTACGCGGCCCTGGCCGCCATCGACCGGTTGACCGCCGTCAAGGCCGTGCACGAGTCCAAGCTGCCGGAAGTCGAGGTGCGCTACGCCCTGACCCGCACCGGCTTGGAGCACGGGGAGCTTGAGGCCCTGCCGCGCTTTCTGGCCGGGCTTGGGGTGGGCGCGGTCCATGTGCGGCCGCTGTCCTACGCCACCGGCCCGGAGACGGAGTATGACGCCCTGGTGCCGGCCGATCAGGCCGCCTTCGACGCCCTGGCCGCCCGGCTGCGGGCCGCGGCCGAGGAGGCGGCGGCGCTGGGGCTTCGCCTGGACAGCCGGCTGGTGCATGGCGGGCTGACCAGGTTTCGCTGCCCGGACCGGCCGGCCAGCACCCTTTTCATCGCCGCCGACGGCGCGGTGAGCCCCTGCGCCCTGCGAAACGTGCCCGTCGCCGACCCGGCCAGCTACCGGTTCCACGGCGCGACCCTGCCCTTCCCCCGCGACGTGCGCGGCAATCTGCACATCGACACCCTGGCCGCCATCTGGAACGCGCCGGACTACCGGGAATTCCGCTACTGCCACGACACCGACACGCCGCCCGAAGGCTGCGCCGGCTGCTGGCGGTCGTTCTGGGTGGATGTGGACTAGGGACGCGCCGCTGGCGCGGAAATTGGCCGCAACACCCCAAATATCCGCCTTTTCCCTCTGCGAGAGCCAGAAACCGATTCTATCGCGCCTCGGAATGTGAGACAGTTTGTGGGCAGCGCCCGCTGCCCCGAACCGACCTGCAACCCTCGCTGCGCGCGGAGTCGCGACATGGCCGTCTCCATACGAAAATTCACCCTGATCTGGATCTGCCTGGGTTCCGCCGTTCTCATCGCCTTTTACATCATGCTCAACAGCCTGTTGTTGACCGAGACCTTTTCCAATTTCGCCTATGAAACCCAGGCCAACAACACCGCCCGCGTGGCCAACTTCCTGGATGAAGAGGTGCAAAAGCTCGACGACATCATCGTCGATTGGGCCGTCTGGGACGACAGCTACCAGTTCATGCAGAAAAATAAGCCCGATTTCGTGCGCTCCAACCTCAACGACCGGACCCTTGGCTCCCTGGATTTGGCCTTCATCGCCTTCGTCGACAACGAAGGCCGCATCGTCTGGTCGGCCAGCCGCAAGGACGACGGGGCCTTCGCGGCGCAGCTCGGCGAGGCGGTCCGGGATCTCATCCTCCGCAAAACCAAAATGCTCCTGCCCGATTCCCAGGAAGGCAGGATACACGGCATCGCCAAGCTGCAGGACAGCTTCACCATCATCGCGAGCTGTCCCATTTCCGACAGCGAAGGCGTCGCGCCCAAGCTGGGGACCCTGGTCATGGGCCGCGACCTGACCGAAGCCATCATCAAGAAGATCGAGGAAAAGACCCGGCTGCGGTTCAGCCTGGCCGACCATTTCGACAGCGCGCCCCTTGGCCGGCTGGTGCGCACGGAACATCTGCAAACGGCGTCGTCGGATCTGGCGATTCACATTTACGACACCAATGAATCCACCTTGTCCAGCCACGTCACACTCCAGGACATCACCGGAGCCCAGGCTATTGATCTGATCGTTTCCGGAGACAAGGAAATCCTCAAACTGGGCCAGAGCGCTTCACGCAAGTCTTCCATCATTCTTATCTCCGGCGGCATCGCGCTGATGGGATGCATCATTTTCCTCATCGAAAAAAAGGTGCTGCGCCGCATCCTCAGCATCAAGTCGCAGATCACCGAGATCAACAAGACCATCAACGTCTTCGGCGCAAAAAAGGACATCACCGTCTCCGGCGACGATGAAATCAGCGAACTGGCCCGCTACATCAGCCTCTATATTTCCCAAATCACCAACTACAAGCTCAATCTGGAAAACCTGGTCAAGGAGCGCACCCGGCGGTTGCAGGAAAAAAACGTCGAGAACGAGAAAATCCGCCAGAAGCTTGAGGAAGCCAAGGTCATCGCGGAACAGGCCAACAAGACCAAGACGGATTTCCTGGCCAAGGTGACCCACGAGATCCGCACGCCCATGAACGCCATCAAGGGCATGAACGACTATCTCCTGAGCACAGCCGTCACCGAGGACCAACACGACTGCCTGACGGCCATCAAGGAATCTTCCGACCACCTCCTGACCATCGTCAACGACCTGCTGGATCTGTCCAAGATCGAAGCCGGCAAGATCGTTCTGGAAACCATCGACTTCAACCTGAGAAGCGTCATCGAATCCACCACCCGGCTCATGCTGCCCCTGGCCAACAAGAAGAACATCGAACTCGTCACGCTCATCGACGACAGCGCCGACGTGGTGGTGCGGGGCGATCCGGCCCGGCTGCGGCAAATCCTGCTCAACCTGACCAACAACGCCCTCAAATTCACCAAGCTCGGCGGCATCGCCGTCACCGCCGCCGCGACCAAGGACCCGGCCTCGGACAGCTACGCGGCGACCATCACCGTCAGCGACACCGGGGTGGGCATCGAAGCGTCCCGCCTCCTCACCATCTTCGAGCCCTTCACCCAGGGCGACGACTCGACCTCGCGCAAGTTCGGCGGCACCGGTCTGGGCCTGTCGGTCTGCAAGCAGCTCGTCGGCCTCATGCACGGCGAAATCGCCGTCGAGAGCACGCCGGGCGAAGGCTCAAGCTTCACCGTGCGCCTGCCCCTGGCCCAAGGCGACTACAACCACATCCTCGCCCGGCCCGATGCCGCCAAGGGGCGGGAGACCGCCCTCGACCGCCTGATGATCCTGGTCGTGGACGACAACCCCATGAACCTGCGCGTGGCCCAGAAGGTGTTTTCGCTGCTCAACCAGGAACCCATCCTGGCCCAGGGCGCCCAGGAAGCCCTGGCGTTTCTCAAGACCGCCCTGTTCGACATGGTCTTCCTGGATATCGAAATGCCGGAAATAAACGGCATCGAACTTTGCCATATGATCCGGGACGGCGTCACCACGCCGCTCAATAAGAACGTCCACATCACCGCCATGACGGCCTATTCCCTGGACACCATCCGGGACGAATGCCTGGCCTGCGGCATGGACGACTTCATCACCAAGCCGCTGGATCCGCAGGTGCTCTATGAAAGGATTTTGCTGCTGCACCAAAACATGACCGGACTGTGCCGCTACGAGCACGGCGCGTCGGGCCAGCAGGGAACCGACACGCCGCAAGACGCCCAGGGCAACGGCCGGACGCTTAACAGCGAACTGGCCCTGCTCAAACTCGGCGGCGACACCGAACTGTATAAGGAAGTCTGCGAAGGCTATCTCGAAAAATACAATACCCAGCGCATGGAGATCACTCTGGTGCAGTCCAGGCCCGAGCCGGAAAGGCTGGGTTTTGAAATCCACTCGCTCAAGGGGATCGCCCAGCAGCTCGGGGCGGAAAAGCTGTGCGCCGTGGCCACGACGATAGAAAAGGCGCTCAAGAACCAGGAACCTTGCGAGGATGCCGCCTTTGCCCGATTGCTCGACGCCGCCCGGGAAACCGAGCAGGCCGTCACGGACTACCTGTCGCGCACCCGTCCCAAGGCGGACTGACCGCGCGGACGGCGGCCGGCGCGGCCAACGACACGCCAGCCCGGGGCGGTGACGCCGGCTAGCGTTCCAGGATGTTTTTGACGACGCAGGAGATTTTTTCGACGGAAAACGGCTTGACCACATAGGCCGTGGCGTTGTGCTTGCCGGCTTCCAGGATGCTGGCCGGATCGGCCTCGCTGCTGATGATGACCACGGGCAGGGCCGGCATGGCCGGCGACTGGCGAATCCTGTCCAAAAGCGCCAGCCCGGACAGCCTGGGCATGCGCAGATCGGCGAACACCAACTCGAAATCCCTCTCGCTTTCCAGCAGCTCCCAGGCCGCCTGCCCGTTGGCCACGGTGCGCACGTCCTTGCAGCCGATGCCGAGAAGAATCTTCTTCAGCACGTTTTGCATGACCACGGAGTCGTCCGCGACCAGAATTTTTCCGGCATTGCCCATGAAAGCGCCCTCTGCGGGTTGCACGGCCGAGATTGGGAACAATAGCTATACGACCATGGAGCCGGTATCGTCAAACGGCGCGGGGAAAAATGCGGAGATGGGCGTGGCTTTGCCGTGTCTTTGGAAGGAGCCGGCACCCGGACTACCGGCGTGGTGCGCTGCTACCAGCCCCGCGCCCTGGATGTGGCGACGCGCGGCGGCCGGAAGCTGGAGAGCGTGCCGCCGGGCGTCATGGCGGAGGTGTTGGCGAGGGTGGGGGTGATAGTGGGGTGAGGGGCTATGCATGGCGTTGCATCTCTCCCCCTTGACCTCCCCCCCAAAAATCACTAGACCCGCATATCAGGATATCTTGATATGCTCAAAAGCGACGCCACACCCCTCCCCTGGTTCAAGGCCTTGGCCGACGAAACGCGCTTGCGCCTCGTCCGCGTGCTCTCGCGCCATGAACTGTCCGTGGGCGAAATCACCGCCGTCCTCGATATGGGGCAGTCCCGCGTGTCGCGACACCTCGCCATCCTTGTCGGCTGCGGGCTGCTTGGCAGCCGGCGCGAAGGGGCCTGGACCTTTTACAGCGCCGTGACCGCCGGCCCGGCCGCCGCGTTTCTCGGTTGCCTGGCCCCGTTTCTCGACGCCGCCGGCCATGACGCCGATCTGGCCGCCGTGGACGCCGTGCTGCGCGAGCGACGGCTGGAAACGCGCCGCTTTTTCAACGACATCGCCTCCGACTGGGCGGCGCTTCGCCGCGAGGTGCTGGGCGATCTCGACCCGGCCGCCCTGGTGCGCGAGGTCATGCCCGACCGGATGGCCGCCGCCGCCGACCTGGGCTGCGGCCCGGGCGATCTGCTCCCGGTGCTGGCCGAGCGCGCCGGGGCCGTCATCGGCGTGGACAGCTCGCCCTCCATGCTGGCCCTGGCCGAACGCCGCACGCACGGTCTGCCCGTCAGCGTGCGCATGGGCGAACTGGAACACCTGCCCATGGCCGACGGCGAGGCCGCCTTTGCCGTCATCTGCCTGACCCTGCACCACCTGCCCGATCCGGCCGCCGCCCTGGCCGAGGCCCGGCGCGTGCTGGCCCCGGACGGACGGCTGGTGGTCATCGATTTCGCCCCCCACGAGGACGAAGCCATGCGCCGCCGCTTCGGCGACCGCTGGCTGGGCTTTTCCCGCGAAAAACTGACCGAATGGCTTCACCGCGCCGGCTTTGATCTGGCACAGTGGACCGAACATCCCGTCAACAACGGGCTCGTCGCCGCCCGCGCCGTGGCGACGCCCCGCCAACCCGCTTAGACAAAGGAGCCGCCCATGAGCGTCAAACCCCTTGATCTCTCCCTGCCCTACATGGTCGCCGACATGGCCCAGGCCGATTGGGGCCGCAAGGAAATGCAGCTGTCCGAAAACGAGATGCCGGGCCTTATGGCCGTCATCGCCAAATACGGCGAAGCCAAGCCCCTGGCCGGCCTGCGCGTCACTGGCTCGCTGCACATGACCATCCAGACCGCCATGCTGATTAAGTGCCTCCACGCCCTGGGCGCGGACCTGCGCTGGGCTTCGTGCAACATCTACTCGACCCAGGACCACGCCGCCGCCGCCATCGCCGCCGACGGCCTGGCCGCCGTCTACGCCTGGAAGGGCGAGACCCTGGAAGACTACTGGTGGTGCACCGAGATGGCGCTCACCTGGCCCGACGGCACCGGCCCGGACCTCATCGTGGACGACGGCGGCGACGCCACGCTGTTCATTCACCACGGCGTCAAATGCGCCAAGGACGCCAAGGTCCTCAACGCCCCCACCGACAACAAGGAAATGGCCATCATCATGGACCGCATCAAGGCGGTGGTGGCTGCCGACGCCGGCCGGTTCGAGCGCATGGCCAAAAAGATTCGCGGCGTGTCCGAAGAGACCACCACCGGCGTGCATCGCCTCTACCAGATGATGCAGGCCGGCGAGCTGCTGTTCCCGGCCATCAACGTCAACGACTCGGTCACCAAGTCGAAGTTCGACAACCTCTACGGCTGCCGCGAGTCCCTGGCCGACGGCATCAAGCGGGCCACCGACGTCATGGTGGCCGGCAAGGTCGTGGTCGTGGCCGGCTACGGCGACGTGGGCAAGGGCTGCGCCCACTCCATGAAGGGCTTTGGCGCGCGCGTGCTGGTCACCGAGATCGACCCCATCTGCGCCCTGCAGGCGGCCATGGAAGGCTATGAAGTCACCACCATGGACGAGGCCTGCTCCCAGGGCGACATCTTCGTCACCGCCACGGGCTGCTGCGACGTCATCACCGGCGCGCACATGGAAAAGATGCGCGACGGAGCCATTGTCTGCAACATCGGCCATTTCGACTCCGAAATCGCCGTGGCCTACCTGGAGACCACCCCGCACTGCAAGAAGGAGTCGATCAAGCCCCTGGTCGACAAATGGACCATGGCTTCGGGCAACTCCATCCTCATGCTGGCCGAAGGCCGTCTGGTAAACCTCGGCTGCGCCACCGGCCACCCGAGCTTCGTCATGTCCAACTCGTTCACCAACCAGGCCCTGGCCCAGATCGAGCTGGCCACCAAGGACTACAAGATCGGCGTCTACACCCTGCCCAAGCTCCTGGACGAGGAAGTGGCCCGCCTGCACCTCGCCCGCCTCGGCGCCAAGCTCGAAACCCTGACCCCGGCCCAGTCCGCCTACCTCAACATCGACGCGGCCGGCCCCTACAAGCCCGACCACTACCGCTACTAGGCGACAGGCTCTCCTTTCCGAACAGGGATTGCCCTCCCGTTTCGGACCGGGGCCGCTGCGACGCAGGTCGCAACGGCCCCGTTTTTTTTGCCTCGCGGGCAGCAAAAAAACGCAACAACCCTTGCGCGGGATAGGGTTTCATATTACCCACCGCCCATGCCGGTCTTGGATTTCTCCACTACCATCATCCTCTACTTCGTCACCAACCTCTGCATCGCCGTCATGCTTGCAGTGGCCTTTTCTGATTCCCGGGCCCGGGGAGCCTGGCTCTGGATCGCCGGTCTGGCCGTGCAACTGGCCTCGGGGCCGCTTTTTTTGCTGCGCGGCAGTATTTCCGACCTCCTTTCCATACTGTTGGCCAACCTGCTCTTCACCGCCTCCTGGACCTGCTACCTCGCCTCCCTGGACGTCTTTTTCGGCAATCGACGCAGCCGCTGGGCCTATGCCCTGCCAGTGCTTCTGGCCCTGGGCATCTTCACGGTCTGGATGGACGTGCCACGGATGCGCTCCATCTTCGCCAACGCCCTCTACACCGGCCAATGCCTGATGCTGGCCGCCGTGCTCCTGGCCCGGCGCAACCAGTACCGCCCGCGCGTCATCGCCATCTTCGCCCTGGGCTACGTCCTGGGGGCCGGCGCCTGCCTGCTGCGCGGCGCGGCGGCTTTCCTCATCAGCAATCCCACCGCCAACCCCTTTGCGCCGGGGCCTGTCCAGTCCTATTCCCTGCTCATTTCCGCCCCCAGCCTCATCGCCTGCACCCTGGGCTTCGTGCTGCTGCACCGGGAACGCTCCGAAGCCGAGATCCGCCGTCTGGCCGACATCGACCACCTGACCGGACTGGCCAACCGACGCGGGTTCGAAGCCGCCTTCACCGCCGCCCTGGCCCGGGCCGCCGCCCGCAACGACTGGACCAGCCTGGCGCTTATTGACCTCGACCGTTTCAAGGCCGTCAATGACCGCCTGGGCCACGCCGCCGGCGACGTGGTGCTGGTGGAGCTGGGCCGCATCCTCATCCGCGAGGTCGGCGCGTTCGGCTTCGTGGCCCGCATCGGCGGCGACGAATTCTGCGTCGTCATGCCCGGTACCCCCCCGGACCGCGCCGCCGGGCTGGCCGAGACCCTGCGCGCCGCCATCGCCTGCCACGACTGGGAAAGCTACGGCCTGCCCGAGCCGCTGACAGCCACCATCGGCGTCTCCAGCCACCGGGGCAGCCTGGACGACTCCGGCGCGGACTTCCTGCGCCTGGCCGACATGGCCCTGCTCGCCGCCAAGGACGAGGCCCGCAACTGCGTGCGCCAGGCCGAAACCGCCGTCGATTGCCCGCCCGGCGTCCTCGCCTCCTGACCACCCCCCTGCCGCCCCGGCGACAACTGGCACGGTAATATTAAAAGCCGTGTCTTTTCATTTGGTTGCTACACACCATACAAGTTTGTATGGGTATACTACGCAATTGTTCCCGAATTCCGGGACAGGCGTTGCAACCCCTTGCAATCGTTTGGCGGCCGGTCTGGCCTGAAAGTTGATAGGGGATGACCGGGCAAACGCCCGAGGAAACCGCCGTGAACACACCCGCCCAAGACATCGCCTACCGCTCCATCGGCATCCTGCGTTCCCCCTTCCGGGACATCGCCGGCATGCCCATCCAACCCGTGGGAGCCCTCGGCGTCGCCGGCCACGTCGAAGTCCATGCCGACTTCGTGCCCGGCCTGGCCGACCTTGAGGGCTTCTCCCACGTCTTTTTGCTCTACCACCTCCATCGGGTGACGGGCTTTGACCTCATGGTCAAACCCTTCCTCGACAACGACCACCACGGCATCTTCGCCACGCGTTCGCCCAAGCGCCCCAACCCCATTGGCTTGTCCGTGCTGGAGTTGGCCGGCGTGGACGGAGCAACGGTCCATCTGCGCAACGTCGACGTCCTCGACGGCACGCCTGTGCTCGACATCAAGCCCTACGTGCCCCGCTTCGACGTCTGGCAGGCCGAGCGCACCGGCTGGTTCGCCGGCAAGGCCCGCAACGCCGACGGATACAAGTCCGACGACCGGTTTCGCTCCTGACGCATCCCGGGAAAGCCGGCCGCGACGCCGCTTTTCCCGGCCTCCACTCCGGACCGTCCATGGACGCCCGGCCAGACCGACCGCCCATCCTTCACCGCCCCCGGCCAGCCCGGGAGCGGCGCAACCGGGCGGCGGGCGCTGCCCGCCCTGCCGCGCACCCAGGAGAATCCCATGACGCGCCTTGCTGCCCTGGCCCTGGCCGCCCTGCTTTTCACCGCCTCCCCGGCCCAGGCCGCCGATCCCGCCGTCACCGTCTACGCCGCCGGCAGCCTGCGCCAGGCCATGACCGCCGTGGCCAAGGCCTTCGAGGCCGAAACCACGATTCCCGTCGCCACCACCTTCGGCCCCTCGGGCGTCCTGCGCCAGCGCCTGGAAAAGGGCGAACACGCCGACATGCTGGCCTCGGCCGACTTCGGCCACCCCGCAGCCCTGGCCCAAAACGGTCTGGCCTGGCCCACCATCCTTTTTACCCGCAACAAACTGTGCGCCACCGGCAGGGAAGCCCTCAAGCTCTCCCCGGAAAACCTGCTGTCCGTGCTGCTTGACCCGGCCGTGCACGTCGGCACCTCCACGCCCAAGGCCGACCCGGCCGGCGACTACGCCTGGGCCATGTTCGCCCTGGCCGACACGATAACGCCCGGCAGCGCCGGCATCCTCGACGCCAAGGCCGACAAGATCGTCGGCGGCCCCAACAACTCGGCCCCGGTCAACGGCAAACACCCCGTGGCCGCCGCCTTCGAGGCCGGCACGATCGACGTGTTCCTGGGCTACTGCAGCGGCGACCTGCACAAGACCGTCCCGGGCCTGACCATGACCCAGTTGCCGCCGGCCCTGGCCGTCCAGGCCGACTATGGGCTGGCCGTGCTCAAGGACGCCTCCCCCGAGGCCCGGCGCTTCGCCCTCTACCTCATGTCGGTTGACGGCCAGAAGATTCTGGCCGATCACGGTTTTGCAGCTGTCGCGCTGCCGTAAAAAACGAAGAATGCCTCCGGCGGGGGGGGGGGGGGGGGGGGGGGGGGGGGGGGGGGGGGGGGGGGGGGGGGGGGGGGGGGGGGGGGGGGGGGGGGGGGGGGGGGGGGGGGGGGGGGGGGGGGGGGGGGGGGG
>JAEZMB010000015.1 GCA_023435825.1 Pseudomonadota bacterium | reverse complement strand
CCCCGCGGGCGGGGGCCCGGGGCCCCCGCCACCCCCCATAGGGGAAATCAGGGTCAGGGGCTCGTGGGATTGGCAAAGGGACAACCGAAAAGCCGGCCGTGGCGGGTTTTCCAGGCGTCCGCCACCTGACGGACTTCCGGCAGGCATCAACGCCCGCTGGGACTCGCTGCGGCGCAACGGCAACCGCCGGCCGCCTTGGCGGCGGCGATGCCTTCCATGATGGTCGAACGTCCGTCGTTGCGGGTCAGATCGACCTCGATGTCGGCCACCGTGTAGCCGAAGCACCAGCAAACTTCCTTGTTCGCGCCCTCGTCCATGGCTGCCCCTCTCTCGACCGCCGTCATGTCCTTTGCCCCTCGTCGAGGAGCCGGAACTTCAGGTTTCCGGCCGGCCGCCACCTCGTCCAAGCCTACCGGCAATCCAGCTCCAGGCCCACGGGGCAGTGGTCGGACCCCATCACGGCCGCGTCGATCCAGGCCCGCTTGACCTTGGGCCGCAGTTCCTCGGACACGAAGAAGTAGTCGATGCGCCAACCCACATTGCGGTCCCGGGCCTTGAACCGGTAGTCCCACCAGGAATAGTGGCCGCCCTCGGCCGTGAACAGGCGGAAGGTATCGACGTAGCCGGCGGCGACGAAACGGTCGAGCCAGGCGCGTTCCTCGGGCAGAAAACCAGAGGTCTTTTCGTTGGCCTTGGCATTCTTGAGATCCAGGGCGGTGTGGGCGGTGTTGAAATCACCGCAGACGACGATGGGCTTGGTTTGCCGCAGTTCTTGGGCATGGGCCAGAAAAGCGTCGTAGTAGCCGAGCTTGTAGGCCAGCCGCTCCTCCCCCCGGCCGCCGTTGGGGAAATAGATGTTGAAGAAATGAAATTCCTCGTATTCGAGGTGCAGCAGCCTTCCCTCGCCCGCGAAAGCAGGATCGGGCAGTTCCCTGGCGATGGACAGGGGTTCGGCCCGGTAGAAGCAGCCGACGCCGGAATAGCCTTTTTTCACCGTGGAACTGCACCAGACAGTCTTGTACTGGTCGGTGTGGCCGAAATCCGCCTCATGGCCGGTCTGGATCTTGGATTCCTGGATGCCGACCACGTCCGCGCCGCTGCTGGCCAGCCATTCCCAAAAGCCCTTCTGCACCACGGCCCGCAGGCCGTTGACGTTCCAACTCACCAGTATCATGCAGATTCCTTTAATCGTCTCGGCCAATCAAGGCCCTTGAACAGCGTCCCGGAGTCCGTCGGCGGCTTCATGCGGGTTCCTCGGCCACATCCTCGCAAGGCACAGCCGCTTCTCCATCAAGCATGGCCAGAAAGGCTTCGGCGCTGATGGGGCAGAACTGCCGGCCGGCCTCTTCGCGGATGATGTCCAGCGCCTGGGCTAAGGGCATGCCCTTGCGGTACGGGCGGTCGGTGGTCATGGCGTCAAAGGCGTCGGCGATGGCGATGATGCGGGCGCCCAGCGGAATTTCCTCGCCGCTTATCGCCGTGGGATAGCCCTGGCCGTCCCAGCGTTCGTGGTGGAGCAGGATCAGCGGCAGCACCTGGGCCAGGGAGGCGATGGGGCGCAGGATCTCGGCCCCGATGACGGCGTGCTCCTGGATTATGGCGTATTCCTCGGGAGTCAGCCGGCCGGGCTTGAGCAGCACGGCGTCGCGCACGCCGATCTTGCCGATGTCGTGGAGATTGGAGCCGATTTCCAGGTTACGCAGCTCGCGTTCGCCAAGGCCCATGGCCCGGCCCAGGCGCATGGCCATGCGCGACACCCGGGCGGTATGCCCCTTGGTGTATTCATCCCGGGCTTCCAGGGCGGTAATGAGCGCCGACATGCTGGACAGGACGTGCTCGTGCTCTTTTTTCAGGTGGCGGTAACTTTCGCCAAGGAGTTGCTCCACCACCAGATGCATCTTTTCCACGTCAAAGGGTTTGACGAAATAGCGCGACACGCCGAGCCGTTCACCGCGTTTGATGTCGCTGGCATGGCCCCGGGCGCTCATGATGACGACCAGGGTGTTGCGCAGCTCGGGCTGCTTGCGCAGGCGCTCGCACAGCTCGTAGCCGTCCATCACGGGCATTTCGATATCGGTGACCACCACGTCGGGCTGCTCGGCCAGGGCGATTTCCAGGGCCTTGGCCCCGTTCTCGGCGGTCAGGACGCAGTGGCCGTTTTTCACGAAATTGTGGCGCAGCATTTCCCGAATGAGCTTGCTGTCGTCCACGACCAAAATCTTGTTGTGGCGTTTGCGTTCAGCGATATCGAGGTGCTCTGAGACTTTTTTTGAAAGCATCTCGGCGGTGAACGACTTGAGCAGATAATCGTCGGCTCCGCAGCTAAAAGCCGTGTCCATGTCCAGGGCATTGTCGCTGCTGGAGAGCATGATGACCGGAAGGTACGGTCCGGCGTTGTCTTCCTTGAACTTGCGACACAGCTCCAGGCCGGACATGCCGGGCAACAACACGCTGGTCAACACCAGCTCGAAGACGTGGCGGCGGCACAAAGCCAGGGCGTCCTCGGCGTTTCGGGCCGAGACCACCCGAAACCCGCTGCTGGCCAGGGCGGCGCGCACCACATGGAGCAAGGTGCGGCCGGCGTCGACAAAAAGGATTTTACGCGGCCCGGCAACGGGCTGGCGGGCCTGGGAGGCGGCCTTGAGGTCGGCCAGAACGCCGGCCAGGGTCAGGCGATTGACCGGAATCACTTCCGGGCCAAGGATCTGGCAGGCTTGGTGTTCCTGATGCTGCCCTTCCTCGAAGGGACGCAGGCACAGGATGGGCAGCTCCCGACCCGCTTTCCGGCCAGCCTCGCGGATGGTCCCAAGCAGGTCGCGGCAGTCGCAGCCGGCATAGGAATCCTGCACCAGCACGGCATCCGCCGGCGGGTCGAGAGCGGCCAATTCCTGGGCGGCGTCCGGACTCAAAAAACGGTAATCGACTCCGGCCGTCAGGTAGATCTTGCTCAGGAAGGCCCGGTAGAACAGGATGTCGATGATATTGACGATCAGCATCGAAGCTCCGGGCGGTTCCAGATGGCGGCGCTTGCCGGTCCTCGCATGGCCGGACAGGACCGAGTCGTCGGGGCTGGCCAGGGGCCATGCCTGACGGTCAAACCTGACACAATCGAGCGGTCAACCCCTGGGCGTTGCGTTCGATACGGGCATATCCCCCGCCGGCCAGAGCGCCGGGGTTGATGACCACGGTGCGGCCGATGGCGTCGACAGCGACGGACTCGTGGATGTGGCCGGTAAGGCACACGGCCGGCTGGACGCGTTCGATAAACTCCCGCACGGCCCGGCTGCCGACATGGACTCCGCCCCCGACCTGATCCGTGGCCGTGCCGTAGGGCGGCGTGTGGCAGACCAGGACAAGGTCTGGGCAATGGGCCACGGTCTGCCAGGCGGCTTCGAGCCAGGCGGCGATACGGTCCTCGCCGGCTTCGCTGGGGGTGCCAAACGGGGTCGGCGTGGACCAGCCGCAGCCGAAAAAACCCACGCCCTGGGGCGTGACCCGGCCGGTGGCGTGGAGATTGATGCCTTCGCCCGAAAGGTAGGCGTCAACCTCGGCCAGATCCATGTTGCCGATCTGGGCCATGAGCACCGGGTTGACGTCGCGAAGGGCGGCTGTGACCCGTCTGGCGGCGGCGGCCCCGCCCTTGATGGTCAGATCGCCGCTGACGACCACGCCGGCGGCGGCGGCCAGATCGGGAATCCGCCCGAGCATGGACACGTCGTCATGGATATCGCCCATGCCGATCCAGAATGCGTCTGCGCCCACCCTGTCCTCCCTGGTTACGCGCCCTTCCCCTGATGGGGTTCGCCTGTTACTATGAAGCGGTTGTGAAAACATTGCAACCAGATCAGCCGACCGATACCGGCAAAGCCCTGACCAAGGACGCCCTGCGCCGCGACATGTCGGCCCGTCGGGCCGCCCTGACGCCGCAAGACGTGGCGGCAGCCGGCCGCGAGGCCGCCAGGCGCGTGCTGGCCCTGCCTGCCTATGTCCAAGCCCGGGAAATCCTGGCCTACATGGCCGTGCGCAACGAACTTGACGCGAGGCTTATCGCCAGCCAGGCCCTGGCCGACGGCAAGCGGCTGCTCTTGCCGCGCTGCCGCGACGGCGCGCCGGGGCTGGTCGATCTGGGCTGCGTGCGCTGCCTGTCCGAGACCGCCCCCGGGAGCTACGGCATCCCGGAGCCGCCGCGCGAAGCCTGCCAGCCTCCGGAAGCCTTCTCGCCGGACCTGATCCTGGTTCCGGGTCTGGCTTTCGACCGACGCGGCAACAGACTTGGTTTTGGCGGCGGCTACTACGACCGCCTGCTCGCCCTGCCCATGGCCCAAGAGGCGTTCCTCGTGGGCCTGGGCTACGATTTCCAGCTGTTGGCCCGGCTCCCGTCCGATCCCTGGGACAAACCCGTCAACGCCGTGGTCACCGAGCGGCAAACCCTCCTGACAATACCATGAATTACATACCCTTCGCCTTCCCGGACATCCCCAATGTGGCCTGCGCCTTCGGCACGGGGCCGCGCACCATGGCCTTTACCGGCGCGGCCGATCCCGGGGACGTGATCGCCGTCCGGCAAAGCCTCAAGGCATCGTTGGGAGTTACCGCCTGGCACAGCCTGCGGCAAGTGCACGGCGTGGACATGATTTTCGAGCCGGAATTCGAGACCCTGGACCGCCCGAGCATCGAGGCCGGCGACGGCATGACCGAAACCCGGCCCGGCCATGCCCTGGCCATCAAGACCGCCGATTGCCAGCCGGTGCTCATCGCCCATGCCTCGGGGCGCTATGTCATGGCCTTGCACGTGGGTTGGCGGGGCAATGTCCAGGATTTCTGCGCCCGGGCCGTGCGTTCGTTTTGCGTGCGCTACGGCCTGTCGCCGGCTGAACTGTCGGCCGTGCGAGGGCCGAGCCTGGGGCCTGGGGTCTCGGAATTCACGGCTTTCGAAGGCGAATTCGGCGAGGCCTTCCGGCCCTGGTACGACCACCGCACCCGCCGGGTCGATCTGTGGCGGCTCACCCGCGACCAGTTGGTGAGGGCCGGCCTGGACGGCGAGCGCATCTATTCCCTGGACCTGTGCACCCTGTCCCTGCCGCTGTTTTTTTCCTACCGCCGCGACAAATCGACCGGCCGCCAAGCCAGCCTCATCTGGATCAAGGAAGATCAATAGCCGACTGACGCCGTGCTGGCCTCGGCGTTTTTCCCATCGAGGGGGCCGGGGGGATCATCCCCCCGGCCGCCGGAGGCGACTCCCCTCCCGCTTAGCCTACAATCGGTAGCCGTCCTTGAGAAAAAGCTCCAGGCAGGCATCGACCACGTCGGGGTCGTACAGGCTGCCCCGGCCGGTCCGCAACTCGTCCAGGGCGAAGTCGAGGGCCAGGGCGGCCCGGTAGGGACGGTGGGAATTCATGGCTTCCACCACGTCAGCCACGGCCAGAAGCCGGGAACCGAGCAGGGTGTCCCGGCCGGAAAGGCCCTTGGGATAGCCAGAGCCGTTCAGGCGTTCGTGATGCTCCAGCACCATGCGGGCCACGGGCCAGGGAAAGGGAATGTCCTTAAGGATTTCGTGGCCCACGGCGCTGTGGTCGCGCACGATGCCCATCTCCATGGCGCTTAGGGCCTCGGGCTTGGCCAGGATCTCGGATGGCACGTGGATCTTGCCGATGTCGTGGACCAGCCCGGCCACGCGAATCCCCTCGCGCTCGTCGTCGCACAGCCCCAGTCGGGCGGCCAGGGCCACGGCCAGGGCGGCCACGCGCTGCTGGTGGCCGGCGGTGAAGGGATCGCGTTTTTCCGAGGTAACGGTGAGCGCGTTGACGGTCTCGGCCAGGGTCAGGCGCAGATTGGCCACGGAATCGCGCAACGCCCGCTCCACCTCGCGGCGATGGGTCATGTCGCGGAAAACCAGCACCGAGCCGATGGACTGGCCCCGACCGTCGAGAATGGGCGACACGGTCTGCTCCACGGGCACGTCGCGGCCGTCGGCCCTGTGGAGGGTGGCGGATTCCCGTCCGTTGGGGCCGTCGGCCTCGTCCATGGTAGCCTGGTAGACTTCGGCCAGGGGGCGGCCGGCAAGCTCGGCCGCCTCCACGCCCAGAAGCGCCTCGGCGGCCGGATTGGCAAAAACCACCCGCCCTGTTTCGTCGGTGGTGAGCAGGCCCTCGCCCAGACAGCGCAGGGTCACGGCGGTCAAGCGCTCGGAGCGGGCCAGGCGCTTTTCCATACGCGACTTGTACAGGGCGATATCCAGGGCGCTTTGCAGCTCCCGCTCCTCGAAGGGCTTGATGAGATAGCCGTAGGGGCCGGCCGCGCCGGCCCGGCGCAGGGTGGCCCGGTCGGAATGGGCGGTCAGGAAGACCACGGGGAAGCCGTAGCGGTCGCGGATGGCGGCGGCGGCGTCGATGCCGTCCATCTGTCCGGCCAACATGATGTCCATGAGCACCAAATCCGGGGCCAGTTGGCCGGCCAGCCGCACAGCCTCTTCGCCGGTATCGGCCTGCCCGGCCACGACGTAGCCGAGGCGGCGCAGCCGATGGCAGACGTCGATGGCCACCACGGCCTCGTCCTCGATGACGAGCACCCGGGCCGGCACGGCGTTTTCGCTAGCCAGATCATGCATGAACGGGGTCCGATCCGCCCAGAAGGTCGGCCAGGGCGGCGGTCAGGGTTGGGAAAAGGAAGGCAAAACCCAGGCGCGTGAGCCGCTCCGGCACGGCCCGAACGCCATTGAGAAAAAGTTCCTGGGCCATTTCCCCGAGCAAAAGCCGCAGCGCCGTTTCCGGCGTGCGCAGCCAGGCCGGCCGGGAAAGCGCCCCGCCGATGGCCTGGGCCAAGCCCTTTTGGGTCACGGCTCCCGGCGCGGCCAGATTATACGGCCCGTGGGCTTCGGGGCATTCCAGCAGAAACCGGATGGCCCGAACCTCGTCGGCGAGATGAATCCAGGGGAACCACTGTTTGCCGGAACCGAGCGGTCCGCCGACAAAAAAGCGGAAAGGCGCGAGCATGCGCGGCAAGGCCCCGCCGTGGCTGTCCAGCACCACGGCCGTTCGCGCCACGGCCCGGCGCACCCCCAAGGCCTCGGCTTCGGCTGTGGAAGCCTCCCATTTCTCGGCCACCTCGGCCAAAAAGCCGCGCCCAACCGGGGCGTCCTCGGCGGCGGGCATGTCGCCCCGGTCGCCGTAATAGCCCGTAGCCGAGCCCTGGACGAGGACGGCCGGACGGGACGCAACCGAGGCCAGGGCGTCCATGACGGCTCGGCCGGCGGCCAAACGGCTTTCCAGGATGCGGCGTTTGCGTGACGCCGTCCAATAGCCCGAGGCGATGTTCTCCCCGGCCAGATTGACCAGGGCGTCGGCCCCGTCGAGGCTTTCCCGCCAGCCCGCGCCGCTGCGGCCGTCAAAAGGGGCGAAGGAAACGCCGCCAACGGCCGCCCGGGGCGCGCCGCGCGAAACAATGACGACCTCATGACCGTCCCCAGCCAGGGAACGGGTCAGGGCCCGACCGATAAACCCCGAGCCGCCCAGGATGACCACGCGCATGAAGCCCTCCTTGCTCCGCCAAACGGCTGGCTTCAATATACGTGATCCCGGGAGGATGGCAACTCGGGCTATGGCTCAGTAGGTGAAATCGAGCTGGTAGGAAACAGGCCGGGCGGCGTCGAAGGACCAGAAAAAGAGGCCATTTTTCAACCACGGCGACACATCCGGCCGGGTCAGGGACAGGTCCAGGGTCAGGACGTAGGTCACGCCGCGCTCCAGCCGGTCCCAGGGGCCGAGATCAATGAGGATTTCCCCAAGATGCTTGCGGAAAAGCGATCCCAGATCCTTGTCGGCGGCCGAGCCCTGGCCCGGCAGGGAAACGACGTACTCGCCGCTTTTGATGCGACGCAGTTCCCCTTCCCAGGCGGCGGCGCTGACGTTTTGGTTCCAGACGTAATCCCGCTTGAGGGAAAGTCTGGCCCGGCAGCGCAGGCTCAGGCGCTCGCCGGCGTCCAGGGCCTGGAGGATAAGTTCAAGCCCGGTGGGTTCGATGCCGAAGCGCACCCGGATGCGGCCCTCGTAGTTGTTGAGCACGAGGTTGGTCAGCAGCAGTTCCTGGGCCAAGGCCGGGGCATACGCGCCGCCAAAGAAGACCCCGGCCAGAGCCCAGATCAGGCAGGCGGCAAACCGCCGACGTGTCATCGTCCCAAGGCGCATAAACGACATGCCGCTCCAGCGTGGGGAGAAAGACGCGACCCCACCGATTATGCCCTAAACCAAGGCGGCCGCTTTGACAACAACGCCCCCCTCGGCTACCACCCCGGCAAGTCCGCTACGGCGGCCGCCAAACCTATGAAACCCCTTCGACTCATCGCCGTCGGCCAGGTCCGTACCCCCTACTTCCGCGAGGCCTGCTCCCATTACCTGACCGCCCTTCGCCGCTACCTGCCGGCCGAGGAGACCCTCGCCCGGGACGGCAAATCGGCCGATCCGGTCCGGCGCAAGGCCGAGGAGGCCAAGGCCGTGCTGGCGGCCCTTTCCCCGCGCGACTTCGTCGTGGTCCTGGACGAGCACGGCCCGTCCCTGCCCTCGACCGAACTGGCCGCGCTACTCAAAAAGCGCATCGAAGATCCGGGCCGCGCCCCCGCCTTTGTCATCGGCGGACCCTTCGGCCTGGACAGGGCCGTTCTCGACCGGGCCGACCAGCTCCTGGCCCTGGGGCCGGGCACCCTGCCCCATGAACTGGCCCGGGTGGTGCTCTACGAACAGCTCTACCGCGCCGCCTCCATCAACGCCGGCGCGCCCTACCACCACTAACGCACAAGGATCACAGCCCATGGCCCTGCCGCTCATCAACGCCGCCTATCTGGAAAAGCTGCGCGAATATTTCGTCTCCGGTGACATCGTTTTTGACTTCGAAAACGCTTCCGAAGCCGACAAGGGCGAAATCCTCGACTTCCTGGAGACGCTCATGGACCTGGCCGAGGCCGCTGACGCCACGGCCACCCGGCTCATTTTCAAGGACGCCTATCTGGCCTCGGCCAAGGGCGAAAACAGCGAAATGTAACGCGTCTTGCCGGCGACCCGGTAGTCGCCGGCCGCGCTCAGGGCAAAGCCCATGGGGATTTCGTCGCCTTGCGGCGGCGTGCCCGTCATGGTCAGCACGGCCATGGGCCGAGGCACGAGGTCCCGGCAGGTGGTCATAAACTGGGGCCAGGGCGCGAAGGCGCGGCTCAGGCACAGGATGAACGCGCCGGGATGGGCCGCGACAATGGGCGGGACGGTGGCCTCCACCCGCCCCTCGGCGACCAGCAAGCCGGGAAAGCCCAGGCGCGCGGCGCATTCCCCGAGAAAGACCGCCCGTTTTTGCCGGGCTTCGAGCAGATGGTAATCGCCCCGATTCCAAAAGGCCCGAAGCGGCACGCCGGGCAACCCGGCCCCGGCCCCGAAATCCAGGGACACGACAGGCTCGCCGGCCGGCGGCAAGAAGGCCGCGCCCGGGCCGGCCAGAAAATCGGCCACATGCCAGGAATCGGCGATGAGCGTTTCCAGTATCTCGCGCCAGTCCGACGGCCCGACCAGATTGACCCGGCCGCGCCAGCGGGTCAAAAGCGCCAGATAGCCGGCCAGTTTTTCGGCTTGTTCGGGCGTCAGCCCGCGGCCCAGGCCCGCCGCCGCCGCGGCCACGCCAGCGGCGTCCAGCCCCGATTGTCCTTGCTCCACGGGTTCCTCCGCGTCAAAATTGACCGTTGCACATTTAGGCCCGTTGCTCTACCAATCGCGGCCGAAACGATGCGAAAAGCTCTTAAGGAGAGGCGAACGTGAGCGCAACCGAAAACCGCCTGGCCGTGCTGTTCCCCGGCCAGGGTTCCCAGGAAAAAGGCATGGGCCGCGAACTGGCCGAGGCTTCGGCCGAGGCGGCGCAGCTGTGGACGATGGCGGAAAAGGCCTCGGGCCTGCCCCTGCGCGAAATCTACTGGGAGGGCGATGAAGCGGCCATGGCCGACACCCGCTCCCTCCAGCCCGCCATGACCGCCGTGACCCTGGGCCTGTGGTTTCATCTCAAGTCGAAACTGACCCCGCTTGTCGGGTTTGCCGGGCACAGCCTGGGCGAATACGCCGCCCTGGCTGCCTCGGGCATGGTCGAGGTGCCGGCCGTGTTCGAACTGACCAGCCTTCGCGGCCGGCTCATGGCCGAAGCCGCCGGCGGCGACGGCCGGATGGCCGCCGTGCTCAAACTTTCCCTGGACGACATCGAGGACGTGGTGCGCCAGGCGGCCGCGTCGACCGGCAAGATCCTGCTGGTCGCCAACTACAACTCCCCGGGCCAGTACGTGCTCTCCGGCGAGGCCGAGGCCGTGGAGGCCGCCGCCGCCCTGGTCAAGGACAAGAAGGGCCGGGCCGTGCCCCTGGCCGTCAGCGGCGCGTTTCACAGCCCGCTCATGGCCGAGCCCGCCGCCGAACTGGAAAAGGCCCTGCGCCGGGCCGGGCTTCGCGCCCCGTCGGTCGCTCCGGTCTTCCACAACGTCACCGGCCGGCCCGAGCCCGACGCCACCAAGGCGCTTGACCTCATGTGCCGCCAGATGACCTCCCAAGTGCGCTGGATCGACACCCTGGCCGCCCTGTGGCAGGCCGGCGCGCGCACTTTCGTGGAGCTTGGCCCCAAGGGCGTGCTGACCAAGCTGCTTTCCGCCAACCTCAAGGAATGCGGCGAACCCTATACGGGCGTTTCCGTGGCCAAACCCGCCGACGCCGCCGCTTTGGAGGCCTGATTCCATGCGCGCCACAGCCATTTTGCGGGAACTTTTGGCCAGCGCCCTGGAAAACCAGGGCATCGCCTGGCCGGTCAAAACCACCATTGAGCCGCCCCGGGACAAGGCCCATGGCGATCTGGCCACCAACGTGGCCATGATGGCCTCCAAGGCGGCCAAGAAGCCGCCTCGGGAACTGGCCGAGTCCCTGCGCCAGACCCTGGCCGCCGATCCCCGGCTGGCCTCGGTGGAGGTCGCCGGTCCGGGCTTTCTCAATGTCGCCTTCACGCCGGCCTTCTGGCAGGAGACGGTTTGCGACGTGGCCAAGGCCGGCGACGGCTACGGCCTGCTCGACATCGGCCAGGGCGTGAAAATCCAGGTGGAATTCGTCTCGGCCAACCCCACCGGGCCGCTGCACATCGGCCATGGGCGCGGCGCGGCCGTGGGCGACAGCCTGGCCCGGGTGCTGCGTGCCGCCGGCTTCACCGTGGAGACCGAATACTACATCAACGACGCCGGCCGCCAGATGCGCATCCTGGGCATGTCCATCCTCTACCGCTACAAGGAACTCCTCGGCGAGCCCGTGACCGAGCCCGAGGATTACTACCGTGGGGACTACGTCATCCCCCTGGCCCAGGACATGGTGGACGCCCACGGCCGCACGCTTCTGGAAATGCCCGAAGCCGAAGCCACCGACATTTGCCGCCTGCACGGCGAAAAGGAAATCCTGGCCGGCATCAAAAAGGACCTGGAAGACTTCCGGGTCCACCACGACGTCTGGTTCCCGGAATCGACCCTGCTCGCGGCCGGGGCCGTGGACGCCGCGTTTAATGAACTTCGTGACAAGAAGCTGGCCTACGACCAGGAGGGGGCCTTCTGGTTCGCCTCCACCGCCTTTGGCGACGACAAGGACCGGGTGCTGGTCAAGTCCGGCGGCGAACTGACCTACTTCGCCTCGGACATCGCCTACCACGCCGACAAGTTCCGTCGGGGCTTCGACGTGGTGGTGGACATCTGGGGCGCCGACCACCACGGCTACGTACCGCGCATGAAGGCCTGCGTCTCGGCCCTGGGGCGTGATCCCGAGGCCAGCCTCAAGGTCATTTTGGTGCAGCTCGTCAATCTGCTCAAGGGCGGCGAGCAGATCGCCATGTCCACCCGGGCCGGCAAGTTCGAGACCCTGGCCGACGTGGTCAAGGAAGTCGGGGCCGACTCCGCCCGCTTCATGTTCCTGTCGCGCAAATCCGACAGCCACCTGGACTTCGACCTCGACGCGGTCAAGGAAAAGTCCATGGACAACCCGGTCTACTACGTCCAGTACGCCCACGCCCGGGTGCGTTCGCTGTTTGCCAAGGCCCAGGAGCGCGGCTTGGCCGTGGCCGAGACCTCGCCGGAACTCCTGGCCCTGCTGACCACCGACGAGGATCTGGAACTGCTCAAGCTCCTGGAGCAGTATCCCGACACCGTGGCCGCCGCCGCCCGGACGTTCTCGCCGCACCTGGTGAGCTTTTACCTGCGCGACCTGGCCGGTCGCCTGCACCGCTATTACACCGTCAATCCGGTCCTGACCGCCGGGAGCGACGACCTGGCCTCGGCCCGGCTGCGGCTCCTCGACGCCGTGGCCCAGACGATCAAAAATGGCCTGGACCTGCTTGGCGTCAGTGCGCCGGACAAGATGTAACCGACTTGACATTGCCTCGTGATCGGCCATTGTCGACAGACGAGGAACCTTGCCCATGAAGCTTTTAAGCCGCCTGAACGCCACCCGCGAAAACGGGGGGCCGCGAAAATTCACCTTTGAGATCAGCATGTCCGGCGTGGTGTCCGTCGGCATCGTGGTCGTGCTCGGCATGTGCTGGGTGTTCATTCTCGGCATTCTGGTCGGCCGGGGCTACAAGCCCGAGGCGGCCGTGCCGCAGATCGCCCAGATGATGCCGACCACCGAGGCCAAGCTGCCCGACGGCGAACCCAAGGCCCCGCCTTCGGTGCTCAAACCCGAGGATCTCCAGTTCATGGAGGACGTCCACAACCAGCCCGGAGCCGAAACGGCCGACGCCGCGCCGGCCAAGACTCCGGCCGACCCCAAGAAACCGGCCCCGCCGGCCAAGCCCCACGACCAGACCGAAGTGCGTCCCGTGGGCGGCGCGGTCCCCCCCCGCCAGGCCCCGTCGTCGGCCCCTGCGGCCGCGCCCCGGGCGGCGGCCGTCGTGCCGCCGCCGGCCAAGCCGGCCGAAGCGCCCAAGGTCGATCCCAAATCGACCTTCGACAAAAAGACCGGACCGCGCTATACAGCCACGTATCAGGTGGCTTCGTTCCCGGGCAAAGCCCAGGCCGAGACCCACGTCAAGGATTTGGCGAAAAAAGGCGTGACCGCCTCGGTGCGCGAGGCCAAGTCCGGCAATAACGTGGTATTTCGGGTCACTATCCAGGTGAAGGGGTCGGATGCGGAAATATCCGACTCCCTCAAGAAGAGCGGCGAAAAAGGCGCTATACTTCTCGGCAAAAAACCCTTATGAGGATTCCCCGCTTTCGCGGCAAATCAGAGTGTAAAGAGGACTGCCCATGCTTCCAGGCTCTTCCGTTCCCACCAAGGCGTTTTTCACCAAGGGCGTCGGCCGCCACAAGAACAAGCTGCAGTCGTTCGAGTTGGCCCTTCGCGAGGCCGGCATCGAAAAGCTGAACTTGGTTTACGTGTCGAGCATTTATCCGCCCCATTGCCAGCTGCTCACCCCCGAAGAGGGCGTGAAGCTGCTGAGCCCCGGGCAGATCACCTTCTGCGTCATGGCCAGAAACGCCACCGACGAAAAGAACCGCCTGGTCGGCTCCGCCGTGGGCATGGCCTTCCCGGCCGACAAGTCGAACTACGGCTACATCTCCGAGCACACCGGCTTTGGCGCGGAAGAGCAGGAGATCGGCGACTTCGCCGAGGATCTGGCCTCCACCATGCTGGCCACCACCCTTGGCATCGACTTCGACCCCGAGACCGCCTACGACGAGCGCCGCGAGACCTACCTCATGAGCGGCAAGATCATCGACTCGGCTTCCATGCCCTGCGTCACCACCGGTGAAACGGGCATGTGGACCACGACCATCTCGGCGGTGGTTTTCATCCCCTAGGCCCGCATGGGACTGACCGGGGCAACCCTCGCCTGCCAGCCGGCCGCGTCCATCCGGGGTTCCCGATGATGGACGCGGCTTTGCGTGCTGCGGTCATCCATGACCGCCTGCGTCCGCTTTTTCCCGACCCCAAGCCGGCCCTTGACCACCACGACGCTTACGAGCTGCTGGTGGCTACGGTCCTGGCCGCCCAGTGCACCGACGCCCGGGTCAACACCGTCACGCCGGAATTCTTCCGCCGCTGGCCCGACCCCGCCGCCTTGGCCCAGGCCGCTGTCGGCGAGGTCGAAACCGTGGTCCATCCCACCGGCTTTTTCCGGCAGAAAGCCAAGAATCTCGTGGCCGCGGCCAGGATTCTGGTCGAACGCCACGGCGGCCGGATACCGGCCACCATGGACGAGCTGACCGCCCTGCCCGGCGTGGCCCGCAAGACCGCCAACATCGTCCTGTCCAATGCCCTGGGCATAAACGTCGGCATCGCCGTGGACACCCATGTGCGCCGCCTGTCCTACCGCCTGGGCTTGACGACGTCGGAAAACCCGGTCATCATTGAAAAAGATTTAATGCCCCTGTTCGCCCCCGAGGCCTACGGCGAGATCAACCACCTGCTCGTCCTTTTTGGACGCGAGGTGTGCAAGGCTCGCCGGCCCCGGTGCGGCGACTGCGTGCTCAACGACGTCTGCCCCAAACACGGGGTGTGACGCCTTTACGCCATGCCCGCCTCGGGTCGGCCGGCCCGCCGGTCCCCTGGCGGCGCGTTCCCGAGGTCTGCCATGCCGGCCACCGCCGCTTCTCCCCATGCCACTCGCGCCGACCGTCTGGTCCTTGCCGCCGTCTTCCTCGTTTCCGGCGCGTCGGCCCTGGTTTTCGAAACCCTCTGGCTCCATCTGGCCGGACTGACCTTTGGCGTCAGCGTCTATGCCAGCGCCCTGGTCCTTTCCAGCTTCATGGGCGGCCTGGCCCTGGGCAACGGGCTCATTTCCCGCTTTGGGCGCGACATCACCGATCCGGTGCGGTTTTACGCCGCCATGGAACTTTTGGTCGGCCTGTGGGGGTTGATGCTGGTCCTGGGCTTTCCCTGGCTTTCGGTCTGGCTGGGCGCGATCCTGCATCCCGCCCTGGACAAACCGGTGCTCCTCAATACCCTGCGTTTTTCCTTCTCCTTTTTGCTGTTTCTCCTGCCGGCCACGGCCATGGGCGCGACCTTGCCGCTTTTGGTCAAGGCCCTGGCCCGGCGTCCGGGAGAATTCGGCAAGGCTCTGGGGCGGCTTTACGGCATCAACACCCTGGGGGCCTGCCTGGGGGCGCTGGCCGGCGAGATGGTGCTTATCGCGCCCTTGGGCCTGTCCGGCACGGGGCTGGTCGCTTGCGGCCTGAACATCCTGGCTGCCGTGGGGGCCCTGGCCATTGCCAAGCGTTTCCGGGACGAACCCATCCGCGAGGACGAGCCGGCCAAGGCCGCAGCCGCACGCCTGAGCCCCCGGGCCAAGCGGCTTCTTGCCGCCGGATTTTGCTGCGGCGCGGCTTTCCTGGCCCTGGAAGTCGTCTGGATGCGCTTGCTGCAGCTCTTTGTGCGCTCCACCAGCCTGGCCTTTGCCGTCATGCTGGCCGTGATCCTGGCCGGCATCGGCCTTGGCGGCATGTTCGCCGGCTGGTGGTTGCGCCGCGAGGCCGACGGCCGGCGCATAGCCGCGCCCCTGGCCCTGCTCACGGCCGCGGCCGCCCTGATCTCCTTTCGGGTCTTCGAGGCCGCCTCGGGCGTCAGTTTCGACGGCTACCAGACCGTCAATTGGCGCTATATCGCCATGCTGTCCCTGACGCTCATGTTTCCGGCCGCCTTTGTTTCGGGCATCCTGTTCACGGCCCTGGGCGAGGCCTTCCACCGCGAGGTCGGCGACCGGGCCCGTTCGGCCGGCCTCATTGCCATGGCCAACACCCTGGGCGCCATGGCCGGGCCGCTTGTCGGCGGCTTTGTCCTTATCCCGGCCCTGGGCATGGAAAAGACCCTGTTCGTGCTGTGCGCGCTCTACGCCCTGCCCGCGCTGCTCTGCACCGGCGCTCCCGCGCCCTGGCCGTCGTTGCGGGCCAACCGTTTTCTCCAAGCCTCGGCCGCGGCCTTTGTCCTTTTCCTGGCCATCTACCCCTTTGGCGTCATGCGCCAATACCTGAACAAGGCCTGCGCCGATTTCCTCAAGGACGGCGAAATCCTGGTCCGCACCGTCGAGGGCGTGACCGGGACGCTGCAATACCTGCGAAAGGATTATCTCGGCCAGCCCCTCTATTATCGTCTGGTCACCGACGGCTATTCCATGGCCTCCAACGACCGCAGCGCTCAGCGTTACATGCGGCTCTTCGCCTATTTCCCGGAAGCCGTGCTGCAAAGTCCCAAGTCCGCCCTGCTCATCTGCTTCGGCACCGGCTCCACGGCCACGGCCCTGGTGGAAGACAAACGGCTGGAGCGCATCGACGTGGTGGACATCTCCCGGGATGTCCTGGCCGGCGGCAAGGTGGTCTATCCCCAGCCCGGAACCAACCCCCTGGACGATCCCCGGGTGACCTCCCACGTGGAAGACGGGCGCTTCTACCTCCTGGCCACGCCCAGGAAATATGACATCATCACGGCCGAGCCGCCGCCGCCCATGATGGCCGGGGTGGTCAACCTCTATTCCCGCGAATACTTCTCGCTGATGCGCGAACGCCTCAACGACGGCGGCATGGTCACCTACTGGCTGCCGGTCTTCGAACTCTCGCCCGACGACGCCAAGGCCATCCTGAAGGCGTTCAGCGAAGTCTTTGACAATGTTTCCCTGTGGAACGGCGGCAATTTCAACTGGATGATGGTCGGCGTCAAAAAGCCCAAGGGTCCCAAGCCGGCCATGGACTTCCCGACGCCGTGGAACACCTCGCCCACGGCCGAAGGCCTGCGCCGCATCGCCGTGGAAAAGCCGGCCCAGCTCGGGGCGCTGTTCATGCTCGACGGCCAGGATCTGGCCAATTATCTCGGCGACGCCAAGCCGCTCACCGACAACTACCCCAAGCGCCTTACCGGCTATCCCGAATCGCCCCAGGCCCAGCAACGCGACCTGACCATCCACAACGAACTGCTCAACGCCGAAGTGTCCCGCCAACGCTTTGCCACCTCGAAACAGGCCGAGCTGCTCTTTCCCCTGCCCGTCAAGGCCGAGGCCGAAGCCTGGTTCGAGACCCAGCAGATCATCAACATCTACCTCAGCATGATCCCGCCGCCGCCGCCCCTGCCGGCGGTCAACTACGTGCTCTCGGGCACGGACCTGACCGTGCTGCCGCTGTGGCTCATGAAGTCCGACGCCCAGAAGGTGGAAATCGTCCAAAAGGCCCTGGCCGCCGGCATGCCGCCCTCGGCCGAAACCGAATTCCAGCTCGGCGTCAAGGCCCTGGCCGAACGCAACTACCTGCTGGCCGAGACCAAGTTGAAGCGCGCCCAGGACCTCGGCTACCCCAGCAACCTGGCTCCGGCCCGGGTCTACATCCTGTGCATGGCCGGCATGCTCTCCCAGGCCGAAGACCTGGCCCGGCAGGCTTTCAAGGGCGGCCAAGCCAGCGCCTCGGCCCGATCCTACATGGAATGGCTGGCTCAGACGTTCGGGTTCACGAGTCCGTTTTAGGGGATGAAGAAGAAAAGAGGCCTCCGGCGGGGGGGGGGGGGGGGGGGGGGGGGGGGGGGGGGGGGGGGGGGGGGGGGGGGGGGGGGGGGGGGGGGGGGGGGGGGGGGGGGGGGGGGGGGGGGGGGGGGGGGGGGGGGG
>JAEZMB010000324.1 GCA_023435825.1 Pseudomonadota bacterium | reverse complement strand
AATTTGTTAGATCTGCGATAATTTTAAAATAAACAGGGCCGACCCGCGGGGGTCGGCCCTTTTCCATCATCACTGTCGCGTATTCAGCTACTTGCCGCAGCCGCAACCGCAGCCGGCGCTGGGTTTGGTGGGCTGGGGCAGGGGATTGCGCAGGTGGGCGTCCAGGGCGGCCAGCACGCTTTCCAGGGTGCAGTGGGTCATCACTTCGCCGTCCATTTCGACGGTGGGGCCCTTGGCGCACTGCTCGAAGCAGAACGACGCCCGCACGTCCACGGCGTTTTCCAGGCCGTTTTCCACGATGTGCTTGAGCATCCCGGTCAGGATGTCCTGCGCGCCGCGCAGGTGGCAGCTCGTGCCCAGGCACACCCGCACCCGGACCTTGGTCTGGGCCGGATCGCCGCTAAGAAGCACCAGGGTCTCGTCGCTGACGCGACGGCGGCTCTGGTAGTGGGTGTGCAGCAGGGAATGGGCCTTGTGGCCGCCCACGTCGCCAAGGAACTTGTCGTAGCACTCGGTGACGAACATGTTGTCCTGGGCCTTGTGCAGCGGGAAGGTCTTGTCGCACTGGTAGAGGGCTTTGGTGCGGCGCTTGCGGTCGGCCAGATCCTTGGGCACGGGCTGGCCCGCGCCGCCGATGCAGCCGCCGGGGCAGGCCATGACCTCGATGAGGTCGTATTCGCTCGTGCCGGCCACGACCTGCTCGGCCACGGCCCGGGCGTTGGCCAGGCCATGGACGATGGCCAGGCGCAGGGTCTTGCCGCCCACTTCCAGGGTCGCCTCGCGCAGGCCGGAATCGCCGCGCACTTCGGCGAAATCGACCGAAGCCAGGGGCTTGCCGGTGATCTTCTCGGCGGCAAAGCGCAGCACCGCCTCGGTGACGCCGCCCGACGCGCCGAAGATGACGCCAGCGCCGGTGCCGAAGCCAAAGGGCATGTCCAGGGACTCGGGCTCAAGGCTGCCAAAGCGCAGGCCGGCCCCGTCGATCATCCGGGCCAGCTCCTGGGTGGTCAGCACGAAGTCGACGTCGGGCGAGCCGTCCACGGCGAATTCCGGCCGGCGCGCCTCGAACTTCTTGGCCGTGCAGGGCATGATGGAGACCACGATCAGGTCCTTGCGGGCGATGCCCTGCTTTTCGGGCAGCATCTCCTTGACCAGGGAGCCGAACATCTGCTGGGGCGAGCGGCAGGAGGACAGATTGGTGAGCAGTTCCGGGAAGGACTGCTCGGCGAACTGCACCCAGCCGGGACAGCAGGAGGTGAACTGGGGCAGCTTCTCGCCGGCGGCGGCGCGGCTCAGGAACTCCTGCCCTTCCTCGATGACGGTGAGGTCGGCGGCGAAGGTGGTGTCGTAGACGGCGTCGAAGCCCAGGCGCTTGAGCGCCGCGACCATGCGGCCCATGACCGGATCGCCGGCCGGGCTGGCGAAACACTCGCCCAGGCCCACGCGCACGGCCGGGGCCACCTGGGCCACCACAGTCTTGGTGGGATCGGCCAGGGCGGCGAGCACTTCGTCCATTTCGCTGCGGGGAACCAGCGCGCCGGTGGGGCAAACATTGGCGCACTGGCCGCAGCCCACGCACTCGCCTTCGCCCAGACCCTTGCCAAAGGCCGGCAACACGGCGGTCTGGTGGCCGCGATGGGCAAAGCCGATGGCCCCGATGCCCTGGATTTCCGAGCACATGCGCACGCAATCGCCGCACAGCACGCACTTGTTGGGGTCGCGGATGATCGACGGCGAGGAGAAGTCCAGCGGGGCTTTTTCCTGCACGGGCTTGAAGCGCACGCTGGTCACGCCCACGCGCCGGGCCACGTCCATGAGCTTGCAGTCCACGCTTTTAAAGCAGCTGGGGCAGCTCAGGTCGTGGTTGGCCAAAAGCAGTTCCACGGCGATCTTGCGGATCTCGCGCAGCTGCGGGGTGTTGACCTTGATGTCCAGGCCCGGTTCGGGCGGGGTGGAGCAGGCGCCCTGGACGCCGCGTCCGGCCACTTCCACCAGGCACAGGCGGCAGGCCCCGTACACGGACAGTTCGGAGTGGTAGCAAAAGGTCGGCAGCTCGATGCCGGCCTTGCGGATGATTTCCAGAAGGTTGCGCTCGCCCTCGATGGGGATGGCGCGGCCTTCGACGGTGACGAATTGCTGGTCCATGGTCATGGCTAGATTCCCTCCACCGCGCCGAACTTGCAGGCCGTGGCGCAGGCGCCGCACTTGATGCACAAGGTTTCGTCGATGACGTGGGGCTGTTTCTTCTCGCCGGTGATGGCTCCGGCCGGACAGGCCTTGACGCACAGGCGGCAGCCCTTGCAGCGGGCGGCGTTGATGGTCGGCATGGCCAGGGCCTTGCAGCGGCCGGCGCTGCAGCGCTTCTCGAAGACGTGCTCTTCGTAGTCCTTGCGGAAGTGCTTGAGCGTCGAGAGCACCGGGTTGGGCGCGGTCTTGCCCAGGCCGCACAAGGAACCGACCTGGACGGCGTGGCCCAGGGTTTCGAGCAGGGACAGCGTCTCGGCCGTGCCGCGCCCTTCAATGACGTCGTCGAGCAGGGCCAACAGCTGCTTGGTGCCCTCACGGCACAGCACGCACTTGCCGCAGCTCTCGCGCTGGGTGAACTCCATGAAGAACCGGGCCACGCTGACCATGCAGGTCTTCTGGTTCATGACGACCAGACCGCCGGAACCGACCATGGCCCCCACCGAGCGCAGGGAGTCGAAATCCAGCGGCAGGTCGAGCAGGTCCGGGGTCAGGCAGCCGCCGGACGGGCCGCCGATCTGCACGGCCTTGAAGCCTTTTTCGTCGATAAATCCCCGGTCGTCGGTGACGCCGCCGCCGATGTTGAGCACCACTTCGCGCAGGGTCGCGCCAAAGGGCACTTCAATGAGGCCCGTGTTAGAGACGTGGCCAGTCAGCGCAAAGGTCTTGGTGCCGGGCGAGGTCTCGGTGCCAAGCGCGCGGTAAGCTTCGGCTCCTTCGCTGATGATGCGGGGAATCTGGGCCAGGGTCTCGACGTTGTTGATGATGGTGGGCTTGCGCCACAGGCCCTGCTGGGCCGGGAAGGGCGGCTTGGGCGAAGGCATGCCGCGCAGGCCCTCGATGGAGGCGATAAGCGCCGTTTCCTCGCCGCACACGAAGGCGCCGGCCCCTTCCATGACTTCCAGGCGGAAGGACTGGCCCGAGCCGAAAAGGTTGTCGCCGAGGTAGCCGGCGGCTTCGGCGTCGGCCACGGCCTTGCGCATGCGCTTGACGGCCAGGGGATATTCGGCCCTCACGTAGATGTAGCCTTCGTCGGCCCCGATGCCCCGGGCGGCGATCATCATGCCTTCGATGACGCAGTGGGGATTGCCTTCCATGAGGCTTCTGTCCATGAACGCGCCGGGATCGCCCTCGTCGCCGTTGCAGATGACGTACTTTTTCGGGTTGGTCTGGACCCGGGCGGCTTCCCACTTGCGGCCGGTGGGGAAGCCTCCGCCGCCGCGTCCGCGCAGGCCCGACTGGCTGATGACCTCGCACACGCCCTTGGCGTCCATGTCGGCGAAGGCCTTGCGGGCGGCGGCGTAGCCGCCGTGGGCCACATATTCGCGGATGTCGTCGGGATCGATGAAGCCGCATTCCTTCAGGACGGTGCGGGTCTGGCGCTGGTAGAAGGGAATCTGGTCGGGGCCCAGGCACTTTTCCCGGGTGCGGGGCTCGACGTAGAGCAGGCGCTCGACGACCTTGCCGCCGACCAGGGTCTCGGTGACGATCTCGGCGACGTCGTCGGCGGTCACCTTGGTATAGAGGATGTTCTCGGGCAGGATGGTGACCAGCGGTCCCATCTGGCAAAAGCCCTGGCAGCCGCTGTGGGAGACGCGCACGCCGTCGCCGTGGCCTTCGGGCCGAAATTCGAGAACCACGTCGAGGCCGGCCTCGCCCATGTGTTTTTCCAGGGCGTCGAGGACCTTCTTGGAGCCGTTGGCCACGCAGCCGGTGCCGGCGCAGACGATGACGCGGCGGCCGCCCGAGGCGGCCTCGGCGGCGGCGGCGTGCTGGGGATCGAGGATGGGGCCTTCCATTATTGCAGCTCCTTGGCGCGAATGGCGTCGATGAGGTCGACGGCGCGTTCGGGGGTCATCTGGCCGTAGACGTCTTCGTTGATGACCAGGACCGGCGCCAGGCCGCAGGCGCCGAGGCAGGCCACGGTTTCGACGGTGAACAGCATGTCGGGCGTGGTGGCCTTGGCCTCGGTGAGATCGAGGCGGGCGCGCAGGGCCTCCAGGATGGGGATGGACTGTTTGACGTGGCAGGCGGTGCCGTCGCACAGGCGCACGACGTACTTGCCCTTGGGCTCCAGGGCGAAGTGGGCGTAGAAGGTGGCGACGCCGAAGACGTTGGCTTCGGGGATGCGTAGCGAGGTGGCGACGTAGGACAGCACTTCCTGGGGCAGGTAGCGGTATTCCTCCTGGAGGGCCTGGAGGATGGGCACGAGCCGGGCGGGGTGGCGGTCGTAGCGGTCGAGGATGCCGCACAGTTTTTCAAACTTGGCGGTTTCGGCCAGGGCGGGGGCCAGACAGGGCTCCATCAATGATCTCCTTTTTCGGCGGATGGCGTTCTTCGGAGTTCACGGTCGGGTTTTAAACGACAAGCCAGGGCCGCACGGGGGATGCGTCGCGCCAACCCGACAAGCGCGACGATCCCGCCAGGGCCGGCCGCGGCCGACGCCGGGGGGGTGGCGTGGGCGAAATGCGGCCGAGAGCCAGACGCATGGGGGGCGAAACCCTGTCTCCGGCAGGTTGGAGGCAGTGCAGATTCGCAACATGCAAAGTGTGGCAACGGCGTGCAGCAAGATGCATGCTACTTTTTGGACAAGCTGACGGCGTTTTTCTGTAATATACTTAAATTACGTAGATAAAAGTTCTGGCTGGGATTTCCGGCCTGTCGGCCGGAAATCGGGCGGTCAAAAACGCCGCAAGATGTTGCGAAAACGCATCGAAATCGGGGAAATCTCCTGTGTTGTTGTCGGGAATGCCCGAAATCGGCCTGGGTCGTCGCGTTGCGATACTGCATCGTGTTGCATAATTGCACGGTCGGCCACGGCCAGAACTCCCGCCAGCCTCGCCTTCTGCCCAACCCCGCGGCGTGGCCACGCCCAAGCCCTGCCACCGGCCGAGCATCCGTCCCCAGGACGAAAGCGCCCCTTGGAGCCCTCGCGCCCGGGCCGGATGGCTGGGAAGACTGAATCGCCGTGATGGCGCGCCTTGCGACCCTGACGTCTGGCCAGGGTGGCTGCCCTTGACGTCGGACACGGTCCTGGAAGCCGCGCAGCCCGCGCGCCTGGGCAGGATGCGCAAAAAACGCGTCGCGGCCACCATGCGGATTGGGCCCCTCGCGCGCATGGACAGGATTGAGGTCGGCGTAGGTGTCGTTGACTTGGCGCATTGGACCCCTCGTGCGCATGGACAGGATGCCGCCTTCCATGCTTATACTCCGAGAACAGACGACTCCCGCGCCCGCGTCGCGCCATCAGGATAGGCCCATGACCGCTCCCGCCCCCCCCCCGCGCTCCCTGCGGCTCCACCTCGCCGGCCTCGTCGCCGCCTGCGTCCTGCCCGTGTGGCTGTGCGCCGCCTACCTCGTCCACTACGCCTACGAGGCCAAAAAAAACCAGATACAGGCCCACATGGCCGAGGTCGCCCGAAACCTCTCCCTGGCCGTGGACCGCGAATTCGCCATTCTGCTGGCCGCCGCCGAAGGCCTGGCCACCTCTCCGGCCCTGCAGACCGACGAGATCTCCGTCTTCCGGCGGCAGGTCAAAACCCTGCTGGCCGGCTACCCCGCCTCCGACGTCATCGTGGCCGAGGCCTCCGGACAGCAGGTCTTCAATTCCTATCTGCCCGAAGGCGCGCCCCTGCCCAAGCGGACCGTGCGCGAGACCGTGCGGCGCGTGTTCGAAACCGGCCGCCCCGGCATCAGCAATCTTTTTCGCGGCGCGGTCACCGGTCGCTACCTCGTCAGCCTCGACATGCCGGTCTGGCAGGGCGCGGCCGTGCGCTACGACCTGGCCATGACCGTGCCCGTCGCCCGCTTCGACCAACTGCTGGCCACGGAACGCCTGCCCGCCGGCTGGACCGCCGCCGTCATCGACGCCGCCGGCGTGGTGGCCGCCCGGGCCGGCCAGGCCGAAGCCTGGGC
>JAEZMB010000234.1 GCA_023435825.1 Pseudomonadota bacterium | reverse complement strand
CCCCCCCCCCCCCCCCCCCCCCCCCCCCCCCCCCCCCCCCCCCCCCCCCCCCCCCCCCCCCCCCCCCCCCCCCCCCCCCCCCCCCCCCCCCCCCCCCCCCCCCCCGCCGGAGGCATCTTCTCTTCTTACAACCGCTTAACATCGCCGCCAAGGCCTTTGCAGCCACGGTAGCGGGCCATGAGGGTTTCGGCCAGCCAGATGCCGAGGAAGACGCCCACGGCGTTGAACACGGCGTCCATCATGCTGGCGGTGCGTCCGGGCACGAAGGACTGGCCCCATTCGAGCAGCCCGCCCAGGGGAATCATCAGATAGGCGGCGTTTCGAGCCGTCCCGCCCCGGGCAAAGGCGAAAAGGGGCAAAAAGCCGAGCCAGCCGTAGGCGATAAGGTGGTAGACCTTGTCGGCGTTCCAGAAGTTGACCGGCAGTTCGACACCCGGCAGCAGGGAGAGGTAGCATGTCACAGCCACGGAAAAGAGCCACGCGGCCATGACGGCGCGCTGGAAAGCCTTGGATTCGAGCATGAAAACCCCTTGCCGGCGGCGGATTGGCGGGAAGCCGGTCCGGCGACGGGGGAAACTACTCCCGGGGCTGGCAAATAGCCAGCCCCGGGCGATGACGCGCAGTGGACAACGAGTTCCTCGACGGGGATGAGCCTGTCGAGGTCAAGCAGTATCAACAACCGGTTGTCGAGCTTGCCCACGCCCTTGATATACTCGGATTCGATCCCGGACACGACCGCTGGGGGAGGTTCGACCGTGCTGGAGGGAATCCGAAGCACTTCGGAGACGCCGTCCACGACGAATCCGATAACCACCCGATGCAGGTCCGCGACAATGATGCGCGTTTGGCTGTCATGGGTGCGCGTGTCCATGGCAAAACGGCTGCGCAAATTGACGACGGGGATAACCTTGCCCCGAAGATTGATGACGCCTTCGACATGGGGCGGCGAGTTTGGCACTTTTGTGATGGCCATGGTGCGGATGATCTCTTGGACCTTGAGGATATCTATCCCGAACTCTTCATCGCCGATTTCAAAGGTGACGAGCTGGAGCAAATCCCCATTGGCATGATGATCGGAACTCGAGTCATTGTCCATTGCTTACCCCTTGAAGACCATGTTCTTCGCCCTGACACGGGCAGAGTCTGAGATGTTTCGCTGTCCGTCCGCTTCCTCGGACTCTGTGATCTTACGTAACCACCCTTGACCTGTCAATTATTCCACCGTTTTGGCTGCGGCCCTCATTGCTTCGTGAGATTGCATGAAAACGTTGCCAACATCCTCGATACGCAGGTTTATCTTCCCGGCAGCCGACCATTGCGCTTCTGGAACGTTGCTGTCGAGGAAAATTCATCTCGCAGCGCCCTCCAGGATGCCTTGCAGGATCATGCCGAAAGGGGCTTTGCGGCCCTTTGCCGGCGACCAACAAAAAACGGGGCGCGTCGCCGCGCCCCGTCCGTTTGCCGTTGGGTCGAAGAAAAAACCTAGCGCCCGGCCATGTCGCGCAGCCGGCGGATGCGGTCCTCGGTGGGCGGATGGGTGGAAAACAGCGAGGCCATGGACATGCCGGCAAAGGGATTGACGATGAACATGTTTTCCGTGGCCGGATTGGCGTTCATGGGAATCTGGCGGGAATAGGCGTCGAGCTTGCCCAGGGCTCCGGCCAGGGCCAGGGGCGTGCCGGAGAGCTGCGCGCCGGTGGCGTCGGCCAGGTATTCCCGGGAGCGCGAAATGGCCATCTGGATAAGCGAGGCCGCGATGGGGGCCAAAATCGCCATGAGCAGGCTGCCCAGCACCCCGGAGCCGCCGCCTTCCTCGTCGTCATGGCTGCGGCCGAGGCCGAAGATGGCGCCCCATTGCAGCATGTTGGCCATCATGACGATGGCTCCGCCCAGGACTGCGGCGATGGACTGCACGAGAATGTCGCGGTTTTTGATGTGGCCCAATTCATGGGCGATGACGCCGCGCAACTCCTCGGGCGAGAGCAGGCGCAGGATGCCTTCGGTGACGGCCACCACGCCGTGCTCGGGATCGCGGCCCGTGGCAAAGGCGTTGGGGGCCTCCTGGGCGATGATCATCACCCGGGGCTTGGGGATGCCGCCGTTGCGGGCCAGTTCCTCGACCATGGCGTGCAGGCCCGGGGCGTCAGCCGGGGACAGCTCGCGCGCGCCGTACATGGACAGCACGATCTTGTCGGAAAACCAGTAGCTGCCGACGTTCATGACCAGGGCCATGCCGAAGGCGATGATCAGGCCCGTGCGGCCTCCCATGGCCTGGCCGACGATGAGAATAAGCGCGGTCAGCAGTCCAAGCAGCAAGGCGGTCTTGATCTGGCTCGTCATGACGCGGAAATCCTCCAAAGATAAAAAATAAGACCTCGCCCGGTCCGTCGGGGCCAGGCGAGGTCGCTAGTGGTCTTGTTCGTATATTGCCGAAACCAGTTTCCCAATCGTCGCGGCATCGGATTTTTTCGGCTATTGCGGCCGATCCGTGCCCGAAGCACCCGGCGGGAAGGCGGTTCCCCCCGCCCGGCGGGTTCCGGAGAGAACCTCCGGTCCCCGACTTCGCGGCGAGTCATCTCGCCGGGAGTGGGTTTATGATGGTTTGGGCGCGACGCTCGCGCAAATGTTCTTTGCGTGTTTCCGAAATTCCAGGACCTTTTCCCCAGTGCGGCGGCCTCCTCCCCCGAGGGGGCTACCTGCCGCTGGCGGGGTCACGTAGCGATCGGGCAAATCCTTTCGCTTTCCGGCCCTCAAGCAGCCGGGCCGACAGGGCGACTCCATTCGCCGGATATGCTCACTTCTGGCCCATCGGAGTCAACCTCCACCTTGCGCTTTCGCGCGTTGTCACGTTCTCGTCATTCCCGGGAAGCCAGCGGGGTCTGTGCGGCCATTCTCGTCCGCCGCGACGCCGACTATCCATCAACGCAATCGGATCTGTCCTTTGCATTCTGGCGGTCCGGTTTGCTGCCCGTTCCCGCCTTCCTACTGGGGCGACTCGACTCGCCGGGTATGGGATACGGCATTCGTGACGGGGCTTCCTCCTGCTAGGGATTGACCTCTTTCGAGGTTGCCGTTGATCATACAGTTAAGCCTTCCGTCGCCGTTGTAAAGTGAATTTTTGATGAAATCGTCACCCGGGGATCATTTCCCCACAAACTGACCCGCTGCCCATCCGCCCCCGCCAGATCGGCCGGCACGGCCACTCCCGCTGCCTTGCGACGCCAAGCTCCCGGGATGGCGAGAAAAAGGCGCGTGCCGTCGGTCCGTCCGGCGACCTCCACGACCTCGCCCCGGCGGTCGCGCACCAGCGCCCGGCAGGTCCCGGCGGCCAGGGGCCGGGACCAGTGGACCACCAGTTGGCCGGCCTCCAAGGACAGGTCCACGGGCCGGGGGGCTTCGTCATAGCCCGGGGCCGGGTTGGCCGGCATACAGAACACAAAGGGCGGACACGGGGCCGGCGCGCCGGCCGGCTGGGCCGCTCCGGCCAGGGCCAGGGGCGGGCTATGCCAGTCGTAGTCGCCGGCCCAGTCGGTCCCGGCGGCGAGCCGCACGGGCACAGCCGGCAAGGACGGCCCGGAAAGCCGCAGATCGCCGGCGAAGGGGGCGCGAAAACGCAATTCCGGTTCCACGCGCCCGGCCGCCTCGAACCCGGCCGGAGCAAATCCCGCCGGCCAGGGCCGGTTGGTCAGATCGCCGTCAAAAACGATATGGTCGCCGGCTGGATCATCCAGAAACTCGGGCGAGGCCACGAACGACGGCCCGGGTTCGGCCAGGGGCGGCACGCAGCCGAAGCTTTCGGGATCGGCGGTCAGCGGCGACGGGGCGCACGGGTCGGGACAGGAGGCCGGAAACGGGCACGGCGGGTCGGGATCATAGCCGCGCAGATCGGCCGGGGTGCAAAACAGCACCACGTTGTCCACATGGCGCAGATTTTTGGTGCGGCCTTCCTTGATGAGGTTGGCCCGCAGGAAATAGGTGTTAAACGCGGCCAGCACCGGCCGGTCCGGCATCCCGCCCTCGCTGTCGTACTTGTAGACCGCCCCGCCGGTGTTGTCGCCCTCAGGCAGGCCGGGCTTGTCGTTGAAGTAGCCGGTGTTGCCGCAGTAGTACCAGAAGCCGCCGGCCACGTTGTCCATGGAGAACCAGGCGTGGGCGTTGACGATGCGGTTGCCCCGGATATACCAGTTGACGGCCGTGCGTTCGGGCTCCACCGGATTGTCGCGAAGCCGGTGAAAGCGGTTGCCGGTGATCTCCACGTTGTGGTTGAGCCGGTTGCCCTTGCTGGCGCTGGCCTTGAGGCGCAGGCCGTTGAAGGCCGTGCACAGGGTGTTTTGGCGAAAAACCAGGCTCCCGGAGATGTCCACCGAGCCGAAAAAGCCGCCGTTGTAGTAATAATAACCCGACGAGTCTTCGCGCTTGACCGCTTCCCAGGTGATGTCGCGCCACAGCGCGCCGGTGGGGTCCTGCCGCCAGCGGCAGCCTTCGATGAGAATGTGGTGGCTGCGCTCGCCCCGGGCGAAAACCACGTAGCGGCCGTCGAAAGCCCGGACGTTGCGCACCGTGACGTAGCGGCTGTGCTCCATGTAGAGAAAGCACGGCCAGCAGCCGGCCACGTCAAAGTTTTCGAAGACCACCCATTGGCTGTCGAAGAGCTTGAAAAAGGCGAACTGCTCGGCGGTGGGCAACCGGGCTTCGGCGATCTCGGCCTTGCCTTCGCCGTAAAAGGCCGTGGTCGGCCCAAAGCCCCGGATGGTCAGCGGCGCCTCCTCGCTGCCGGCAAAGCCTCGAATCTCCACCGGGAAGGCCTCGGCCAGGGCCGGATCGTCCGGGTCGATGCGGGTGGGCGGGAAAAAGGCTCCGGGCAACAACTGCACCACATCGCCGGGCTTGGCCGCCGCCACGGCGTCGGCCAGGGTCAGGGTGTCGCGCAGTTCGCCGTTGTAGAAGCGCCGGTCGCCCCGGCAGGTGGCGTAGATGGTAGTCACGGGGACACTCCTTGCACTATATATGCAAAGCTATCTACCAAACCCACCCACCTGACGCAAGCGCTTCCCCGGCCGGCCATTGACAAGCCGCGCCCCCCGGGGCACCTGACGACAACCCCACAAGACGCCGCACCCAAGGAGACCTCATGACGCCTGCCCGCGACCCCGCCGTCTCCATTGCCCGGGGACTCGGCATCATCCTGGTGGTGCTAGGCCACTGCCACGATCCCTTCAGCTGGTATCCCATCTATTCCTACCACATGGCGCTGTTTTTCCTGCTGGCCGGCTACGTGTTCAACCCGCGCCACCGGGAAGATCCCAAGCGCTATGTCCTGGCCCGGGCCAAACGGCTGCTGGCCCCGTATTTTCTCTACAACCTGCTGTTTGCCGGCCTCACCGCCCTGGCCGCCGCCACCCTTGGCCTGTGGACCGACCTGGCCCCCTTTTCCCTGCGCGCCCTGGTCTTCGAGCCGCTGACCACGGGACATCAGTTTCCGCTTTTCAACGGCGGCTGGTTCCTGGTGACCCTGTTTTTCGTCCAGCTGGCCTATCTGCCCCTGCCCCGGTTCCTTGGCGGCGACGGACCGGCCCGGGAATTGGCCGCCACGGGCCTGCTGGCCCTGGTTTGCGTCCTGGTCGGCAAGGGCTTTGACCTCTCGCCCCTGGGAACCCAGCTCGGCAAGGTCGGGTTTGGTTTTTTTTTCTACGCCTGCGGCCGCCGGGCCAGGGATTGGGACGGCCTGTCCGGCTGGATTTCGGCCCGGGGCGTGACGGCCAGCGTCGTTTCGGCCGTGCTGCTGTCCTGCCTGGGGGCCATGACAGCCTACAATCTTTCGACCATGTCCTTTCCGGGCAACCCGTTGCTGGTCTTTTTCACGTCCTTAAGCGGTTCGCTCCTGGTCTTCTGGCTGGCCCGGCAACTGGCGGCCACCAGCCGGCCGGCCAGCCTCCTGATTGTGCTCGGCGACAACACCGTGCCCATCATGTGCCTGCATCTGCTCTTTTTCTTCCTGCTCAACAGCCTGCTTATCCCGCTGACCGGCACGGACCCGGCCATGCTGGGCAACACCCTTTTTGGCGTCAACGCCCCGCGCCTCTATCCGCTGTACACGGCGGCCGGGCTTTTTGGCCCCATCGCGGCCGTGCGGCTGGCCCGGGCCGCCGCCTCGGCCCTGGCCGGCCGCCGCGAGGCCGGCCGGTAAGAACGCGGCCAACGGCAACCGCCTGTTGCCATGGCAACGGGTCCGGGCCTACCATGCCGACGCGGCCAACCGTCGCCGCCCGCAACCCGGCCACCGGCCCCGCGTCCGGCCACGCCCCAAGGAGTTCGCCATGACCAAGCCCCTGCCCCATGTCGTCGTCACCCGGGCCATTCCCGAGGTCGGACTGGACCTGTTGCGCGAACGCGCCACCGTCTGGGTCAACCCCGAGGACCGGCCGCTTGGTCGCGACGAACTGCTGGCCCAGGCCAAGGACGCCGACGGCGTCATCGGGCTTTTGACCGACCGCGTCGACGCCGGCTTTTTCGACGCCTGCCCCAAACTTCGCGGCTACGCCAACTACGCCGTGGGCTACGACAACATCGACGTGCCCGAAGCCACCCGCCGGGGCCTGCCCGTGTCCAACACCCCGGACGTGCTGACCCTGGCCACGGCCGAGCTGGCCTTTGCCCTGATCCTGGCCACGGCCCGCCAGATCGTTGCCTCGGACGCGGTGCTGCGCTCGGGCCAGTGGCCCGGCTGGGGGCCGCTGCAATTCATTGGTATGGAGCTTTCCGGAAAAACCCTGGGCATCTACGGCCCGGGGCGCATCGGCCTGGCCGTGGCCCGGCTGTCGCGCGGATTCGACATGAAGATCGTCGCCTGCGGCGGACGCAAGCCCAACCCGGCCCTGGTCGAGGAATTCGGGGCCGCCTACCTGCCCTTCGAGGAATTCCTGGCTGCCGCCGACGTCGTGAGCATAAACGCCCCCCTGACCGAGACCACCCGCCACGCCTTCAATGCCGCCGCCTTTGCCCGCATGAAGCCCACCGCCATCCTGGTCAACACCGGACGCGGCCCCATCATCGACGAGGCCGCCCTGGTCGTGGCCCTGCGGGAAGGCCGCATCGCCGGGGCGGGCCTGGACGTCTACGAGTTCGAGCCGCGCCTGGCCGAGGGACTGGCCGAACTGCCAAACGTGGTCATCACGCCGCATATCGGCTCGGCCACCACGGAAGCCCGCGAGGGCATGGCCGTGCTGGCCGCGAAAAACCTCATCGCCATGCTGGAAGGGACCACGCCGCCCACCTGCCTCAACCCCGAGGTCCTCGCCCGAACTTGACATTTTTCGCAATCCCGGAGCATCCCCAAAGCGGTCCGGCCATCTTCGCCGGACCGAAGGAGTCGTCATGCGCCTTCGCGAACTGATGCGAACCAATCTTTCCCGGGCCCGCCGCGACACCCCCTTTGGCGATCTGGTCGCCGCCCATCGCCGCCGCGATTCGCGCCTCGTCTATGTCGAGGACGAGGCCGGCCGGCTGGCCGGCGTGGTCAGCTGCTACGACCTGCTGCGAGCCGCCCTGCCCTTTTACGTGGATTCGGGCCTGGCCCGGGCCCTGCCCGAGGACGATACGGTGATAAGCGAAGGCTTTGCCGCCGCCTGCCGCGACAAGACCGCCGGCGACGTCATGACCAGGCAGGTCGTCACCGTCTCCCCGGACGACACGGTGTACGCCGCCGAGGCCTATTTCGCCGAAGGCCGCCACAACGTCCTGCCCGTGGTCGATGCCGCCGGCCGGGTGGTGGGCGAGGTCACCCGACGCACCATCCTCGTGGTCCTGGCCGGCTCCTGCGGCCTGTAGTTTCCCGGAGGCCCGCCCATGTTCTGGATCGCCACCGCCATTTTCGTCGCGGCCTACGGCGTCATCGTCTCGGAGAAGATCAACAAGACCAAGGTGGCGCTTTTCGGCGCGGCGCTGACCCTGGCCACCAAGGTGCTCACCCAGCACGACGCCCTGCACGACGCCGACCTCGGCGTCGACTGGAACGTGATTTTCCTGCTCATCTCCATGATGATCATGGTCAACATCATGACCAAGACCGGCGTGTTCCAGTACGTGGCCGTGCGCGCCGCCAAGATCGCCCGGGGCGAGCCCTTCGCCATCATGGCCATCCTGGCCGTGGTCACGGCCGTGGCCTCGGCCTTTCTCGACAACGTCACCACCGTGCTCCTGCTCGCCCCGGTGACGCTGCTGGTGGCCAAGGAACTGGAAATCGACCCCGTGCCCTTTCTCATCACCGAGGCCCTGGCCTCCAACATCGGCGGCACGGCCACGCTCATTGGCGACCCGCCCAACATCATGATCGCCTCCAAGGCCGGCCTGGACTTCATGGACTTCATCGTCCACCTCACCCCGGCCATCATCATCGTCATGGCCGCCTGGATGTTCGCCTGGAAGCTCGTCTTCGGCAAACGCCTGCACGTGGGCGCGGCCCAGAAGGCCCGCATCCTGGCCATGGACGAGAGAGCGCTCATCCGCGACCCGGCGCTTCTCAAGAAATCCGGCACGATCCTGGGCCTGACCATCCTGGGCTTCACCCTCCACGGCTTTCTCGGCTTCGAGCCGGCCACCATCGCCCTGCTCGGGGCCTCGACCCTGCTGCTCATTTCCGGCGAGGACCCGCAAAAGGTCTTCGAGGAGGTGGAGTGGCCCACCATTTTCTTCTTCATCGGCCTTTTTATCATCATCGGCGGCACAGTGAAGGCCGGGCTCATCGAGGTCTTTTCCCAGAAGGTCATTGCGCTGACCCACCCCACAAAGGACTCCATGCTGGTGCTGTCCATGGTCATGGTCTGGTTTTCCGGCATTGCCTCGGCCATCGTGGACAACATCCCGTTCGTGGCCACCATGAATCCGCTTTTGGCCGAGCTGGCCGAAAAAGTCCTCGGCCCGGAGACCGGCCTCACCGGTCCGGCCCTTTACACCCACCCCACCATGCTGCCGGTCTGGTGGGCCCTGGCCCTGGGAGCCTGTCTTGGCGGCAACGGCACGGCCATCGGGGCCTCGGCCAACGTCATCGTGGTCGGGCTGTCGGAAAAAGCCGGCCACAAGATCACCTTTGCCCGCTTCTTCAAATACGGCGCGCCGGTGACGCTGGGGACCATCGTCATCTCCATGGGCTACATCTACTTGCGCTACTACGTCCTTGGCTGGTAGCCGGCAGTCCATGAACGACGCCATGCGGCCCGCCGGCCGGTTCCTGGCCGGGCTGACCCTGTGCGCCCTGGCCGTCCTGGCTTTTTGGGACGTGCCGCGAAGCGGCCCCACGGCCAGCGACGACCTGACCTACGAGCAGGCCGTGCTCGAAGGCCGCATCGGGGCCTTTAGCGCCGAGCTGGCCGCCGGCTCGGGCCGGTTCCACCACTATCTCCACGTGGGCCTGACGAGCCTTGCCTACCGCATGGACAGCCCGCCCCTGCGCCGGGCCGTGGCCCTGGCCGGATTCCTCGGCGTCATCGTCGCCCTGTCCGCCCTGGCCGCCCGGCTGTCGCGCCGGCCGGAAGCGGGCGTCCTCGTCGCCGCCCTGGCCCTGGGCCTGTATCAGGACAACTGGCACCACAACATCCTGACCGCCTATCCCTTTGTCTTCGATTCCGGGATGCTGTGCCTGCTGGCCGCCGCCTATGCCCTAGTCCGCCGAGCCGAGACCGGCCGGACGGGCTGGCTCGTCGCGGCCAACCTGGCGCTCTTCCTGTCGTTTGCCCATTTCGAGGCCTTTGTCGCCTACGTCCCGGTCCTGGCCGGCCTGGTCTGGCTGACCGCCCGGGGCGGCGCGCGGGAGCGGGCCCGCGCCCTGCTCCCGGCCTTTGCCGTGCTGCCGGTCTACGCCGCCGTCTACCTCGGCTACCGGCTGGCCCACCCCAGCCAGTACGCCGGCAACGCCCTGGCCCTTTCCAGCCCGACGGCCATCCTCGAAACGATGTGGGCCTACAGCCGGCCAGCCCTGCCGCTTGGCGGGTTCGCCTTCAACCTCGAATACGTCAACCGCTTCCCCCAGTTTGCCCAGGCCTACGTCCTGTCCTTTGGCCAGTATCTGGCCGAGCTGGCCGGAAACCTGTCCCTGCTTGCCCCGGCCTGGGTCGCCCTGGCCCTCTTGGCCGGCGGCCTGACATATTATTGCCTGGACCGGGCCGCCCGGGCGCGCCTGCCCTGGCTGGCCTGGTTTCTTTGCGCCTACGCCGTGGTCTGCCCCAATGCGCTCATTGCCCTGTCGCCCAAGTATCAGGAGCCGGCCGCCTCGGGACTGGCCTGGTATGTGACCACCACCTTTTCCTTCTATGCCGTGGCCGTGCTGCTGGCCCTGGCCGCCCTGGCCCTGGCCGGACGGCTGCCGGACAGGCCCCGGCGCGTCGTCGCCGCCCTGCTCGGCCTGGCCGTGGGGCTGGCCGCCCTGGTCAACGCCTCAGTCAACGCCTCGGTGCGCGATTCCAAGATCGCGGCCGGGGCGCGCTGGCGCGTGGCCGCCCTGGCCTGCCAAAGCCGGCTCATCGCCGGCCTGCCCGAGGGCGCGCGCCTGGTGGCCCCGGACCTGTTTACCGCCGTCAACACCGAACTGGTCGGCCCGGACTACTGGACGGCCTATTTCCGCGCCCACGCCGGCCGGGGGCTGACCGTGGCCTCGGGGCTGGGCGAGGCCGATCCGGCCAAAACGCCGGTCTACCTGCTGCGCCGGCTGTCCGGCCCGCTGGACCGGGACACGGCCCTGGTCCTGGCCCGGGTGACCGGCCTGGGTCCGGCCCCGGCCGATCCGTACGCCGCCGCCCCGGACGCGCCCACCCTGCTGGCCGGCCAGGCCGTGGTGGCCATGGACGCGGCCAACCGCTTTTACGATCTCGTTTTCCGCGACGCCTCGGGCTGGCGGGTGGCCCCGCTGGCCGTCGGCGGCGGCCGGTTTTCGCGCACCGACATCAAAGGCGACGGACTCTCGCCGGCCTCCATGGCCAGGATCGCGGCCCGAAGCCTCGCCACGGGCGAGGCCGCGCCGCAGTTCCTGCGCTTTGGCCAGGGGTTTTCCGCGCCCGAGCGGTCCGTCACCGGCGACGTGGCCTGGGCCGGCGACACGGCCGAGTTGGCCCTGGTCAACAACACGTCCGGGGTGGCCCGGGTGACGCTGGCCGCCACGGCGGCGGCCCCCGCGCCGGTCACGGTGGCTTTGGGCGGCGCGCTTATGCCAGAGGGCGCGACCCTCGACTGCACCGCCCTGGTCACGCCCCTGTCCTTGCCGCTGGCCCTGCCGCCGGGCCGCCATGTGTTGACCCTGCGCGCCCTGCCGCCGACCGGAGCCGAAAAACGCCTGGGGCTCATCGACGCCCGTCTCGTCCCCCAAGCGCCCGCACCCTGACTCCATTCTTGCTGGAGTGCATCGCGCCAACTCCACGAACCGGCGACCGCCTGAACCCTGCTTTCACAAAAATCCTTTTTGTTCCGACATGTTCGCTAGTCCTACTTGTTTTGGCACAGCCTGTGCTTTTCTCTTGGGCAACAGACGCTCGTAAACCCAAACAACTTTACATACCCAGGAGAAACGCCATGTTGACCGCCATCACCCAGTTCATCCGTGACGAAGAAGGTGCGACTGCTGTGGAATACGGCCTCATGGCCGCCCTCATCGCCGCCGTCATCATCGGAGCCGTCAAGGCCATCGGCACCAACCTCACCACCACCTTCACCACCGTCGGCGATGCGCTGAAGTAACGACAAATTTAGCTTCGCGAAGCAAAAGGGCCGTCCCGGGCGAGGGGACGGCCCTTTTCGTTTGTCCGGGGCAACCGCGCCAGGACGATCCCGCCCGCAACGCACGGCCTTTCAGCCCCTTTCGCGTGTGCTCCATAAATACTGGACCAACCGCCGCCCATTCCACCAAGGCGCGAATCCGCAGATCCCTGGGTGACATAAAACGTTTTATTTAAAGCATGTTACAATAAACATGTGCGTCTGGTACGCCCCTTGCTCATTACCCTGCACGAGACACGCAGCACCCAAGACAACTTTACATACCAGGAGAAACGCCATGTTGACCGCCATCACCCAGTTCATCCGTGACGAAGAAGGCGCTACCGCAGTGGAATACGGCCTCATGGCCGCCCTCATCGCCGCCGTCATCATCGGGGCCGTCAAGGCCATCGGCACCAACCTCACCACCACCTTCACCACCGTCGGCGACGCCCTGAAGTAACGGCGATCCCAAGGAGAAAAGCCATGTTGACCGCCATCACCCAGTTCATCCGTGACGAAGAAGGCGCTACCGCGGTGGAATACGGCCTCATGGCCGCCCTCATCGCCGCCGTCATCATCGGAGCCGTCAAGGCCATCGGCACCAACCTCACCACCACCTTCACCACTGTCGGCGACGCGCTGAAGTAACGACAAATTTGGCTTCGCGAAGCAAAAGGGCCGTCCCGGGCGAGGGGACGGCCCTTTTCGTTTGCTCCCAGCCCGACATTTTGGCATCCCCAAAGGACAGGAGACCGCCATGGACCCGAGCACCCACCAGCGCATCGATCCCGGCCTGTGCGGCCGGCCCGAAACCCTGGAGCCGGGCCTGGCCCGGGTGGCCTTCACCGCCCTGCCGGCCATGGCCGCCGACGACCGGGGGCTTGTCCACGGCGGCTTCGTCTTCGGCCTGGCCGACTACGCCGCCATGCTGGCCATAAACGACCCCAACGTGGTCCTGGGCGCGGCCGAGGTCCGCTTCGCCGCCCCGGTGGTGGTCGGCGAGGCGCTTCTGGCCGAAGCCCGGCTCACCGAAACCGCCGGCAAGAAACGTCTCGTCGCCGTCACCGTGCGCCGGGGCGGGGACACCGTTTTCACCGGAACCTTCACCTGCTTCGTGCCGGACAAGCACGTCCTGGACCGGTAACATGAGAGCGCAGGGCCGGCCGATTGTCCCGGCCCGGCCGCACGCCGCGTGAAGTTCGCTCCCCAGCCCGCGCCAAAAATGAGGTCGGCGCGGCCACGCCCCGGGAAATCGGGCCGCCCAAACCGTCCGCACCGTCGCCGCCGGCCCGGGAGGTCGGCCCGGCCAGAACGCCAGCCAGGAGGAACGCCATGAGCTTTGTGCTGCAAAAGCCGTCCCCGGCCGCCGAACAACCCCGCTTCGACTGCATCTTCTGCAACCGCCCGGCCCTGGTCTCCTCCGAAGCCGGACGGGCCGACGAAGCCCGCATCGTGGAGGTCTTTTGCCGCCACTGCGGCTCCCGAAAAACCATGGCCACGCGCCTGAGCGCCGACGGAACCCGCTGGGAACCGGCCGACTGATCGACGCCTTGCGCCTCGGCCGGCCAGGCGTTTTTTTCGCGCGAAAAGCCCTCTCCCCCTGCCCAATCGTCCGGGCTTGTGCTATGGCTGGCCCTAACCGCCAACCACCGCCAAGGAGGGACCCCCATGAAACGCGCCTTGCTCATGCTCGCCGTGCTCTTGACCATGCTGGCCCTGGCCGGGACGGCCCATGCCTGGAAAAAACCGCCGTTTAAAAGCGTCGACAAGAACGGGGACGGCTTCATCGTCTACGAGGAAATCGTGGTCTTCAACTCCGGCCTGACCATGGAAGCCTTCGCCCTGATCGACCTCAACAAGGACGGCAAGATCGACCCGGCCGAATACGCCGCCATGGGCGGCAAGACGGCCAAGGGCAAGGCCGGCAAGGCCTGGTGGCGCTGCTCGTCCAAGGACGGCATCATGCTCTACAAGCAGGGCACGGACCTGCTCCTGGCCGGCAAGAACGCCGAAGCCGCCGCCGTCCTGCGCCAGGCCCTGACCAAACCCCTGTGCGTGGATTACCTGAGCTTCGCCTACTACAACCTCGGCGTCGCCTGCATGCGGCTTGGCGACGCGGCCTGCGCCAAAGCCAATCTGGAAAAGGCCCGGGCGCTTGACGTCAACAACACCGTGCCGGAGAACCACTTCGGCCTGGAAGGCTGGCCCCGCAAGCCCGGCGTGATCGGCAAGTAACGCCCCCGATCCTGGCGGCGGCCCGGGACTCGCTCCCCGGCCG
>JAEZMB010000224.1 GCA_023435825.1 Pseudomonadota bacterium | reverse complement strand
CGGCCGGGGATTCGCCGTGGTCGCCGACGAGGTTCGCCGACTGGCCGAGCGCTCCAAGGACGCCGCCGCCCAGACCGCCGCCCGGTTGGGCCGGGTCATGGCCCAGGCCGAGGGCAACGCCGGCCTTTTGACCGCCGCCAACGCCGCCGCCGGCGAATTGCTCGACCTCTCCGGCCGGGTGGGCGCGGCCTTGAGCTCCATCGCCGGCGACGCCGAGGCCGCCCGGGCCCAGGGCCAAGGCAGCGCCGAGGCTGTGGGGCGGTCCCTGGCCCCCTTGGACCGGGCCGGCCAATCCCTGGCCGAGACCCTGGCCCAGGCCACTGCCATCCAGGCCTCGTCCCTGGCCGGCCAGGACCATGCCAGGCGGCTGGAAGAGGCGCTTTACGGCGTGGAGAGCCTCATGGCCCGGTTGTGCGGCTCGGCGGCCGAGGACGTCGCCGTGGCTTGTAATTGAATTTTACAGTCATTTTCAAAAAACCAAGCCCCAGGCTTGTTCGGGAGGACGCATGGACAGGCACGACGACGACAAGCGCACGCATCTGGGGGCTGTTGCCCCGGGCGGGCGGTGCACGGTGATCCGGGTGGGTTGCGATGGTTGCCTGGGGCAGCGCCTGGGCGATCTGGGGCTTGTGCCAGGGGAGGCGGTGACGGTGGTGCGAAGCGCGCCGCTACGCGACCCCATCGAGATCAAGATTGATGGTTTTCTGGTCAGCCTGAGGCGCAGCGAGGCCTCCCTGGTCGAGGTGGCGGCAAAATGAGCGCGCGCGTTCTCGCCGCCCTGGCCGGCCAGCCCAACTGCGGCAAGTCCACGGTGTTCAACATGCTGACCGGCGCGCGCCAGTACGTGGCCAACTTTCCCGGCGTCACCGTGGAAAAGAAGTCGGGACACTTCAAGCTCGGGAGCAACGCCTGCGAACTGGTGGACCTGCCCGGTGCCTATTCCGTCAGTGCCTACTCCCCGGAAGAGCGCGTCACCCGGGATTTTCTGCTTTTTGACCATCCCCGGGTGGTGGTCAACGTCATCGACGCCTCCAACCTGCGCCGTCATCTGTGCCTGACCGTGGAACTGCTGGAACTGGAAGCCAACGTGGTGGTCCATTGCAACATGATGGACGTGGCCGCCCGTCGGGGCCAGGAGTTCGATCCCGAGGCGCTTTCGGCCCGACTGGGCGTGCCGGTCTCCACCGGCGTCGGCCGCAAGGGCCAGGGCCGGGCCGCATTGTCCGAGGCCATGCTGCAAGCCCTGGAACAGCCGCCCAAGGACGAACCGTTTAGGGTGGACTACGGCCTTCTCGAACCCCATGTCCGGGCCGTGGAGGAACTGCTGGCCGAAGGCGGCGACCTGGGCGTCTCCCGGCGTTGGTTGGCGGTGCGGCTCCTGGAGGCCGACGCTGGCGTCACGGAGTTCGTGGGCGAGGCGTTTTTTCATCCCGCGCGCCTGTTTGCGCTCGTGGACGAGCTTCGCCAGGCGTTTGGCCGGGAGACCGGCGAAACCGTCCAGGTCTTCGCCGCCCTGGCCCGCCGCCGATTGGCCCGGGATCTGGCCCAGGCCGCCGTGATCCGATCCGCCGGCCGCGAGCGGACCCGCACCGACGCCATCGACGCCGTGCTGTGCCACAAGATCCTCGGCCCGGTGATCCTGGTCGCCATCCTGCTCGTGCTCTACCAGATCTCCATTGTCGGGGGCGAGCACTGCATTGCCTATATCTCGCCGCTTCTGGGCGCGAGCAAAACCTTCATGGGCGATCTGCTCCCGCCGGCCGGGATGCTCGAAGACCCACTCTCGCGCTCCCTTGGGCTGTGGGTGGTGGATTCCGTCAATTCCCTGCTCGAATACGTGCCGGTCTTTTTCCTGCTGTTTTTCTGCGTGGCCATCCTGGAGGACTCCGGCTACCTGCCGCGCATGGCGTTTATCCTGGACCGGCTTTTCCGGTCCTACGGCCTGCACGGGCAGTCGACACTGCCCATGGTGCTGGCCGGCGTCTATCTCGGCGGCTGCTGCGTGCCCGGGGTCATGGCCTGCAAGTCCATTCCCGACGACAAGTCGCGCCTGGCCACCATCCTGGTCATCCCGCTCATGAACTGTCTGGCCAAGGTGCCGCTGTATGTCCTGCTTGTCAGCGCGTTTTTTCCGGAGCATGTCGGCTCGACCATCTTTTTCATCTCCACGGTGACGTTGTTCATGGCTCTGCCCATAGCCCGGATATTGTCCGGGTCCGTGCTGTCCAAGCATGAAAGCGCCCCGTTTATCATGGAAATGTCGCCTTACCACCTGCCGACCCTGCGCAATCTGCTGACACGCACGGTTGAGAAGGTGACGCTTTTCATCCGCAAGATCGTCACCATCGTGGCCGCCGTCACCATCCTCGTTTTCGTGCTGCTCCAGTTCCCGGGCATCAGCCGGGAGCACAAGGCCGCCTACGAGGCCCGCCTTCAGGACGCCCGCGTCGAACTTGACGCCGCCCTGGCCGGCACGCGCTTCGCCCCGGCCCTGGCCGGCGAGGGGCTGCTTGGCTACCTGCGCTATGAGGAAGCCTACGACGAAGCGGGCGGCGAGGAAGAGGACGCCGAGGCGGCCGCAGCCGTGGATGCGACATTTCGCCAGGAAAATCCGGTGTTTTTTGCCTTACTGCATCCCGGCGACGCTCCCGGGGACCAACCGGCCCAAAGTGCCGTGGCGGCCTTTGCCGCCACCCGTGACGCCATCAGCCTGGAGATGCGCCAGGAGCGCCTGGAAACGAGTTTTCTCGGTATGCTCGGCCGCTTCCTGGAGCCGGTCACCCAGTTCGCCGGCTTCAACTGGCGCATCAACGCCGCCTTGCTTTCGGCCTTTGCCGCCAAGGAATCGGCCGTGGCCACCCTGGGCGCGATCTACCGGCTCGAAGCCGGCGACGAAAACACCGAATCCCTGGTCGAGGCCATGCGCAAGGGCGAGATCGACTTCACGCCCCTGCACGCCCTGGCCCTGATGCTCTTCATGGCCCTGTATCCGCCCTGCATGGCCACCTCCATGATGATCAAGATCCAGACCGGCCAGATGCGTTGGATGGCCCTGGCCATCGTCTATCCCATGGTCCTTGGCATTGTGGTGGCCAGCGTCGTGTTCACGGGCAGCCGGCTGCTTGGCCTGGACGGCCTGACCGCCATGTGGAGTTTCTACGGCCTGGCTGTGGCCGCCACCGTGGTGGCCGGCCTTGTGCCGCATCGGCCAGGGAACGTGTCCCGGCCGGCCGGCCCGATCCGTCAGGCAACGCAACATGCCTGAAGCCTGCCTTCGCGGTCGCGGCGGCGAGGAGCTGTGCGGCAAACCATAAAGCGCCCGGACGAGGCCCGGGTTGGGATGGGCCGCCATGAAAAAACGACTGGTTGTTGGAATCGCCTTCCTGATTCTGACAACGCCTGTTCCGGTCCTGGCTCGTCAGGCGTTTTCCACCTGCCTGGGCCACGCCGACGGCACGATCACCTGTGAAAGCGGCTTCTCCGAGGCCCCTTTGGGCGAAGAAGCATCGTTTCTGGTCAAGGACGGCGTCAGCGCCGTCCTCGAACGCCGGCCCATGGGCACATCCACGGGGTATGCCTTGCGGCAATCCGAGAAGGCCTACGTGATCGTCTTCGAGGACGGGAAGGACGGATCGTCGGCTAACCCGGATGAGGCGGACGACGCGCGCTAGTGCTCTTTCTGCTGGGAACCCTTCAGGAAAGCGGGGCGTCCGGTTTCGGACGTCCCGCTTCGTTGTTGGGCCGTTGGCGCACGCCCCGGTAAACACGGCCCAAACGGTGGGAAGACCGCGACGGCTCAGGCCAGGCCGAGAATCCAGCCTTCGCAGGCGACGGCCTCGCGTTCGGTTTCGCTGAGGGGCGGCTCCAGGAACGCGCCCAGCCGTCCGGCCCGGTCCGTGGCCTGGAGCCAGGCGCACAGGCTGTACGCGTCGTGCTGGTCCGGGGTGCGGCCGTCACGGGGGTAGAGGTGGCTGACCAGGGACGGATAGGCTTCGGCCACAACCGACGCCCCGGCCGGCGGCCAAAAACCGTCGAAGGGCCAGCAGTGCAGCGGCCGGGCGACCTCCCGGCGGATGCGCCGCAACTGGGTCAGGCCGGCGAAGGTGGACTTGGCCACCGACCCGGGCACGTCGAAATGAAATACCGACTTGGCCCGGCCGGTGCGGATCTCGCACAGCCGCCGCCAGCGCGAACTGCCCATGCGGGCCGCGCCGTCGCCAAACGCGCCGTCGCGCACGAAATCCACGTACATGAAGGGTTCGTCCGTGGGCCAATGGGCGGCGAAGTCGTCGAGAAAGGCCGGCCAGTCGTTGGGCAGCCCGTATTGTTCGAAGTAGGCCAGGGGAAAGGAAAATCCGTGGTCCAGGCCGACCAGGGTCGGGATGTCTTCGCTCAGGCGCTGGGTGAGCCAGCCGGTCAGCGCCTGACGGCACCAGTATTTGCGGCCCGGTTCGGTGGTGGTTGCTTCCTTGGGCGCATCGTCGCCCACAGCCACGTAGGCGCGAAGGCCCTTCAATGGGGAAGTGGGGACCTCGGCTCCGGAGTAGTCGATGCCGATGTAGCGGGCGAAACGAGGCTTTTTCTCGGGCTTGGGCACGAGGCGCAGCCTTGGGGGATCGGACGGACAAACAGACATGGCGGCGCTCCTTGGTCCGACCATACCGGTTCGCGGCGGTGGCGTATAGGGCGGACGGACAGGCGGGCGCGTCGGCATGCGGCGTATTCGACCGGAAGGCAGACGCAAGCGCGGCACGAGGTCCGCCCGGGGCAGGCCGCGGGGAGCCATGGGCACCAGGCGGGTTCACGGTACGACCGGGGCCGCCCGGCGCAGGCAGGGTAGCGCCCAGGACCGCTCCGCCGCCCGGCCTGCCTTGCCGCCGTCCGGTCGATGGGCTATCCCGGGGCAGCGCAAAGACGCACGGGAGCGCACGACATGTCCAAGACCACCCGGGCCACCCAGGCCCTTCACAAGGCCGGCGCGGCCTTTGACGTTCTCACCTACGACTACCAGTCCGGAGCCGAGCGCATCGGCCTGCAAGCCGCCGCCGCCATCGGCGAACCGCCCTCGCGGGTGCTCAAGACCCTCATGGTGCTGGTGGACGGCAAGCCGGCCTGCTGCGTGGTCCCCTCCGACGGCGAGCTGTCCATGAAGCGCGTGGCCGCCGCCTTTGGCGGCAAGGCCGCGACCATGATGCCGCCGGCCGAAGCGGAAAAGGCCACCGGCTACCACGTGGGCGGCATCAGCCCCTTTGGCGCGAAAAAACGCCTGCCCGTGGCCATCGAGGCGGCGGCGCTGGACGAACCTTACGTCATCATCAACGCCGGCCAGCGCGGCGTCATGGTCCGCCTGTCCCCGGCCGAGGCCGCGCGGGTGCTGGAGGCCGTGACCGTGCCGCTGTTGGCCTGATCCCCCTGTTCCAACGAGGCATTGCCAGGGAGGCCAATCGAGGCCTTAGGCAGGGGGGCTTCCCGCCGCGTCCGGGAGCATTTCCCCCGGGGCAATCCGCTGCGGCGGGGGCTGGCCGGACTGGTCGCGCCAGTCCGCCAGAAAACCGGCCAGGTCTTCCCTGGCGCACGGCATGTTTCGGTTTCTGGCATAGACGCCGTGCAGGCTGAGGATGCTTTCGCCCAGCGTCTCGGGCGTCGGATCGTTCCGGGTGTTCCGGGTTAGTTGGGCGAGCAGTATCCTGGCCGCCATGAAGCGCGGCGAGACCTTCTTTTGCCCCAGCAGCAGCCCTATCCAGACGGGATGGTCCGGGGGCAGGCGATCGAGGGGATGGGGAGCTTCATCGTCGGTGTCATAGGGGCAGGGGAGGGCCGGTTCCCGAGGGTTCATGGCTTTCCAAGGAGCAGGCGGGGGGGGCCCGCGCCCCCCCCGCGGCGGGGGGG
>JAEZMB010000220.1 GCA_023435825.1 Pseudomonadota bacterium | reverse complement strand
GGCCTGAGGCCCCCGGCCCCCCCGAAAGGGGTGAAGGGGACGGGGTGGGGGCTTGTCAGCGGGCGGGAGCGGGGAACACTCGTCTACCAGGCGCGCGGGGGCAGGCCCATAAGCGTCCGGAAGCGGTCTTCCAGCCCGGCCAGGTAGGCCGCCGCTCCAGGCGATCCCTCGGCCGGCGCAAACGGCGCGAAATCCTTGTCGTCCAGCGGCGCATACGGCCCGGGCTTGACCTCGAACACGGCCGTGTCCGGGGCCAGGGCCACGATGCCGTGCCACAGCCCCGGCCGCACGTCGATGGCCAACACGCCCCGCTCCCGGTCAAGCATCACGCAGTCCGCCGCCGTAAAACTCCCGTCGTCGGCAAAAACCACATGCCCCAGACTCCCGGCCAGCAGCACGAAGGCCTCGGACTTGGCCGGCGACAAATGCCGGTGCGGCCGCACATAGCTTCCGGGCTGCAAGCTGTTGACCATGCGGTGGGGATTTTCGGCGTTGGCGGCGTGGAAACGGTGCATGTCCCGCAGCCGGGGATTGCCCCTGGCGTCGGCGGCCTTGGCCGCAAGCAGCGCCGCATCGACCACGGCGAACCGGTCGTGGCCGGACTCGGTGGCTCCGGGGCCGATGCGGCGAAAAAGGGAATCCGAAGGCGTGTTAGCCATGCAGGGGCAGGCCGGCGGCGATCATGCGGCAATAGGCGGCGGCGAGCTGGCCCGACAGGCACATGTCGCGCAGGACCAGGGCGATGATGACCAGCCAGAAGCCCCAGGAACAGACGCATTTTTCCCGGCCCGAGGTCTGGCCGCGCTGCACGCCGAACAGATACAGGCTCACAGCGGCGATGGGCAGCATGATCCACCAGCGGATGGTGACGGCTTCAAAGAACATGAACAGCACGAACAGCGCGCCAAGCACCACGGCGATCCAGGTCATGGGCGCGAAACACGAACACGGGCAACCGCATTTGTTGTCGGACATGTGGGCGACTCCTTTGAAGGTTTGCCCGCTTATAGCGTCCGGGGCGCGCTTATGTCCAGCCGGGCGTAGGCCGCGCCAAGGGCCTGGGCCACGGCGGCCGGACTGTAGCGCGCCGCAACGGCTTCGCGGCCGCCCTGCCCCAGCCGGGCAGCCAGGGCCGCGTCGGCCAGAAGCTTCGCCAGGGCCGCGCCCAAGGCCGGGGCGTCGCCCGGCGCTACGACCAACCCGGTTTCGCCCTGGCGATTGACCGCCGCCACGCCCGAACCGGCAATGGCCGTGGAAACCACCGGCTTGCCCCAGGCCATGGCTTCGAGCTGCACGATGCCGAACATCTCGGCCCGGGTCACCGACGGCAGGCAAAACACGTCGCAGGCCGCGAACCAGGCCGGCAACTCGTCGTCCGGGATGCGCCCGGCCAGCAACACCTTATGGCCCAGCCCCGCCGACTCGATCTGCCGGGCCAGTTCCCCGGCCAGCGGTCCGCCGCCGCCGATGACCGCCACGGCGTCGTCCGGCAGACAGCGCGCCGCCTCGATGAGCACGGCAAAGCCCTTGTAGGGCACAAGCCGCCCCAGGGCGAACACCAGCCGCCGCCCGCCCGCGCGCCCCCGCACGGCGGCCAGGGCGGCCGGGTCGAGACGGTCGGGTTCGGCCGTGCCCGGCTCGACGTAAAACGGGACCACGGCCCCCTTGCCGGCGAAAAGCGCTGCCCGGTTCGAGGCCTGCAAATGGACTGCCGTGGGGCCGATGACCAGATCGGCCCGGCGGCACAGCCAGGACTCGAAGGGCGAAACCAGCGCCCGAAGCGCCCGCTTGCCGATGACGTCGCTGTGCCAGTGGAGCACGATCTTTCCCCGAGGCCGGATCAGCCACAAGGCCACGGCGGCCAGGGGATTGGGGCAGTGGACGTGGAGCACGTCGAAGCGCGGGGCCAGATCGGCCAGACGCAGCAGATATTCGGTGGAAAGAGGTTGGGAGGCGATGGTGGCCCAGGCCTCGGCCCGCAGGACCGGAACCGGTCCGGCTCCGTCGTCGTAGGGGCCGGCCCCGGCAAAGCACAGCACGGCGTTTTCATGGCCAAGCCCCGCCAGGGTCTCGACCATCTGCCGCGTGCCGGTTTCCACGCCGCCGGCGTCCGGCGGATAGAACTTGCCGACCTGCAAGACCCTCATGACGGCGGCAACAGCCCTTCCAGGGCCTCGGTGACGGTGCGGCGCAGATTCTCCACCCGGCGCAGGGTGAATTCGTTGATCGGATCGGCGGCCACGTCCTTGACCAGCCACACCGCCCCCAGCGGCCGGCCGGCCCTGGTCAACAGCGGCAGCTCAAGCTTCATCACGGCCGGCGAACACAACAGCTCCCGATCGGACGCGGCCGTCCCCTCGCGCCGCCACCGGTAAACCGGCGGCCCGTTGGTCGGCGCCGTCCCGGGCGGCTCGGGGTCCAACCGGCAGGAACCGGTCCCGTCGCCGGAGAGCACCATCTCGGCCAGATCGAAGCGCAGATGGTCCAGGGCCTCGGTCATGCGCGTCCACAGTTCGGCCAGATCGGCCGATTGGGAAATCTCGATCTGATAGTTCAGGAACGTGCGCCGCTCCCGGGCAAAGCCGGCGTCGTCGGACACGTCGCGCAGCCAGCCGAGAATCTTGTCCATGGCGAAATAACTGCAATAGCCGGCCTTGCGCACCAAAAAGACCAATGCGCCGCCAACGACCAGCAAGAACAGCCCGGCCGGCACGTTGCGCAGATTGACCAGCACCAGGGCCGAAAGGGCCAGGAAGATGGTGATGCCGTAGAGAAACAGCACCGCCTGCCGCTGGGACCAGCCGCGCGAGAGAAGCTTGTGGTGGACGTGGCGCTTGTCCGGCTCGAACATGTCCCGGCCACGCATGAACCGCCGCAGCGGGGCGGAGATGGTGTCGAGCAGCGGCACGCCCAGGGCGATGACCGGCATCAGCAGCGTGGCCCCCACCTGGCTCTTGACCGAACCGGAAACGGACAGTGCCGCCAGCATGTAGCCCAGGAAATAGCTGCCGCCGTCGCCCAGAAACAGGCTCGCCGGATTGAAATTGTAGCGCAAAAACCCCAGCGTGGCCCCGGCCAGCACGGCGAAAAGCGCCGCCGTGTGCGGTTCGGCCCGCATCACGGCCAGCACGGCCTGCACGGCGCTGGCGAAAAACACCACCCCGGCCGCCAGCCCGTCCAGGCCGTCGATCAGGTTGATGGCATTGATGAGCAGCACGAACCAAAAAACCGTCACCAGATAGGACGAAACGTCGAACTGGACCTCGAAGAGCCCGGCCAGGGCAAAGGACGTGATGCGCGCGCCGCCGTAGTAGGCGATGGATGCCGCCGCGATCTGGGCCAGAAGCTTGAGCTTGGACGGCAGCGTCCATTTGTCGTCGGCGAAACCCACGGCAAAGACCAACGCCGCGCCCAGCAGCACATAGCCCATGGTTCGCCCGCCAAGCACGGCACCGGCGTCCGGAGGCAACAAGCCCATCGCCAAGGGCAGGCAGGCCACGAAGGTCAAAAACAACGCCAGCCCGCCGCTTCGGGGCATGGGCGTCACGTGGATGTTGCGGGCCGCCGGCATGGCCAAAATGCCAAAACGCCGCCCGGCCCAACGGGCAAACGGCGTCAGCGCCAGGGACAGTCCCAGGGCGATGAGGAAGAGCACGGCGATTAGCGTCATAGGCATATGAGCGGCCGATGGCCGCCGAAGCGACCATAGGCCAAGGCCGACCGGCCCGCTACTTCAAAAAGACGGCCAGCAGCGTCCCCAGGCCCAGCAGGGCCGCGATGACGCCGTTTAAGGTGAAAAAGGCCACGTTGATGCGCGACAGGTCGTGCTCGGAAATAAGCTTGTGCTCCACAAGCAGCACCGCCGAACACACGGCCCAAAAAGCGTAGTAAATCCAGCCCAGCCCGGCCGCATAGCCGGCCAGCAGATAAAAGGCCGCCGCATCGACATGGGCGAACGCCGCCAAGGCCAGGGCCGTGCCGACGCCAAATCGCGACGGCATCGAGTGCAACCCCTGCGACCGGTCGAACTCCACGTCCTGACAGGCATAAAGCACATCAAACCCGGCCACCCAGCAGGTGACGCCGCAGCCGAAAAGGATCGCCGGCAAGGCGAATTCCGGCGCAACCGCCAGCCAGCCGGCCACCGGAGCCAGCCCCAGCACCGAGCCCAACACGAAATGGCACAGCCAGGTGAAACGCTTGGTCAGGCTGTAAAACGCGCCCCAGGCCAAGGCCACCGGCGAAAGCGCCAGACACAGCGCATTGAGCCCGGCGCAGGCCCCGACAAAGACCACGGCGCAGCCGGCCGCGAACACCCAGGCCGCCCGCAACGACACCTCGCCCGTCACCAGCTCCCGGCCGGCCGTGCGGGGATTTATCCGGTCAAACTTCACGTCCGCCAGACGGTTGACCGCCATGGCGAACGACCGCATGGCCACCATGGCCACCGTCAGTAAGAGAAACGGTCGCCAGCCCGGCCAGCCGCCAGCCGCCACAAACAGACCAATATACGCGAACGGCAAGGCAAACACCGAATGCTCCACCTTCACCAACCGCGCCATCGCGCCGACCATAGTGCGAACTCCTTTGGCAAACGAGAGAATCTGGGGGAGGAAACCC
>JAEZMB010000145.1 GCA_023435825.1 Pseudomonadota bacterium | reverse complement strand
ACCGCGTTAGCCGCGAAAGGGCGGCAACGCGGTGGCGCGGCACGAGGCCTGAAGACGGGGCGCTAGGAGGCCTTGTCTTCCGGGCGCATGGACAGGACCGGGGCCTTGGCGGTCTTGATGACCTTTTCGGCGACGGAACCGAACAGGATCTTGTCGATGCCCTTGCGGCCGTGGGTGCCCAGCACAATGAGGTCCGCGCCCACTTCCTCGGCGGCGCTGACGATCTCCTCGGCGGCGTAGCCGGACACGACCCGGCCTTCCACCGGCACGCCCTTGAAGTATTCCTGCACAAAGGAATCCATGGTCTCGGACGCGCCGCTGACGATGCCGGAAACGAAATCGTCGATGTAGCTGGCCTGGACATGGAACTCCACATACTGGGTCAGCGACGGGGCCACGTACAGGGCCACGACCTTGGCTCCCAGGGCCTCGGCCAGGGTCTTGGCGTAGGCGGCGACCTTGGGGCTGACTTCGGAAAAATCCAGGGCGCACAGAATGGTCTTGATGGCAACCATGGCGGTGTCCTCGCGTGTTTGGGGTTTGGCTTGGGGACAAGCTACCACGGCGCGAAAAAATGTAAAAGGCCGCACAGGCTGGAAAAGTGCGGGAAAAAGCCCTTGGCGGCCCGGGGCCGTCGCCCCATGGGACCCGCTTGGCGTTGTTTGGAGTCGCCACGACGCGCTGACCGACCCGAACCCGGGCCGTGTCGGCTTGGGCAGCCTCAGCGTCTGCCCGGGGAATGCAAGTTTGCGCCCGTGGCTGCCAGCCGTCGATACGGCGGACCGCTTCGCCGGTATCCGGTGGCTGGTGCGTCGTCGCGGCGGCCGTGAACGGCGGGCGATTGGCGGGGCAGGCAAACGCCTGCTTACGGCTTTGTTTAGCGGCTGGCCAGCACCCGGCGTTGGCGGATGCGTTCGATGGGGTCGGCCACGAGCCTGTTGAGCGCCAGGCTCACCACCACCGTGACGGCCAGGGCGACGACCGGCAGATGGGTGCGCCCACAGGCGTATTCCACGGCCATGATGACCGTCCAGTGGGTGATGTAGATAGGGTAGGACAGCTCGCCCACGGCCCGGTCCAGGGGCCAACGCTTGGTCAGCCGGAAGAGCAGGGGAACGGACAGGACGGTTGCCGTGTAGAGGGAGAATTCCTTGACGTAAAAGCCGGGCAGGAACTGAAAGCCCAGGATGAAGGCGAGGTAGACGCCGAAAACCGTCCACAGGGCCGGGCGGGGCAGGGCCACGGGCCTCAGCGCGGCGTAGAGCCGGTAGGACAGGATGCCCAGGAGGAAAAAGCCGCATTCCACCGGGAAAAAGCGCTGTTTCCAGGGATCGAACGGCAGGTCGGCCAGGTAGACCAGGGCGCGCAGGCCAAAGCTCAGGCCGGCCAGGGCCAGCAGCGTGCCGGTCCCCCGGCGCACCAGCCAGGGGGCGAAGGCGTAAAAAACAAGTTCCAGGGATACGGTCCAGGCCTGGGGGATGAGCAGGAAAAACCAGGCCGGGGTCGGGCGATACAGGGCGTCGGCGGCAAAAGACAGTGTGCCGGCGTCGGTGATGTGGCTGAAAAACAGGATGTCCTGGCCAAAGATGGTGATGTTGGCGGCGGCCAAAAGCGCGGCCACGGCCGGGTCGAGCTTGTGCAGCCAGGTCTGCCACGGCCCCAGGAGCAGGGCGGTGTGCAGGCCGAACTTGAAGGCCAGCGACACCCCGAGCGACAGCAGGAGCACGGCCCAGTAGAGCGGAAACAGGCGCAGGAAGCGGTTGGAATAGAAAAGGCGCGTTTGGCCCGGGCCGGCATATTTCTCGGTCAGGATAAGGGCCATGTAGAAGCCCGAGATGATGAAGAAGACCTTGATGGCCATATAGGCGTCGGTCATGACCAGACCGTAAAGGGGGCCGGTGTGGTTGATGACCACGGCGGCGGCCAGGAGAAAGCGGACCAGACCCATGAAACGGCGTAGCCTCTTTGTACTCAAGCTGCCGGCGGCAGGCTGACTTTCCGAAAAACGGCCCGCCTCTTTACCGAAGCGGGCCAGCATCTCGTTACACTCTCGCGCTAGATAAACCACCTCTGTGGAGCACCAAGCCCCATTCGGGGATTCCAAAGGGGCTCAGCCCCTTTGGCCGCCGGAGGCATTCTTCATCTTCTGCCTTAACCCTTCAGCGCTTTAGTCAGCTTGGCCTTGTCGTCGCTGAAGAGTTTGTAATTAATGGCGTCTTCCATGGCCTGGAAGCTGGCTTCGATGACGTTGTGGGACACGCCCACGGTCACCCAGCGTTTGGCGGCGTCGCCGCATTCGACCAGCACGCGCACGTGGGAGGCCGTGCCGCAGCCGCCGGGTTCGCAGTCGTCGCGCTTGAGCCCCGAGAGCACCCGGACCTTGAAGTCGAGCAGCCGCATTTCGGCCAAGCGCGGGTAGAAGCCGCGAAGCGCCTTGCGGATGGCCTTGTCCAGGGCGTTAACCGGACCCATGCCGGCGGCGGCGGTGTGCTTGATGCGCCCGCCCACCTTGATCATGACCGTGGCTTCGGTGATGGGTTCGGCCCGGTCGTAGACGTTGTCGTCGAGCACCCGGTAGCGGGTGACGGTGAAGTAACTGCGCGCCCGGCCCAGGACGCGATTAAGGAGCAGCTCGTAGGAGGCTTCGGCGGCCGAATACTCGTAGCCCATGGCCTCGCGCTCCTTGATGGTGGAGAGCAACTCCAGCACGAAGGGGTCATTCTTGTCGAGGTCGAAGCCGAATTCCCGGGCCTTGTAGAGTATGTTGGACTGGCCCGACAGGTCGGACAGCAGCACCCGGCGCGCGTTGCCCACGGTTTCCGGGGTGATGTGTTCGTAGGTGCGCGGATTTTTCACCACGGCCGAGACATGGATGCCGCCTTTGTGGGCAAAGGCGGCGTCGCCGACGTAAGGTTGGTTGGAAGGCGGAGCCTGGTTGACCATCTCGGAGACGAAATGGGCCGTGGGCGTGATAAGCGGCAACTTGCCCTCGGGCAGGCAGGCAATGCCGCACTTCAGCGTCAGGGACGGGATGATGGAGCACAGGTTGGCGTTGCCGCAGCGCTCGCCGTAGCCGTTGATGGTTCCCTGGACCTGGCAGGCTCCCAGGACCACGGCTTCGATGGAATTGGCCACGGCCACGCCGGAGTCGTTGTGGGCGTGGACGCCGAAGGCCACGCCGGGCAGGGCCGTGGTCACGGCCTCGACCATGCGGCGGAAGTCGCCGGGCAACGTGCCGCCGTTGGTGTCGCACAAAACGAGCACGTCAGCTCCGGCTTCGTGGGCTTTCTTGAGCACGGCCAGGGCGTAGTCCGGGTTGGCGGTGAAGCCGTCGAAAAAGTGCTCGGCGTCGAAAAAGAGTTCCTTCACATGGGGCCGCAGGAAGGCCAGGGAGTCGCCGACCAGCTCCAGGTTACGCGGCAGGGTGGTGCCCAGGGCCTCGGTGACGTGGATGTCCCAGGACTTGCCGAAGATGGTGACCACGGGCGCGCCGGATTCCACCAGGGCCTTGAGGTTGGGGTCCGTGGCCGCCGTGCCCCGGTGGGCGTGGGTGCTGCCGAAGGCGGCGATGGCCGCGTTTTTCAGGCTGTAGTTCTGGATTTCCTGGAAAAACCGCTTGTCGGTGGGGTTCGATCCGGGCCAGCCGCCTTCGATGTAGGCCACGCCGAGTTCGTCGAGCTTGAGCGCGATGCGCAGCTTGTCCTCGGTGGTGAGGCTGATGTCCTCGGCTTGGGTGCCGTCGCGAAGGGTCGTGTCGTAGATGGAAACGCGTCGCATGGTGTCGCTCGTGGGTGTCCGGGCGCGCGTTGGGGCGCGCCCGGGCGGTGCGTGCCGGCCGGCCGAACGCAGGGTGCGTTTGGGCCAGCCCTGGTCGCGAAACAAAGGCTCGTTTCGCGGGGGAACCTGCCTTGTCGCGTATCCGGAAAAGGCGTCAATCTCTCCACGGAAAACGCGGCAATGCCGGCGTTCCGTCCTGATCAGGCCGTAGCGGCCGACCGGGCGGGCGCTAGCAGGCCGGGGTGGGAGCCTGGGATAGCCCGAAGGCGTCGTGCAGGGTCCGAACGGCCAGTTCGAGGTACTTCTCCTCGATGAGGCAGGTAATCTTAATCTCGGAAGTGGCGATCATGAGGATGTTGATGTTCTCCTTTTTGAGGATAGTGAACATCATGGAAGCGACCCCGGAGTGGCTGCGCATCCCCACGCCGATGACCGAGACCTTGCAGACGTTGGTGTCGTGCTGGATCTCGGCCGCGCCGATCTCGGGCTTGAGCTTTTCCAGAATGGCCAGGGTCTTGTCGAGGTTGCCCCGGGAGATGGTGAAGGTCATGTCGGTGCGGCCTTCGCGTCCGGTGTTCTGGATGATCATGTCGACCAGGATGCCGGCTTCGGCGATGGGGGCGAAGATGGCGGCGGCGACGCCCGGGCGGTCCATGACGTTGCGCACCGTGATGCGGCACTGGTCCTTGTCGTAGGCGATGCCCGAAACCAGGACGTCTTCCATTTCCGTATCCTCCAAAGTGACCAGGGTGCCGGGGTCGTCGGTGAACGTCGAGCGGACGCGGACCGGCACGTTGAATTTCTTGGCGAACTCCACCGAACGGATTTGCAGGACCTTGGCCCCCATGCTGGAGAACTCCAACATCTCGTCATAGGAGATGCGGTCGAGCTTGCGGGCGTTGCTGCACAGGTTGGGGTCGGTGGTGTAGACGCCGTTGACGTCGGTGTAGATTTCGCAGACCTCGGCCTCCAGGGCGGCGGCCAGGGCCACGCCCGTGGTGTCGGAGCCGCCACGGCCGAGCGTCGTCAGCCGGCCCAGGCAGTCCACGCCCTGGAATCCGGCCACCACCAGCACGTCGTAGTCCTCAAGCAGGCCGCGCAGGCGCTGGGTATCGATGTCCATGATGCGGGCGCGGCAGAAATTGGAATTGGTGGTGATGGGAATCTGGAACCCGAGCAGCGACCGGGCGCGCAGGCCGGCGTCCTTGCACAACATGGCGAATAGCGCCACGGACGCCTGCTCGCCGGTGGTGACCAGCACGTCGAGTTCGGCCGGATCGGGATTGGGGGAAAATTCCTTGGCCATGTCGAGGAGCCGGTTGGTCTCGCCGGACATGGCCGAGAGGGCCACGACGACCTTGAAGCCCTCTTGATGGGCCTTCTGGATGCGGGCCAGGACCAGGCGCATGCGCTCCAGGCCCTTGACCGACGTGCCGCCGTATTTTTGCACCATAATCCGCATGGAAGCCTCCGATGATTCGGGAAAAGCGGCCTTGCCCGGCCTGCTAGCGGTCAAGCAGGTTCGGACAGGCCGCGATCAAGGCGGTCAAGGCCGCCGCGCCTCGCCGCCCGTGGGCAGTCAGTTCGCACAGCCTCCCCGAGGGGACCGGCAGCCAGTCGCACTCCAGGCGATCCGGCGGCGCAAGGGCCCGGGGCAGATGCTGCGCCCACTCCACGACCGCCACGGCTTGGTTTTCCAAAGCCGTTTCCAGGTGTTCCTCCACGCAGGGATCGCCGCCGGGAATCCGGTAGAGATCGACGTGGAACACCTCGGGCCGGGTCGGGTAGACATTGACGATATTGAAACTCGGACTGGCCACCTCGGCCTCGTCGCCGCCGGGCAACGCGTCGGCCAGTCCCCGGACCAGGGTGGTTTTGCCTGATCCGAGGTCGCCGCGCAAGAGCAGGGCGGCCCGGGTGGCCGGGTCGGCCAGGATTTTGGCCAAATTACGGCCGAGTTCCAGTGTGGCCGCCTCGTCGGGCAGCCGCAGGCGCGCTGGTTGGCTGGGGTCCATGTCCCGGGCTACTTTTTGAGCAGCGTGCCCAGGATGTCGCGCATGCCGATGATGCCGACGATGGCTTCGCCGGAGACGACCGGAATGGTGTGGTAGCCCTTTTCGGTCATGAGCGTGGCCACTTCGTCGATGGGCGTTTCCGGGGTCACGGTGACCGGCTTGGCGGTCATGGCGTGAAACGCGGTCAGGGCCGACATCTTTTCCACTTCCCGGTCCAGGTCCTTCATGGAACCCAGGGGAATGAAACCGTCGAGCAGGGAAAAGACCGAGGGCAGGGACAGTTTTTTCTGCTGGGCCACCAGATCGGCCTGGCAGAGGATGCCGGTCAGTTTGCCGGCGGCATTGACCACGGGCACGCCGTTGTAGCCTTTTTCAAAAAGCAGCGTGGCGGCGGCGGTGATGTCCGTGTCTTCATTGATGGTGACGACGTTTGCCGTCATCACGTCCTTGGCTGTGAGCATCCGTTACTCCGTTGCGGCCCGGGGCAGCATGTCGGCGATTTCCGAGGCCAGGTTGCCCCGTGCGGGATAGGCGTCGGCGAGGACTTCGCCGGCGCGACCATGCCAATACACCGCAAGGCTTGCGGCGAGCAAGGGGGAAAGACGGCGCGCCAGCAGGCTGGCCAGCAGCCCCGAGAGCACGTCGCCCGAGCCGCCCACGGCCAGATTCGGGGCAATGACGGGGCTGACGGCGACGTAGCCTTCGGGGGTGGCCACCACCGTGGCCGGCCCCTTGAGCACGGCCACGCAGCCGTAGCGCACGGCCAGTTCCCGGGCCGAGGCGAGACGGTCCGCCTCCACGCCGGGGATGTCCGTGCCCAGCAGCCGGGCCGCCTCGCCGGGATGGGGCGTCATGACGGCGTTGCTGCCGATTTTGGCGGCCAGTTCGCGGTCGTCGGCCAGAAAATGCAAGGCGTCGGCGTCCAGGACCACGGGGCAGGGCAGGGGCAAGAGCACGGCCAGAAAGCCGGCCGTGTCGGCATGGCGGCCCAGGCCCGGCCCCAGGGCGACCGAACCGGCTCCGGCGGCAAAATCGCGCACGGCCCGGGCCTCGGCGGCGGTGAAATGGCCGCCCGCGCCTATGGGCATGGTCATGACGTCGGGATAACCGGCCTTGAGCGCGATTTCCACCGCGCCGGGACAGGCCACGCTGACCAGCCCCGAGCCGGCCCGAAGCGCCCCCAGACCGGCCAGAAGCGGCGCGCCGGTCAGCCCCCGGCTGCCGCCGACCACGACGACCCGGCCGGCGCTGCCCTTGTGGAGCAGCGGATCGGCCGGCCCCAAAAGCCCCATGACGCGCGGGGCGATGCGTCCGGCCCGGCAGGGATGGCGCTCCTTGATAAGGTTGGGGATGCCGATGTCGCGCACCAGCAGCTTGCCGACAAAGGGCGCGGCCGGGGCGGCGACCAGCCCGGTCTTGGCCGCCTCGAAGGCCACCGTGGCGTCGGCCCGCACGGCCATGGGCGAAGGCCGGCCATGCAGGCCGTCCAGGCCCGAAGGAATATCGAGAGCAAAAATATACGACCGCCCAGCCAGCCGGTTGACGGCTTCGACCACGGCCGCCATGTCCGGGCGCAGTTCGCCGCGAAAGCCCGTGCCAAGCAGTCCGTCCACGATGATGTCGGGTGCGTCGGCCCCGGAAAGATCGGCCTTGGCCAGGGGAATCATGGGCAGGCCCAGCCGGGCCGCCAGCCGGACGTTGTAGCCGGCCGCGCCCGTATAGCGTCCCCGGGGCCGGGCCAGGGCCAGGGTTACGTCCGCGCCTCGGTTCTGCAGATGCCGGGCCAGGGCCACGGCGTCGCCGCCGTTGTTGCCCGGGCCGGCCAGCAAAAGCACCCGTTTGCCGGCCACATCGCCCACCGCGCCGACCAGAGCGTGATACGCCTCGCGACTGGCATTTTCCATGAGCGCCAGGAACGACATACCGCACTCGGCCACGCTGGCCTGATCCCAACCGGCGATTTCCTCAGGGGTCGGCAACGGATCGAAGGGGGAGAAGTCAGGTCGCATGGGCGTCTCCTGTGGGCGGAGAAGAGTAAAGAAGGAAGACGGAGAATGCCTCCGGCGGCCGGGAGGGGGTAACCCCCTCC
>JAEZMB010000123.1 GCA_023435825.1 Pseudomonadota bacterium | reverse complement strand
GTGCTGGTGGGCGCGCCGGAGGACGAGCCCGCCCCCCGCGAGGTCTGGGCCGACCTGCTGCGCCGGCTGCGGCGCAAGCGGGCGGCCGCCGGGGCGGTTTAGACCCGGTTCGACCTAGACGGCCACGATACGTACGGGCGGTCTTGCCCCGGTCTTTGCCGCCGCTTTCGCTCCTGGCCATGGGCCGGCGCGCGCCGCGCCCCGCCGCCGGGCCGGGCTGCCGCCCCCCTTGCACTCCTGGCCCGGCGTGATAGACCCCTTGGCCGTGAAACGTCTTACCGAAAACCTGCGTCGTCCCTGGCCGCTGATCCTGTTCCTTCTGGCCCTGGCCCCGCGTCTGCACGAGCTGGGCGGGCCGTCGATGTCCTTTTACGATGAGCTGACCACGCTCATGCGGGCCATGGAGCCCTCGGTGGCCGACGTGGTGGCCGGGGCGGCCTGGCAGTATTCGCCGTTTATCGATTTCCAGCCGCCGCTGCACTACGTTGTCGTCCACCTGATGCTCTGGTTTTTCGGCCACAGCGACTTTTTCGCCCGGCTGCCGTCGGCCCTGGCCGGCGCGGCCTGCGCGCCACTGCTCTTCTTGATCGGCCGCCGCCTGGGCGGCACGGCCTGCGGCCTGTTCGCCGGGGCGGCCCTGGCGGGATGCCTTTACCATGTGGACGTGAGCCAGCAGGTCCGGCTGTATGCCCTGTTTGGATTCTGCGTTCTTGGCGCGACGCTGTTTTTGCTGCGGGCGCTTTCCGGCGGCCATCGCCGGGACTGGCTCATGGTCGGCTGGTTTGGCGCGGCAGCCTTCTACACGTCCTATCTGGCCGCCGGCTTCCTGGCCTTCGCCGTGCTGGCCACGGGGCTGTTCCTGGTTTGGCCCGAGGGCGACGAGGCCCCGACGCGCCGCCGCACCCTGGCCGGCCTGGCCGTGGCCTGCGCCCTGATCCTGGTGGCCTTTGCCCCGTGGTGGCTGGCGACGTCGGGCCTGCGCCAGTATCTGCTTGGCGCGGGCACGCCGCATCTGGCCCCGCTTGGCGCGTCCCTGGAAGCGGTCTTTGCCGCGTTCGCCAGCCACTACGCCGCCTTTCTGGGCCGCCCGGCCTACCCCTGGCTTTTGGCCGGGCCGGCCCTGGCCGGATTTGCCCTGGGTCTGGTCGATCCCGGCCGGCGGCGCGGGGCGGTGCTGGTCGGCCTGCTTTTCGTCTGCGTCTTTGGCCTGGCCTGGGGCCGGGCCACCACGGCCCATCATTTCCAGGTGCGCTACGTGCTGCCCTGCCTGTTCGCCGCGTTGCTGGCGGCCGGGCTGGGGGTTTCGGTCCTGCTGGCCCGGCTGCCGGCCCGTCGTAGCGCCCATGTCCTGGCCCTGCTGCTGGGGCTGGGGCTGGCCGCTCCCAATATCCCGGCCGCGCCGTTTTTCTATCGCCGCGACGACAGCCGCCTGAAAACCCTGGCCGCAGCCCTGGACGAGGCGGCCGCGCCCCGGGCGGCCCTGATCCTGTGGCGCGAGTCCGATCCCTGGACGCGGCCGTATTTCGAGGCCTTCGCCCGCTGGTACCTGCCCGGCCGATTCCTGCCGGCCCTGCCCCACGGCGGTCCGGACGGCCGGGCCGCCCGGGAGGCCCTGGTCCTGGTCCCGACCGGCGGCGACGCCTCGGCCCGGCCCCTGCCCGAGGCCGCCACGCCCGTGGCCAGCCTGGCCGGCGTGGCCGTCCATCGCCTGCCCCTGGTCAATGCCGCCCCGAACCTGCCGACGGCCGCCTTTTCGGCCAGCTTCCGGCCGGACACGGCCTTTGGCGAGATGGCCGCCTCGCGCAACCTCCGGGCCACGGGCGAGGGTCTCGTCCTGGCCGACCGGGGCCGGGCCGGGGAGGCCACCTATGTGTTCACGCCCCTGCCCGGCCAGACCGTGGCCCTGGCCGCCCTGGCCATGGACTCCCGGATCACGGACTACCCGGACGACGACACGCCCACCGGTCGGGCCTTTGTCCTGGTCGGACCGGATGCCGACTCGCTCATTCCTTACGATCCGGCCGCGCCGCCGCCGCCGGGCCGTTCGCTGACCGTGCGCCTCATCATGAGCCCGGGCTTCGAGCGCGAGCCCGTGGCCGTCACCCGGCTGGAGGCGCGCCTGACCGTGTCCGGCGATCCCGGCCTGCCCGGGGCCGGGGCGGCCGAGCGCTCGGCCCGGCTGGCCGCCAACACCCCGGTGGCCCCGTGTCCGGCCGGCACGGCCTATCCGGGGCAGTACGTGCTCGACCCGTCGGGAAACGTCTGTCCCTGGACCGTGCCCCTGTCGCCCGGCCGGCCGGCGGTCCTGGGCAACGCCGGCCGGGAGGCGTTTTCGCCTGAGGGCGTGACGCTGGCCGGCAATCCCGGCGGCGCGACGTTGGTCCTTGGCGGCGCGTCCGTGCCGCTGCCCCTGGCCGGCCCGGCCTGTCTGCGCGCCTCCCTGGAGCCGGGCGGCGAGGGCGAGGCCGTCCTGGCGCCGCTCTATACGGCCGAAGCCTTCGACCCGGGCGCGGCCGACGCCGGCGCGACAACCGTGCGTCTGCAAAACGATCCGGCCCTGTCCTGCCCCGACGCCAAGCCGTGTTTCGCGGCCTATGCCGCAACCACCGCCTATCCGGCCAAGTCGCTGGAATTGACCTGGTTCCCGAGGCTTTTTGGCGATCCAGAGGGGAAAAACGGGGCGGTGGCCGAGGTGGCCCTGGGCGACGGCGAGTACCGTTTGGTCGACGCGTTTTTGAGCACCCGATCGGGCCGCTGGGACGGGCTGGGGGTGGCGCGCACGGCCTCCCTGGACCTTGGCGGCTTCACGGGCACGGTGCGGGTGCGGTTTCGCCTGACCGGCGACGGGGTCCAGCTGTGGAGCGCGCCCCAGTACCCCATGGCCGCACGGCTGGCCCTGGACACGCGCGGCCTGCCGGCCCTGGAGCTGCCGCCGGGGACCACGCCCCTGGGCGTGTCCTGCCCCGGGGAGTGCCGGGCGAGCCTGGGGTTCGAAGGACCGTAAGGCGGGGCCGTCCAAGGCAAACCACCCCGCCCCACTTTTCCCGTCGAGGGAGTCCGGGGGGGATCATCCCTCCCGGCCGCCGAAGGCCTTCTCTCCCTTCCTCAGGGCCGCGTCACCGGACAACGGCCGCACACGATTCCCTGGCGCAGATCGTGCCGGCTTGGATCGGCCAGGAGCGTCCGGGCGGCTTGATACTTCTGGCTATTCCACAGCGTGGGCAGCGGCGTTTCAAAGACGTTGCCGAAATCCACGCTCGGGTCGCGCGGGTCGCGGCAGCAGGGAATCAGCCCGCCGTCCCAATTGACGTAGGCCGAGCGGTACAGCCACGAGCAGCCCGGCGCGGCCTCGTGGTCATGGGTCAGGGTCTGGCGCGGAAACATGGTCGAGAACCAGGCGTCGGGCGCGTCCTCGGGGAAAAACGGGCGGATGAACCGCACCTGATCCACCCCGAGCCGGGCCGCCGTCTCCCGGGCCAGTTCGATCTCGTGTTCGTTGAATCCCGTCACGCAGTACTGCCAGTCGATGAAGGGCGTCTTGCGGCCGGCCGCCGTGCGGGCCGCGATGATGGCCTTGAGGTTTTCCAGGGCCAGATCGGCGTTGCCGCCGCGCATGAACCGGCCGGCCGTTTCCTGGGTCACGCCGTGGCAGGAGAAGATGAGCACTTCCAGGCCCGAGGCCACGATGCGCCGGGGCAGGTCCGGGTCGCGGTGGTTGCAGTTGGACGATACGCCCACGCCGATGTTGCGCTGGGAAGCGTAGCGGATCATCTCCAGGGTCTCGGGGAACAGAAACGGCTCGCCGAAGCCGTACATGTTGATCTTGAAAAGCCACTTGCCGCAGGAATCGATAAGGCTTTGAAACTGCTCCACGGTCATGCGGCCGTAGGGGCGCTCGCCGGGCAGCGGGGCGCGGCGGTCGTCGTAGCAGTAGGCGCAGCGCAGGTTGCAGATGTTGGTGGTCTCGATTTTCAGAATATAGGGCATGGAGTCGAGGACGGCGCGCTTTTGCAGCCGGTTGCGTTCGGCTTTGAAGAAGTTCCACAGCCGGGCCGGGGTGGCGTGGCGCACGAAGGCCTGGGCGTGGCGCTTGAGGATTTTTATCCGCTCGGCCGGGCCGGCCCCCTTGGTGGCCAGGCCGGCGTCAAGAAGTCCTTTCCTGCCCGGGGCCGTGGCCTTGGCCGGGGCGCGGCCCAGCAGATGGCCGGCCATCTTGAGGCCCTGGGAGGCCGCCGCCGGGGTCAGGCAGAAATAGAAGCCGCCTTGGCGGCCCACGGCGTGGAGATTGGCGATGTCGCGCACCGGAGCCAGGGCCCGGGCCAGGCGATCTTCGTAATCCAGGGGATAGACCGGCATGGCCGAGGGCAGAGTGACAACCTTGGACGCCCGCAGGGCCTGGGCCGGGTACAGCCCCAGCCGGGCCACGTCGGCCACGGCCCGGGCCAGGGTTTTTTCCTCGGGTTCGGCGGCGTCTTCGAGGTTGATCTCCAGGCACAGGCCCTCGCGGTCGGCCGGGCCGCGCTCGGCGAAGATCGACTCCGGATAGTAGATGCGGTTGGCCTGCATGGCCGGATCGGGGTGGTAGCTGTAGACGAAGGGGCGCGGCGTGCGCTCGCTTCTGGCATAGGTGAGCATGACCATGCGCATGGTCACCGTGGGCAGGCGCGGGGCGTCGCTGTCCAGGGCGTCGAGGAGCGCATTGGCCGGCGCGGTCCAGACCACATGGGCCGGCGTGATTTCCCGACCGTCGGCCACGACCTTGGCGATGCGCCCGCCGTCGCGGACAAGGGCGATGCGCGACACGTTCGTGACCACCTCGCCGCCGGCCGCCTCGATGCGCCGGCGAAGGATCACCGCCAGATCGGCCATGCCGCCGGCCGGGTACCAGTAGCGCTGGCGCAGGCGGGACAGGGCGGCCAGCACGGCCTGCCCCTTGCCCCGGCGCACGAAGGGTTCCTTGTCGTTGTCGATGGTGCGGTCCACCCGGGCCAGCCAGTGGTGGTGCAGGGCCTCGGGCGGGGTCAGGGCCTTTTTGGCAAAGAGGTCGCGGAAAAGGAGATCGTAGAGGCCCGGGCCGCATTTTTCCGACAGCTCCAACGCGGCCGAGATGGGCTCGGGCGGCGGCGCGCCCCGGCGCTTGAGGGCGGCGCGCAGGGCCTCGATCTGGTAGCGGAGCGGATAGCGAAAAAAATCGAAATGGTTGGGGAACTTCCAATGCCGGCCGCCAGCGAAAATGGAAAAGGCGAAGGGCCGGCGGATGACCGGCGCGCCCGTGAGCAGGCCGCGCAAAAACGTCTCGCCCGGCCCGGGGGCGTCGAGAAAAAGCACGTGGGGGCCGAGGTCGAAGACCACGCCGTCCAGGGCCACCGAGCGCAAAAGCCCGCCGACCTCGGGTTCGCGTTCCAGGACCAGGCAGGGCCGGCCGGCTTCGGCCAGGGTCAGGGCGCAGGCCAGGCCGGCCACGCCGCCGCCGACAAGGACGATGGGCTGTGCGTGCATAGGGGGAGTCACCTTCCGGGTGGAATTGTCGCGCAGGGCTGTTCTAGCCTACAAGCCGGGGCGGCGTCTTGGGGTTTTTGTTTGGCGCGTCATGTCGCCCCTTTTGTGGCCGCCGGGGATTTCCAAGTCTCTCGCGCCGGGCTATGGTGGAGGCGTTGGACAGGAGGAACCCGGTTGATGTCGCAGGAAATCAGTCTCGAAGCCCGCATGGACATTCTCGCCGAGTGCGTCAACATCGGCCTTGGCCGGGCCGCCGAGGCGCTCAACCGCATGTGCGAAAGCCATGTGGTGCTCTCGGCCCCGGAAATTCGCATCATGAACCGCCCGACCCTGACCGCCGCCGCCGCCGGCCGCTGTCCGGCCGTGTGCGAGGGCGTGTTTCTGCCCTTTGTCGGCCCCATGATGGGCATGACCGCCCTGGCCTTTGCCTACGGCGACGCGGCCAAGCTCGTCACCGGGCTCACCGCCGCCATGGGCATCGACGAACCCACCGAGGAGATGCGCGAGGACACCCTGCGCGAGGTGGGCAACGTCATCCTCGTCGGCGTGCTCGGGGCCATGGGCACCATGCTTGGGCTGCACGTCACCTACCAGCCTCTGTCCACGGCCAAGAGCCTGGAACCGCTTCTGGCCGTGGCCGACGCCTGCCAGACCGTGACCCTCTATGTGCGGGCCCATTTCGTGCTGGAGCGCTTCCAGGTCACGGGCGACATCATGGTGGTGCTGGCCCAGGAGGGCTTTGACGCCCTGACCGCCGCCATTGACGCCAAGATTCTGGAAATGGGCGGTTGACCATGGCCCGGATCGTGCTTTTTTCCCCCACGCCGCCGGACCTGTCGGCTTTTGGCGTGCGCAGCCTGCAGGCCAGCCTCAAGGCCGCCGGCCACGAAGCCCGGCTGGTGCTGTTTCCGGGCAGCATCGGCCTGTCCCAGGAAGACGGCTCCTACGTCTACCGCTACGCCGACACGGTGATCGACCAGGCCCTGGAGCTGGCCGCCGGGGCCGATGTGGTCGGGGTGTCGTTTTTCACCAACTATTTCGACCGGGCCGTGCAGCTGACGGCGGCCGTGCGGGAGCGGCTGGGCATTCCGGTCGTCTGGGGCGGCGTCCACGCCACGGTGCGGCCCGAGGAAGCGCTCGAACACGCCGATTTCGTCTGCCGGGGCGAGGGCGAGGCGGCCCTTGACCGCCTGGCCCGGGAACTGGCCGAGGGCGGAGCGGCCGACGCCATCCCCGGGGTCTGGACCCTGCGGGACGGGGCCGTGGTCGACAACGGCCTGGCCCCCCTGGTCCCGGACCTCGACGCCTTGCCCTTTTTCGATTTTTCCGGCCAGGACCAGTTCGTCATGGCTCCCGAGCGCGGGCGCATCGTGCCCCTTGACGCCGAGGCTTTGCGCCTGGCCCTGCCGCGCCTGCCGCACTGGGACGGCCGGCTGGTCACGGCCTATCGCACCATGACCGACCGGGGCTGCCCGCATGGCTGCGCCTACTGCAACGTGCCCACGGTCAAGGCGCTGTTCCGGGGCGGCGGGGTGCCCTATTTCCGCCATCGCGGCGTGCCCCACGTCATGGCCGAACTGCGGCAGATCATCGCCCGCTATCCCTTCATCGAGGCGATCCAGCTTTTCGACGACACCTTTTTCTCGCGTCGCCTGGATTGGCTGCGGGAGTTCGCGGCGGCCTACAAGGCCGACATCGGGTTGCCGCTCTACTGCCAGGCCTCGCCCACGACCCTGGACGCCGAGAAGCTCGACGTGCTTATCGAGGCCGGGCTGTGCTACGTGGAAATGGGCATCCAGACCGGCAGCCCCCGGATGCGCGAGATCTTCCGCCGCCCCGAGGACGACGAGGCGGTCCTGGCCGGGGCCGAACTGCTTCATGCCCGGCGGGACAAGCTGCTCCCCCCGGACTACCACGTCATCATCGACGCGCCCTGGGAAACGGAAGAGGACCTGCTGGCCACGGTGCGGCTGTTGGCCCGGCTGCCCAAGCCCTTCGGCTTGGCCATCGCCAGCCTGGTCTATTTTCCGGAAACCGAACTCTACCGCCGGGCCAAGGCCGAGGGCCGTATCCATCACGAGGAAACGGAAATCTACCGCCGGCCGTTTTACCTGCGGCCCCAGCGCAGTTACCCCGCGTTCGTGCTCTACCTGCTGACCTTCCAGCGCATCCCGGCCGGGGCCTACGCCTTCCTGCTGCGCCCGGGCACGGTCGCCTGGTGTTCGCGCCATGTGCCGCCGGCCGTGTACAAGCTGGGCTACGTCCTTGGCGAGGCGGCGCGGTTTGCGGCCAAGGGGGCGACGGCGCTGTCGCGCGGCGATTTCGGCCGCATCGCCGCCTTCGTGCGGCGCACCCTGCGCCATGATCCCACCGTGGCCGGGCGCAAGGGCTAGCGGCGCGCCGGGCAGACGGGCGGCGTTTGCCTTGGCCCGTCGCCTACAGCAGCAGGGCCTTGTCGAACAACTCGAACACCGTGCCCACGCAGACGTCCAGGTCATGATAGTCGAGGAGTTCCGTGATCTGGCGCAGGCAGTTGAAACAGGGCGCGGCCACGTAATCGGCCCCGGACTCCTTGATTTGCTGGTATTTCTTGAGGCCTGACGTCTGCATCCGGAACTCGTAGAACGTATTTTCCCTCTCCATGCCTTCGGTCGTTTCCAGCACGGCCAAGCCCCCGCCCCCGCCGCAACAGTAGTTGCGCTCCCGGGTGGGCGACATCTCCCGGAATTCGGCCACGCAAGCCCGCAGCACGATCCTCGGCTCGTCCATGACGCCGCCGCTGCGGGCGAAGTTGCACGGATCGTGGTAGGTGACGGGCTGGGGATTTCGCGAGGGATCAAGGCGCAGTCCGCCCCGGCGCAGCACGTCGGCGGCCAGGCTGAAAATGTCGGTGACGGCATAGGGCGCATCGGGCCGGCTCGTGTGGCCGCCCAGGTACTTGGCCACCCGGTAGGCATGGCCGCATTCGCCGATGACCAGCTTTTGGGCCCCAAGCTCCAGGCAGGCCTGGTGGAGCAGCTGATTCTTGCGGCCCATGTGGGCGTCGTCGCCGGAGAACAATCCGAAGTTGGCGGCGTCGAAGGCCGTGGTCGACAAGGTCCAGGGAATGCCGGCGGCGTGAAAGAAGGCGGCGCATCCCATGAGGTTTTCCGGCCTTCCCAGGATTTCGCTGGAGGCGGTGGCGAAGAGCACTTCGGCCGGTTCGTCCAGCGGCAGGCGGATGGGCACGCCGTGTTCCTCGCGCAGCTCCCCTTCCAGAAAAGCCAGGATGTCGCGGATGGCGGCCTCGGAAGCGCCCTCGTTGTTGCCGTGCCGGTCCGAGGCCTCCTGGGTGGCCACGATCCGGCACGGGGTCAGCCCCAGATCGCCAAGGATGGACCGCGCCTTGCGGGTGATGACCGAGTTGTCGAGTCCCAGGGGGCAGAACACCGCGCAACGGCGGCAGCCGGTGCATTCATAGAAGTCCCGCAACCATTCGCCAAGCAGCGTGCGGTCCAGACGGCGACGGCCGGCATGGACATCGCGCAGGAGCTGGGAACGTCGGGCGGGATTGGTCCGGGCTTTGCCGCTCGACAGGTAGATCTGGCACTGGCTGGCGCACAGGCCGCAACGGGCGCAGATGTCCAGGGCCAAAAGCAGCGGACGTGGGCCCTTGCCCAGAGCGGCCACGGCCTGGGCCGCCCGGCGAAGGTCCGCGTCGGTGAGCGTCGGCAGTCGCGGGTTCACGGGATGTCCTCCTGCCTAACGGAGCAGGCCGTCCTTGGCCAGGAAAAGGCCCGGAGCATGAAGGAGCTTGCCGAAGGGAGCCCAGAGAAGCAGGCCTTGGGCCAGGAGGAAATGGACGGCAAACCCGGGCGCATCAGGCATGGGGCCTGGGCTGAGCCGGGCTAGGGCGGCAAAATACGCCCGGATGGGTTCCAGGTCCACCGCAGGGCCCCAGCGCATGGCATTCCCCGAGAGGATGACCGCCAGCAACAGCAGCAGGGTCCAGATGTCTTGCGCCCTGGTGATTTCACGCATGCGGCGCACGAGGGTCCGGCGGGCCAGCAGATAGAGGCAGGCCAGCAGGGCCGTCAGGCCGACCACCCCGCCCGCCGCACCGGCCAGGGTGTTCAGGCGTTCGGGGCCAAGGCCAAGCGCCTGCCACAGCCCCGGAAAGTCGACAAAGGCCCGGATGTGGCCCAGGGCGATGCCGCCCAGGGCCACATGCAGGGGCCATGCCCCAAGCCATAGGCCGGGCTCCGCGGCCTGGACGCCGCGCAACAGGCAGACCTCGACGGCCAGGCGACGCCACTTGGCCGGCGCTGCGGACGGGCGGGGAAAAAGCGGGGACTTCGCGGGTTTGGCCAGAAGCCATCGCGCAAGACGCCTGGACAGCCCCAAGAGACAGACGAGCAGGGTGGCATACGGCAGATAGTCCGGCCAGAGGCGGGCAAGGACCATGGGACCTCCTCGGTCGCCGGCTGGCGACGAGGGCAACGCCCGCGCGGACAGACGGCGGGCAGGGCAGGGATGCGCGGTCCTCGAACAGGGGACCAGCGCCTAGTGGCAAGATGTATAGGATGTCCGTTTTCTATTGTCCAGTTGGGGAGAGGCCGATTGTGCAACCGCAGGCGGTTCGCCGCGATCAGGCGTCTTGCTGTCAGCGGCGGGCCAGATAGACCGACAGCAGACTGGCCGCCGTGGACAGCAGGGACTGTTCCTGGCGGGTGAACTGGCGCGGCCCGCGCACATCGGCCAGGCCGAGGAACCCCGACCAGACGCCGTCCCGGCTGACCGGCGCGTTGATGACCGCCTTGGCCCCGTACAGGCCCAGGATGTCCTTGAGCGCTTCCGGGAAGTCCGCTTCCTGGCCGGTGACGATCTCTCCGGCCGCCATCCGGTCGGCCGACTGGAAGCCGTCGATGCTGTAGGGGATAAGCGCCACCTCGGCCATGGGGCGGCACGGCGGGAGGCCGGCGGCGTAGGCCTCGGCCGCGAGGCGGGCGCAAAGCCCCAGACGCGGATCATCCACATTGTCGTACCAGACGGCCCGGCCCACGGAAAAGGCGCTGAGAAGCCGCACCAGGGCCCGATCCACGGCGTCGTCGCCGCCGGCCAGCAGTTCCCGGCCGAAAAGGGCCAGCTCTTCCTCGGCCAGGGCCCGGGCGGCCAGGGCTTCCTCGGCCAGCCGCCGGGCCGTGATGTCCGCGCCCACGGCCAGCCAGCCCTCGGGACGGCCGTCCGGCCCGAAAAGCGGCTGGTTGTCCCACTGGAGATAGACCCGCCGGCCGTCCTTGGCCACCACTTCATTTTCATTGCCCGAGCCGGCCAGGGCATGGGGCGCGGCCATGGCCCGGGCCAGGAGGCTGGCGAGGTCGGGCGGGGCCGACGGCCAGAACACGGCCTTGCCCGAGAGCATCTCGGCGCGGCTGTAGCCGAGAAGCCGCTCGGCGTATTCGTTGACGAAGATCAGCCGGCCCGTGGCGTCGAAGCGCAGGATCAGGGAGTTGGCCGATTCCACCAGCTCCCGGTAGCGGCGTTCGCTTTCGGCCAGCCGCATCTCGGCCCGCCGCCGCCCGGTCAGGAGGATAAGCAGGGCCACGGCGCCGGGCAACGAAATGGCCAAGGCCGCGCCGCCGGCCCAAAAAAGGCCCTTGAAGCGTTCGTACAAGGACATGGGCACATTCTCGAAGATGGTGTCCTTGGGCGCGCGGTCCACCGGCAGACCCAGACGGGTCATCACGGCCTGGTCCAGGATCGTTTCGGCCGGCACGTTGGTCACCGGGATGTCGGCCGGGGCCTGGCCGGCCAACACCCGTTCCACGATGGCGGCGGCCGCCCGGCCCTGGTCCTGGCCGCGCAGGACCCGGCCGCCCACCGCGCCAAGCCCCAGGTCGAAGTCCCACAGGCAGAAGATGGGGATAGGGGAAACGGCGGCCAGGGCGGCCATGTCCTCGCCCATGAGCGGCGCATCGCCGGCGTCGTTCCTGAGGGGGGCCAGACGGATGACCACGGCGTCGCGGGGCGCGGCGGCCAGGGCCTTTTTTGCCGCCTCAAGGGTGACGTTTTGCAGTTCCACCGGCCGCATCCGTCCTTCCAGGGCCCGGGCCGCCCGGCGGAACCGGTCGATGTTGGCCCGGGACGAAGCCGCGTCGTCGGCGGTCAGGGCCAGCACGGTGCGGGCCGACGGGGCCAGGGCCAGGGCCAGATCCAGGGTGCCCAGCACGTCCGGCGACTCGCCCACGCCCGTGACGTCGGCATACCCGGCGATACGGGCTGGGGTGAAGTCATTGACCCCGCAAAAGACGATGGGCCGGCCGGGAAAGAGCGTGTCGCGTCGGGCCAGCCAGAAATTCAGGGCGGCGTCGTCGCTGGAGGCGAGGACGGCGATGGGCACATGGGCGTACTTGGCGGCCAGATAGTCGGCGAGATCGCCGCGGTCCTCGGTTTCGGAAAAACGCCTGGCGTCGAGGTGCTCCACGAACACCCGGGCCTTGGTGGAGGGCAGGCGCTGGAGAAAACCGTCCACGATCCGGTCCGACCAGGGGTCGCCGTGGTGGTAGGAACTGAGCAGCAACACCGCCGGCGCGGTCTGTCCGGCCGCGGCCGGCCCGATCAGGGCGCAGGCAAGAACCCATGTGAGGGTCGCCAAAGCGGTGGCGGCGCGAAGGCAGTTTCCCATAGGTTTTCCCTACCGCAAAAAGCAACAACTGTCTCCTGGTCGCCCGCCGGTCGCCACTTGCCAGACAACCCGCTTTTCATGCTATGCATTTCGTCGATGCGATGTGGCCATTCGGCCGGCGACAGGCCCGCAGCGAACTGTGACGACGCCATGAGCAGCCCGGAAAGACCAGCCCCAGCCCCAGACGGCCCCCAGGACGCGCCCCCCATCGCCCGGCCCCAAGACGCCCGGTATTGGCGGCTTTTTTTCGAACAATCGGCCATGGGCATCCTGGTCGGCGACGCGGCCGGCCGCATCCTTGAGGCCAACCCCATGGCCCTGAGCCTGCTCGGCCAGGACCGCGCCAACCTGGTCGGGGGCCGCATGGCCGACATCGTGCATCCAGACGACCAGGCCGCGGCCTCGCCCGAGGACAACCACCGGGCGGCCCTGGACGGCCGGACGCGCCATATGGACCGGCGCTACCGCCGGGCCGACGGCACGTACCTGCCCGTGGCCGTGTCCTTCGGGCTGCTGGACAAACAAGCCGGCACGATCCAGGTGATGTTTCGCGACATCTCGGCCCGCCAAAGCCTGGAAAAGCAGCGGGCCGACGCCCTGGCCAAGGCCGAGGCGGCCGGAGCCATCAAATCCGCCTTCCTGGCCCACATGAGCCATGAACTGCGCACCCCCCTAAACGGCATCATGGGGATGCTCCAGCTGGCCCAGTCGGCCTGCCCCGGCCCGGAGGTGGCCGACTACCTGGACACGGCCATGGAATCGGCCCGGGGGCTGTTGCGGATTCTCTCCGATCTCCTGGAAGTGACGAACATCCAGGGCGGCCAGGTGCGCCTGGCCGAGGAAGTTTTCGACCTTGACGCGGTCATTGCCCCGGTGGCCACCTCCCTGGCCTACGAAGCCAACATCAAGGGCCTGCGGTTCGTGCAGCGCGTGGCCCCGGACGTGCCCAGGCTCCTTCGCGGCGACGCGGCCCGGCTGCGCCAGATTCTTTTCGCCCTGGCCGGCAATGCGGTCAAATTCACGGCCGAAGGGCAGGTGGTGCTGTCCGTGGAAACCGTTCCCGGCAGCGAGCCGCTGCAGCTGCGCTTTGGCCTGTCCGACACCGGCATCGGCATCCCCCGGGAGCGCCTCCCGGGCTTGTTCGAACCCTTCGCCCAGGCCCGGCCCCACGCAGGCGGGATGTTTGGCGGAGCCGGATTGGGGCTTTGCATCGCCAAGGGCCTGGCCGTGGAAATGGGGGGAGAGATCATGCTGGCCAGCGAAGTGGGCCGGGGCACCGATGTGCGCGTCACCCTGCCCTTTGCCCTGCCCGAGGCGGAGCCGGCCCGTCCGATCCGGGAACCGGCTTCCTTGACCGGCAAACGGGTGCTGGTGGCCGAGGACGAGGCCGTCAACCGGCTGACCATCCGGGTGATGCTGCAAAAGCTGGGCTGCCGGCCCCATCTGGTGGAAAACGGCCGCCAGGCCCTGGCCGCCCTGGCCGAGAACGCTTTTGATTGCGTGCTCATGGACATGCGGATGCCGGAGTTGGACGGGCTTTCGGCCGTGCGGGCCCTGCGCCTGGGCGAGGCCGGGCCGGCCGCCCGGGACGTGCCCGTGGTGGCCTTGACCGCCCACGCCCTGGCCGAGGACCGCTGCGCCGCCCTGGAGGCCGGCGTGGACGCCTATCTGGTCAAGCCCGTGGACATGACCGAACTGGGGCGCACCCTGGGACAGGCCATGGCCGGCGGCTCGCGGACCGACGCGGCCGACTGATCGTCTCCTGGCGGCGCGTCAGGCCAAGGCCCGCCGGTAGGCGGCCACGGCCATGGCCGCCGTGTCGTTCCAATGCAGAAGCTTGGCCCGGGCCAGGCCCTTGGCCCGCAGTGCGGCGGCCAGTTCCGGTTCGGTGAGCACCCGATACAGGGCCTCGGCCAGGGCTTGCGGGTCACGCGGGTCGACCAGAAGGGCCGCGCCGCCGGCCGCTTCGGGCACGGCCGGAGCCGTGCTTGCCGCCACCGGCGCGCCGCAGGCCATGGCCTCCACCACCGGCAGCCCGAATCCCTCGCCAAAGCTCGGATAGGCAAAGACCGCCGCCCCGGACAGCAAGGCCGGCAGATCCGCCTGGGCCACCCCGCCGCAAAAGACGATGCCCTCGGCCGTCCCCGCCTCGCGCAGCTTTTGCCCAAAGGCGGCGAAAAGCCCGTCGTCCGGCCCGGCGATGACCAGGGCGGGCGCGCCCTCTCCCAAACGATTTCGCAGCAAGGCATAAGCCGCCGCCAGCCCGGGGACGTTCTTGCGCGGCTCCATGCGGCCCAGAAACAGGATGTAGGGGCCGTCCGGCAGCCCCAGCCGGGCGCGCGCGGCGGCCAGGGCGGCCGGGTCCGTCACCGGGGCGAAGGCCGGGTCCACCCCGGGAAAGGCGTAAGCCACACGGTCGGCCGGCACGCGGTAGCGGGCGATGATCTCGTCGCGGCAATAGGCCGAAAGTGTGAGCACCATGGCCGCCCGGCGCGCCCCCAGGGGATAGAGCAGCCGCATGAGGCGCGACAGCCCCTTGGGGAAATGTTCGGGCATGGCTTCGTGCAGGATGTCGTGGAGGCTGACCACGCAGGGGACCGTGGGGGTGAGCGGGGCGAGGTACTGGCAGTGGAAGACGTCGACCTCCCGGCGAAGCCGCCAGGGGAAGGGGGCGATCAGTCGGGCCAGACGGCCGGCGGGGATCTCGCGCACCGTGACGTTGGGGGCGTCTCCGGCCAGGGTCCGAGCCGCGTCCAGGCCATCCCGGGTGGCGTAGAAGACGAAGTCGAGGTCCGGGGCGGCCTGGGGCAACCGGGCGGCCAGGGCTTCGATGTAGGTGCGCGACCCCTGGCGGATGCCGGAAATGGTGTGGAGATCAAGGCCCACCCGTTTGGGGGTTGTCCCCTGTGGCGGGCGGCAGGCCGTCCGGGACAGCAGGCGGTCGGCCAGCCCCCAGGCCAGGCCGGCGGCAAAGGCCAGGGAGCGCAGCGTGACGAACATCGGGGCCAGACGGGCCACGGTCCTGTCGCGCCCGGCGGCGAAGCGGGCAAAGGGCAGGGCGCTCCCCAGCAGCGCGGCCAGGGCGGCCAGGGCGAACAGGCCGGCCGGCCGGGAGAACGGGGCCAGGACCGTGGCCAGGGCGAACAGTCCGGCCAGGATGGTCTGGAGGCGGATGACCGGCGGAGTGTAGCCGTCGCGCACGAGCTTTTCGGGATGCTCCCGGCAGGCCCGAAGCCGCCAAAAGGCCCGGCTGGCCTTGATGGTCAAATAGCGGCCCAGGGCGGCCGGATGGCGATGATAGACGATGGCGTCCGGGGCGAAGACCAGCCGGTGGCCGGCGGCGGCCAGCCGGTAGGACAGCTCGGTGTCCTCGTTGTCGGCCGCCCGGAAGGACGTGTCGAAGCCGCCGGCCGCATCAAACACCGCGCGGCGGTAGGCGGCGGCGTAGGTGGCCACGAGGTCGATGGCCGGACGCCTAGCGACATAGGCGTAGCGGTCCTCGAACTCGATCTGGGCGAACCGGGCGGTGAGCGACGTCTGGCGGGTGCGGTAGGCACCCTGGACGCCGGCAACGGCCGCATCGTCCAGGGGGGCGGTGAGGCGGGCCAGGAAATCCGGGGCCGGGGCGCAGTCGGCGTCGGTGAAAACAAGGATGTCGCTGTCCGGCGGCGCGGCGGCGGCTCCGGCGTTTCGGGCGGCGGCCGGGCCGGCGTTTGGCTGGGAAATGACGGCCACGCCCCTGGCCCGGGCCAGGGCGGCGGTGGCGTCGCTGGAGCCGTCGTCGACCACGATGACGGAAAACGCCGACCGGGGGATGGTCTGGGCGGTCAGGGCGTCCAGGGCGTCGCCCAAGGTGGCGGCGGCGTTGTAGGCCGGGATGACGACGGTCAGGCGGGGCATGGGGCGGTTACCGAAACAGGGCGGCATGGGAGCCGGTGCGGACGAAGGAGAGTATTTCCGGCTCCACGCGGTAGATGAGGAGCCAATCCGGTTCCACATGCAGTTCGCGGTAGCCGCTCCAGTTGCCGACCAGGGCGTGATCCTTGAGGGCCGGCGGCGGCGTCTCCCCGTTGGCCAGGGCGGCCAGGACCGCGTCCAGCCTGTCCATGTCCCGACCGCGCCTGGCCATCAGCCGATAGTCCTTCTTGAACTGGCTGGTCCATCGGATGGTTGCGTACATGCGTCGTCGTCCGCCTCGGGGGATTTGAGGTCGCGCAACATGTCGGCCACGCTAGCGGCCTGGCCGCCGCCGCCCTGTTCCAGTTCGGCCATGGCCGCCAGGGTGGCGGCGTTGGGCAGCCTGACGGGGAAGGGCAAAGCCCGGGTCAGGACGATCTGCTTGTACAGCATCTTGATGACCGAACTGGGCGTCAACCCCAGGGTTTCCATGATCTCTTCGGCTTCGAGCTTGAGCACAGGATCAATCCTGGCGCGGATGGTCTCAGTTTTCATAACGGCCTGCCGCCGGCAGCGGCGTTGTCTGGTTGTTCCTCAATTGGGGAACAAATAAGGCGATGCAAGCATGAGGTCAAGCCCATGGCCGAAACGGGGCCGCTACACCTTTGAACCCCGCAGCAAATGCTTCAAAAAGACCCGGCCGGCCCGCAGGGTCCGGGCCATTTCGCCGGGGCTTGCCAGCGCGGCCAGGGCGCGGCGGATAAGAAATTGCGGCCGCAGGTAGAACCGTTTGCGGGCCAGGTCGCACAGGCGCACGATCTCGGCCGGATACAGCGACTCGTTGCGCACCACGCAGCCGTGCAGGCCCTCGGGGGTGAGCCAGTCGCGCCAGCGGCCGGCGGCGATAAAGCCCCGCGCCTCGTAGTCGGCGTAGGCTTCGGTGCCGGGATAGACCATGACCGGATAGAACTGGGCGGTTTCCGGATTGAGGTCCAGGGCGAAGTCGATAGTGGCCAGGATGGACTCCCTGGTGTCGCCGGGGAAACCGAAAATGAAGCAGCCGTGGATCTTGAGGCCGGCGGCGGCGGCGTCGGCCCGAAACAGCCGCATACGCTCGGCTCCCAGGCCTTTTTTCATGGCCGACAGGGCCGTGGGGTCGGCGGATTCGAAGCCCACGCAGAGTTGCCGGCAGCCGGCCCGGCGCATCAGGCCCATGAGGTCCGGGTCCAGATCGGCCCGGGCGTTGGCCGTCCACTCGAACACCAGTCCCCGGCGGATGATGGCCTGGCAAAAGGCCCGGCAGCGGACCCGGTCGGCGGTCAGGGTATCGTCCTCGAAAAAGATGGTGCGAAGCCCCGGGAAGTGGTCCAGGCACCAGGCGACCTCGTCCAGGACCTTGTCGATGGAGCGGCAACGGGCGGTGCGGCCGGTCAGCGTTTGGGGATGCAGGCAAAACGAGCAGCGAAACGGGCAGCCGCGCGAGGTGGCCAGGGTGACCATGGGCGGCTTGGCGTTGGGATTGAAATAGTGCCGGATGTCGAGGTGGCGGGCGTAGACCGGGGCCACGGGCGGCAGGGCGTCGAGTTCTTCGATGAAGGGCCGGTCCGGATTGTGGACGACGACGCCCCCTTCCCCCAGAAACGACAGGCCGTCCACGGTGGCCAGACGGGCCGGCGTGGCCGGGCCGGCGGCCAGGAGCCGGGCCAGTTCCAGGACGGTGGCCTCGTATTCGCGCCGGGCCACGGCGTCCACGGCCCCGCGTCCGTCTTCGAGCACCTTGCCGGCCAGGGCCGTGGCATGGGGGCCGACCAGCACGGTAAAAAGTCCGGGCAGGGCGTTCTTCAGGGCGGCGGCGGCCTTGATGTCGGCGTCGATGCTCGGGGTGGAGGTGTCCAGCACGGCTAAAAACGGCGTCTCGGCCTTGGCCCGGGCCACGACGGCGTCGAGGTCCAAGCCGGCGGCCGGGGCGTCGAGGAAGGCGACCTCGAAGTCGTCGGCTTCGAGCACGGCCACGGCCTGGGCCAGGAACAGGGGGAAATAGAGCGTGCCGCTCTTGGTCACGGCCGGGGAACGCTGGGGCCGGGAGAATTTGGGCAGAAAGGGGGGATTTAAAACCAGAATATCGGCCATGTCGCGTCCTTTATACCCCATCTGGGGGGTCTGGGGGCCTCAGGCCCCCAGCCCCCGGAGGCATCTTCCGG
>JAEZMB010000105.1 GCA_023435825.1 Pseudomonadota bacterium | reverse complement strand
CGCGCCGCGCCCTGGAAACTGCCCGAACTCGCGAGGCGCATGAAGTCGTTTCCAGGGAGATCGAATCGGCTCTGGCCGGCGAAACGGCCTGACTAAGGGGAGCAAGAGAGAAGAATGCCTCCGGCGGCTGGGGGCCTGAGGCCCCCAGACCCCCCAACGGGGGAAAAGGGTTAAGGGGATCGGCGGTGATTGACGTTTTGACGGACGGGGCGACAGCCCGCCAGTAGGGCATGGCGCGGTGTAAAAAAAGCCCGGCCCGGAATCGCTTCCGGGCCGGGCTTGGCGAGTACGGGAAAACGCGGTCTACCAGACCGGGTTGTTGACGGGCACGATGAACGTCTGGGCGTGCTGGTCGTAGCGCAGCACCACCCGCAGGGAATGGATGCCGAGGTTGGCCGGGAAGTAGAGGTAGCCGGGCATGAGGCCGCCGGGCGCGATGGGCGCGGCCCGCCAGGCGTAGGTGGCGATGTCCTGGTAAACCGTGGCCCGGTACTGTTCCATGCTCGGCTGCTGGGTAAGCGCCGCGCCGCCCACCGCGCCGATGCCCGCGCCGATGAGCGCGCCCGGGCCGGCACCCCAGCCGTAGTTGAAGCCCGAGCCGATAAGCGCGCCCAGGCCCGCGCCCACGGCCGCACCGGTCAGTCCCCCGACCACCGCCGCCTCGGCGCTCTTCTTGTAGGCCGTGGAGGCGAACACCACCTCCGACGCCTGGGCCACCGGGTACGGCGGATATTCCACGCCGCCCGGGCCGATGCCCCGGCACTCCTCGGCATAGACGATGGGGTTCGCGCCGGATTTGTTGCGCACGAGCAGCAACACCGGGGTCAGCCCGGCCTCGTAATAGTTGATGCCCTTGCCGCCCCAGACGTAGCGCACCGCGCCCAGATCCCACTGGGGCGTGCGCACGGCGCTGGGCAGCATGGCCGGATCGACCACGCCGTTTATTTGCGGATTGGGCGGCGTATAGGTGGCGCAGGCGAAAAGCGACAACGACAGGGCCAGCACGACGACAAGGCGCAGCGGACCGGAAAGACGCGATAACGGTTTCATAATACCTCGTAAATGGCGTTGGTCATGGTTGCCCGGCCCCATGACGGCAGGCCGTTTGATTGCTATAGCGGCTGGCGCGGCCGGAGTCCATGCCCCGCGAGAAGCCTCGCCGCCCGCCGTCATTCCACGATCACCCCGGCGTAGCCCACCACCTGGTCGAAATCGCCGCTGACCTCCCCGGAGGTGGCGTAGGCGGCCAGCCGGGCCGACGTCGCCCCCAGCGCCCGGGCGATGAGAAGGCCCAGGGTCATGGGCAGCACGCCGCACATGCTGATATCCTCGCGGCGCACCACGTCGAAAAGCCCCTGCGGGTCCAGGGCCAGAACCCGGGCCAGGGCCATGGAGTCGCGCTTTTTGGCCGCCGCTTCGGGCAGGTAATGGCTCATGTCGGAGCTGACGAGGATGGAGACGGGATCGGGCCAGGCGGCCAGCACGCCGGCCATGGCCCGGGCCGTCTCGGCCAGGACGCCCGGGCGCGGTTCGCCCACGGCCACCGGCACGATGCGGCACTCCGGCCGCACGGCCGTGACAAACGGCAGCAGCACTTCCAGCGAATGCTCGCCCAGATGGGCCTCACGGTCCGGGGAAAGCCCGGGCGCGGCGGCGAGCAAAGCCTCGGCCAGGGCCACCTCCACGGGCACGTCCCGGCCCGGGATGCGCCAGGCTCCGTCCGGCCACACGGCCATTCGCGCCCCCCGGCCGGTGTGGTTGGGGCCAAGCAGCAGCAACGTGTCGGCGAGGTTGGCCGCGCCCAGGGTCTTGCCGGCCACCGGCCCGCTGTAGACGGCTCCGGCGTGGGGGGCCATGGCCAGCAGGGTCGGCCGTCCCGAGGGTTCGCCGGCCTCGGCCAGATAGAGGGCCGTCTCCTGGGCCAGGGCGGCGGGAGCGGCCGGATAGAACCGCCCGGCCACCACGGGCTGGCGGATCGATGCGGCAATAGTCGCGGCTGTGGGCATGGCCGGCTCCTTGCCGCCGGCATCAAAACGGAACGGCGGCATATCGTATCTAGCGCCGGCCGGGACGGATGACAAGGGCGCGGCGGGTTATTGCGGCTTGGTCAGGGCGTCGAGGCGGTTTTGCAGGCCGCTGGCGGCCAGGTCCGAGGCGGCCATGCGGCCGTAGAGGGATTCGGGCGCGGCGTCGCGCATGGCCGTCAGCGTGGCCCGCCAGCCCTCGACGTCGCCCATGGCCCGCTGGATGGCGGCGATGCGCATCCGATTGCCGGCGTAGTCGTCGTCGCCTTCCTTGCACAGCTTGGCATAGGCCTCGGCCAGCTTGAAGGCCTTGGAATAGTCGCCAAGGGCCCGGGCGGCTTCGATCTGGATGTTGACGGCGGCCTTGCGCTTGTCCGGGTCGCGGCCGGTCTCCTTGAACATGAAGTCGGCCTCGCCGGCATAGAGCTGGGCCTTTTCCCACTCCTTCTTGGCCATGGCCTCCTTAGCCACGAAATAGAGCGCGTAGCAGCGCTTTTCAGCCTCCAGGTCGCGGTCCCCGGCCAGCTTGGTCCAAAGGGGCAAGGCCCGGCTCGCCTCGCCGAGATTCTCCAGGGACTCGGCCACCAGATATTCCAGGCCCCGGCGCTGGTTGGGGGAAAACCGCCAGCCCTGGACCTTGCGGGCCAGCTCCACGATCTCGCGCCAGTTGCGGTCGTTCTGGTAGATCGACATGGCCATGGTCAGCGCCCAGTTGCCGTTGTCGGTCTCCTTGGGGCCGATGTAGGGCGAGGCTTCCTTGATGGCGTTTGCCGTGTCGCCGGTGCGCAGGTAGGCCAGGGCCAGGCCCAGGCGGGTGGTGTCCGAGAGCAGCCCCCGGTTGGTGTTGATGAGGCGGTATTCCTTGTAGGCCGCCACCAGCCGATCGTAGTCCTTGTGGGCCAGCATGTCGGCGGCCATGCGCTCAAACGCGGTGATCGCCGTCTCCTCGGCCTTGGGGGCCAGTTCGCTTTGGGGATAGCGCTCCAGGTAGGCGGCGGATTCCTTGAGGCTGCCGGGATAGTTTTGCTGGTGCAGCAGCCACATGGCCAGCTTGAGCTGGGCCAGGGGCGCCAGCGGGCTTTGGGGATGGTCGCGGATGATGCTGCGGTAGATTTCCTCGGGGCTGCCGTACTGCGGCTTGTCGAAAAGCGGGAACATCTCGGTGATGGTGGGCTGGTCATGGACGCCCTGCTCGGCCAGGCGCATCTTGGCCACCAGCCCGCCCTCGCTGTCCGGATGGTCCTTGATGGCTAGGTTGTAGAAATCCACGGCCGCAGGCTTGTTGCCCAGACGCCCGTAGATGTCGCCGAGCTTGGCCAGGACCAGATCCGTGTCCTTGGCCTCGGGCTCCATGTTATAGAACAGCATGTAGCAGTCTCGGGCTTTCTTGAAATCGCCGTTCTTGTAGGCGATGTCGCCGGTGATTCGAAGGATTTGCGGGAATTCGACGTAATAGCGCGGCCAGCGCTTGTCGATGTAGTCGGCGATCTGGGCGGCTTCCTTATAGCGCCCCAGGCGCACCAGGGTCTTGGCCATGCCCATGGCCCCTTCGCGCACGAACTTGCTCTCCGGGAACTTCTCGACGACGTTCTTGTACTCTTCCTCGGCCTTCTTGTACTCGCCGCGATCAAAATAGTATTCGCCCCAGGCGAAGTTGACCATGGGGACGCTGGCGTCGGTGGGGTACTTGCGCGTGAGCACGTTGAAGTAGCCCTTGGCCTCGGGGATGTTGCCCACGCGAAGGTTGAGCATCCCCAGCTGCAGCAGGGTCTCGGGCACCCGGTAGGAGTTGGGGTTGACGTTTATGGCTTCGTTGAGGGCTTTTTGAATCGCGTCATAGTGGCCGGCCAGATCGTCCTTGTAGAGATCCATCTGCACGCCGGCCAGGGTGTGCATGGCTTCTTCGCGCACGTCGGGCTTGAGCTTGGGGTTGAGCACCAGGCTGCGCAGCATGTTGTTGGCCCCGAAGAAGTTGCCGGCCAGCCGTTCGGCCTGGGCGGCCACCAGGGTGTTGGCCTCGTGGTCTTCTTCCTGGGGCGGAGGTATGGCCTCGGCGCTGGCCGGGGCGTGGTCGGCGGCCGGGGGCTGGGGAGCGGCCTCGGCCTTGGCGGCCGGGGCGGGCTTTTGCTCCTTGGCGGGCGGCGTCACCGGGGCGCGGGTCTCGTCGCCGGCCAGGGCCGGAGGGATCGGCGGCAATTTGACGGCTTGGCGCATTTCACCGCCGCCGCCCGGGGTTTGCCCCTTGCCGCCGGCCGGCTGTTCGGTCAGGGCCGGGGACGGCGTCCGGGCCATGCCGTCGGGCCGCAGCACCGGGGCCTTGTCCGGACTCACGCGAAGGGCCGTGGCCCGCATGGACGAGGGCACGGCGTAAAAGGCTTCCTTGGCCGCTTCGGGCCCTCCGGCCTTGGCCGGCTCGGCGGCCGGCGGCGTCAGCGACGGCGGCAGCGGCGGCAGGTCCAGGGGGCCGGGCTTGGGATTGGGCGGCGTTACCGGAAGGGTCAGGGCCGAGGCCGGTTTGACGGCGGCCGGTTCGGCCGGCGGCCAGGTGGTGTTGGCGGTGGCCGTGGGCGCGCCCGGGGACCAGTTGGCCCCGGCCGGGTCGCGGTAGACTTGCAGTTTGAGTCCCTGGTCGCCCTCGGGCCAGCCCACGAAGCCGAAAGCGTCGGATTTCAGGCGCACGACCACGGTGTCACCTTCCAGGCGCACGCCCTCAAGCAGCCGCGAGGAATTGAAATCCGCCGGCCCGGGCGGCGCTTCGCCGGCCAGGGTTCCGGCGGGAAAGGCCAGGCTGATCTCCACCGGACCGGTGCGGCTGATGGCCGGATAGCCGCCGCGCTTGGAAAACTGGAGCAAAAGCGAGTCCGTGTCGGCCTTGGTGACCGTGGACACGGACAAGGCTGCCGCCGGGCCGGCGGACAGCGCGGCCATGACGACCGCCAGAAGAAGCCGCCAACAGGCGGCGCGAAGGGAGAGGCTCACGCCGGGCTTTCCTGCAAGGACCATGCTCATTTTGCGCTCGCCGTTACCCCTGCCGCGTGGCCGGGAGACGAAACGCACCCATCCGCGCAACCCCGCGCCTTCCCTGATGGTCCGGGGCTGCCTCCGAGGCATCTGGAAGCGACGCCGGCAAGCCGCGTCCCGCCCCTCAATCGCCGGCCATGTTGCGCTTTTTGAGCTTTTCAATCAGCGTCGTGCGTTTGATGCCGAGCAATTCCGCCGCCTGGTTCTTCACCCCCGAAGCCTTGCCCAGGGCCTCGATGAGGAGCTTTTCCTCCAGGGTGTCCATGAAGTCCTTGAGTCCCATGGATTTTTCGGCCAGATCGGCCAGGGTCGGCCAGCGGAAACCGGCCTCGACGTACGCCACCGGCGGCGGCGGGGCCACGCCGGCATGGTCGAGGATCTTGCGCGGCAGGTCCTCGATGCCCACCACCTCGCTGTCGCACAGGATGGACAGGCGCTCCATGAAGTTTTCCAGTTCCCGCACGTTGCCCGGCCAGGGATAGCCCAGCACCATCCCCCGGGCCTCGGGCGAGAACGTGAGGGTGGGCCGGCTTTTCTGACGGCAGAAGCGGCCCAGGAAATAGTCGGCCAAAAGCAGGATGTCCTGGCCGCGCTCGCGCAGCGGCGGCAGATGCAGCGGGATGACGTTTAAGCGGTAGTAAAGGTCTTCGCGAAACCGCCCCGCCGCCACCTCGGTTTCCAGGTCGCGGTTGGTGGCGGCCACGATGCGCACGTCGGCCTTGAGGGTCTTGTCGCCGCCGACCCGTTCGTATTCCTTTTCCTGGAGCGCCCGCAGGATTTTCACCTGCAGGCTCAGGTCCATCTCGCCGATTTCATCGAGAAAGATCGTGCCGCCCTCGGCCAGCTCGAACCGCCCTTGCCGGGTGCGCACAGCCGAGGTGAAGGCCCCCTTCTCGTGGCCGAAAAGCTCGGATTCCAGGAGTTCGCGCGGGATGGCCCCGCAGTTGACCGGCACGAAGGGCTTGCCGGCCCGGCGGCTGTTGGCGTGCAGCGCCCGCACGAGCAGTTCCTTGCCCGTGCCGGATTCGCCCGTGACCAGCACCGTGGAGTCGGTGGGGGCCACCTTGGCCAGCACGCGCAGGACCTCGGCAAGGCAAGCACTCTGCCCGACCATGCCGGAAAGGTTCAGTTCCATCTGGCCTCCGGAAGAAAGCGCCGCCAATCCGGGCGGTTTCCCCTGCTCTATAGCTTCGTTCCGGGGCTGTCAATTTACTGACAGGAAAAAGAACGGCCCGCCCGGCGCTCGGCAAGACATCCTCCCGCGCGGGTTCGGCAAAAGGCGTTGTTCCAGGGCATGGTCCGCGAAGCGTTCTCGGCGCTTATCGAGGCTGCTCCCCTAGACCCGCATGTCCAGCAGCGTGCCGAGCATCTGGTCCTGGCTGCGGATGGTCACGACGTTGGCCTCGAAGGCCCGGGAGGTCTGGATCATGTCCACGGTCTGGCGGGCCAGGTCCACGTTGCTCGTCTCCACCAGCCCGGCCGAAGGTTCGTACACCCCGGCCTGGTTGTAGGCGCTGACGGATTCCGGCTGATAGCCGCCGGGCGAATCATCGCGCACGATGTCGGACACGCGCACGCCCTGGCCGTCCGGGCCGGTCTCCAGACGGGCCTCCTGGGACTTGTAGCCGTCGGTGTTGACGTTGGCCACGTTGTTGGCCGTGACCGCCATGGAGGTGGTAAAGGAACTGAGCGCCGACTGGGCGGCGGATATGGCGTCGGTCATGAGCTGCCCTCCCGTCCCTGGGATTGGGTCCGTCGCCTATCACATAATGCAGCCCGGCCCCACGGGCAAGCCGGCCCTTGCCCAGCCGCGCCATTGAAGCATCTGCCTGTATTTGAAGCGACACCAGGCGATGGCTCCCACCCGGCCAATAACACAGGCCAACCACTTCTTGAAACCGGCCGCCGTCTGACCGTTGAAGCCGTGTCCCAGCCATGGTAGAGCCAGCCATGCGTTTTTTCTTGCGCCTCGCCGCGCCGTTCCTGGGCGCACTTCTCTGCGCCGGCCTTACGGCCTGCTACGATCCGCCAGAGTCGCCCGTGCGCTACGTCAACAAGCCCTATCTCTTCAGCTTCATCCCGCCCAAGGGCTGGACCGTCACCGAGGAAAAAACCGACGCCTGCCAGGTCTCCGTGGAAGCCCGCCACGGCGACTGCCGGTTCTACGTCTGCGTCAGCGAGCGGCCCACCGAATTTTTGCCCACCACCTCGGATTTCGCCAACTGCGAACTCGTCAAGGCCTACGTTGTCGACACCCTCAAAGGGTTCAACGTCACCTGCCGCCCCACCACCATCCAGGGCCGTCGCAGCTACGACGCCATCTACCTGCGCCGGGTGGACAACGGCAACGGCGGCATCAAACTCCAACTCGTGCGCCAGACGTTCCTCTCGCGCGGCAAGATGCTCTACACGCTCACCTCCTACGTCTTCGGCCGCGACGAAACCGAACTGCGCGCCCTGGCCCCACCCTGCGACAACGACATCACCCGCGCCGAGGCGACGTTTTTCTTGCACCAGCCCGGGTCGTTTGAGCGTTGAATGCCTCCGGCGGGGGGGGGGGGGGGGGGGGGGGGGGGGGGGGGGGGGGGGGGGGGGGGGGGGGGGGGGGGGGGGGGGGGGGGGG